>DXYE01000001.1 GCA_019415985.1 Clostridiales bacterium
GTCCTTGATCACGCCAACGCGCGCGCCGTGGGGATTGACCTTCTGACCCATTTGGCATGAACCCCCTTTTCCAAACTTATTCTTTTTCAGCCACAGCCAAGGTGACGTGGCTCGTTCTCTTAAGAATCCGATTTGCGCTTCCCTTTGCCCTTGGCATCATCCGTTTCAGTGTCGGGCCTGGACAAACAAAGCACTCGGACACGTACAGCTTGGACGTATCCATGCCGAAGTTGTTTTCCGCATTGGCCATTGCGCTCTTCAACAGCTTTTCCAGCGGCTCACAGGCGATCTTATTGGTGTTTTTCAGAATTGCCATCGCCATCTCGGCATCCTTGCCGCGGATCAGATCGAGCACGATCTTTACCTTACGCGGAGATATTCTCGCATATTTCAGGTATGCTTTTGCTTCCATTGTTGATGTTATCCTCCCTTCGCCTTCCTTTTACGCGGCGCCGCTCTTATTTTCCGTTATTGGATGTTTTGCTGCCCGCATGGCCTTTAAAGGTTCTCGTCGGTGCAAACTCGCCGAGCTTGTGGCCGACCATATCCTCCGTGATATACACAGGCACATGCTTTCTGCCGTCATGGACCGCGATGGTATGACCAACAAAATCCGGAAAGATCGTGGAGGCACGCGACCAGGTTTTGACAACCTGCTTTTCGCCTTTTTCGTTCATCTGCGCAATCTTCCCAAACAGCTTTGCTTCTACAAAAGGCCCTTTTTTCAAGCTTCTGCTCATGGACGTAGCCTCCTCCTATTACTTACCGTTTCTGTGTTTGACGATGAATTTTTCCGTTCTCGCCTTCTTGTTTCTTGTCTTATAACCGAGCGTCGGTTTACCCCACGGCGTAACCGGAGACGGACGACCGATCGGAGAACGGCCCTCACCGCCGCCATGCGGGTGGTCGCACGGGTTCATGACGGAACCGCGAACAGTCGGACGGATACCCTTGTGACGGGTTTTGCCCGCTTTACCGACTTTAACGTTTTCGTGCTCGATATTGCTCACCTGGCCGATTGAGGCCTTGCAGGAAAGCCGCACGTAACGAACCTCTCCCGAAGGGAGCCGCACCTGCGCCATTCCGTTTTCTTTCGCCATGAGCTGAGCCGCACATCCGGCACTGCGCACCATCTGCGCGCCCTTGCCCGGATACAGTTCAATGTTGTAAATAAACGTACCGACCGGAATGTTCTCAATCGGAAGCGTGTTGCCCGGCTTGATATCCGCGCCCGCGCCGGAATAGATCACATCTCCGTCCGTCAGGCCGACAGGCGCCAGCACATACTTTTTCGTGCCGTCCTCATACTGTACCAGAGCGATATAGCCCGTGCGGTTCGGGTCATACTCAACGCCGACAACCGTCGCCGGAACGTCCAGCGTGTTCCGCTTGAAATCGATAATTCTGTATTTTCTCTTGTTGCCGCCGCCGCGGTGGCGCACGGTGATCTTGCCGTAGCTGTTGCGTCCGGCATGCTTTTTCAGGATTTCGACGAGACTTTTTTCCGGCGTGAACTTTGTGATCTCCTCAAAGCTCGGCACCGACATGTGACGTCTCGCCGGCGTCGTCGGCTTATACTGTTTTGTCGCCATTCTCTTCACTCCTCCCCGATTACATCATGCCGTCGAAGAATTCGATGGTTTTGGAATCCGGCTTCAATGTAACAATCGCCTTCTTCCACGCCTTGGTATAACCGGCGTGCACACCCAATCTCTTCGGTTTTCTCTTCATATTCATGGTGTTAACGCACAACACATCCACCTTGAACATTTCCTCTACCGCTTTCGCGATTTCCGGCTTTGTCGCATTTTTCATCACTTCAAACGCGTATTTCTTGTTCTGCGTCATCGCCATGCTCTCTTCCGTGATGAGCGGCCGGATGATAATATCCTGGATTGCCTTCATGATGCGTACACCTCCTCGATTTGCTCTGCCGCACCTTTAGCCACAACGAACAGACCACAGTTGAGTATATCATACACATTGATCGTGTTCGCATAAGCGATTTTTACGCCTGCGATATTGGAAAGGCTGCGGTATACCTTATCGTCCTTTTCCGCCAGAACGACGAGCGCCTTTTTCGAAAATCCGACGGCCTTGAGCATATCCGCCATCGTCTTTGTCTTGTAGGCATCCGTTTGGATGGCATCGATGATCACCATCTCACCGCCTGCCACCTTAGAAGAAAGCGCTCCGAACAGCGCCGTGCGCTTCGTTTTCTTGTTCAGATCTATGCGATAGGTGCGCGGCTTCGGACCAAGCGCCACGCCGCCGTGCGTCCACTGCGGAGACCTTGTCGAGCCCTGTCTTGCATGGCCTGTTCCCTTCTGGCGCCACGGCTTTTTGCCGCCGCCTGAAACCTCGGCACGCGTCAGCGTGGACTGTGTTCCCTGTCTCTGATTCATCAGATAGGCTCTGACAGCAGCGTGAAGCACTGATTCCTTGATTTCTGCGCCAAAAACCTTTTCGGACAGTTCCATCGTCCCGACTTCCTTGCCCGCCATATCTACTACTTTCATGTTTGGCATCGTTTTTCTCCCCCTTCCGCTTATGCTTTTACCGTGTTGCGAAGAAACACGATTCCGCCCTTAGCCCCCGGAACAGCTCCCTTGACGGCGATCAGATTCTTGTCCGCGTCTACGCGAACCACGTCGAGGTTCAGCACCGTAACACGCTCATTTCCGTACTGTCCGGCCATCTTCTTATTTTTGAAGACTCTCGACGGCGTGGAGTTTGCACCCATAGAACCCACCTGTCGGTGAATCGGGCCCGTACCGTGCGTCATGCGCAGGATGTGATTGCCCCATCTTTTGACCGCACCAGTGTAGCCGCGTCCCTTTGTCATACCGGTCACATCTACGCTTTCCCCCGGAGCAAATACGTCAGCGCCGATAACGTCTCCGACGTTCATTTCGCCAGCGTTCTCCAGACGGAATTCTTTCAGATGCCTCTTATAAGGAACGTTCGCCTTGATAAAGTGCCCCTTTTCCGCCTTCGTCAGCTTCTTTTCCGTGATATCCATAAATCCGAGCTGCACGGCGTCGTAACCTTCGTTCGCAATTGTTTTCTTCTGCACCACCACGCAGGGACCGGCCTCGATGACCGTTACGGGGATGACGTTTCCTTTTTCGTCAAAAATCTGCGTCATTCCGAGTTTTTTTCCGATGATTCCTTTTTTCAATGTTTTGTCCTCCTGTTGTGTTATTGGTTGACGGAAGACCGCCAACATGACCAACGCGCGAGCCCCGCCCGCATTGTCTTACAGCTTGATCTCAATCTCCACGCCTGCCGGAAGTTCCATGCTCGTCAGCGCATCGACTGCCTTTTGCGGCGGCTTGATGACGTCGATCAGACGCTTGTGGGTTCTCGTCTCAAACTGCTCGCGGCTGTCCTTGTACTTGTGTACCGCGCGGAGAATCGTGATGATTTCCTTTTCCGTCGGAAGCGGAATCGGACCGGAAACGGTCGCGCCGTTTCTTTTCGCGGTTTCCACAATCTTTTCAGCCGCCTGATCGATCAGTGTGTGATCATAGCTCTTGAGTCGAATTCTGATTTTCTCCATTACTGCCACTGGTTTGTGCCTCCTTTTAAAATTTTTCGATTTTAAACGACGGCGCACGGCGGCTTTTCCCGTTTTTATCAGGAATCAGCTTGCCGCAGTTACATACCCGAACACGTTTCCGGGCGTTTCTTTTTTTTGCATGAGAAAATCGGTTTCAACGCCCTTCCCTTAAGGACATTGCCACCGAACAAGATCCGTATGTTCCGAAATTCGAAGTTTTCTCCGCTTTCGCAAATTTAAGATCCGCACACCAAAGAAACGTTTCGGTTTCTGCTGTCGCCCGGTTAAATATCGGACATACTCTGTGAAAATTCCCCGCAAAACGCGGCAACCTCTCACTTCATCGCACATCAAGCTTCATTATTATACTATAAAATCATCCATATTGCAAGAGTTTTAATCGGTTTTTTTGATTTTTACGGAGGTTATTTTGGTAGAATTTTTAAATATTTATTTTTAATTTTATGTGCATTTTGCACACATCGATTTTGTGACTTTTTTGCGAATAGTTTAGAAATACCTATACAATATATGGAAAACGTGGTATAATATCCATAACGAAAAAAAGCTGTACAGCCGCTGTACTCTGCGGCCTGTCCCAGAAAACGAGAGTATTCTGCAACGAGAAATCAAAATAAGGATGACATCAACCATGACAAAAACATTTGTATATCGGACAAAAGGCGTCTGTTCTACCGCCATACACATTACAATGGAAGACAATATCATAACAGAAGTACAGTATGATGGCGGATGTAGCGGCAATACACAGGGTATTTCCGTTCTTGTCCGCGGCATGAAAGCAGAAGAAGCTATAAATCGCCTGAAAGGTATACGGTGCGGCTTTAAAGCAACCTCATGTCCTGACCAGCTTGCGCAGGCTTTGGAAAAATTTATACAAGCCGAAAAAAAGGAAGGATAATTTCTTTCCTTTTATATAGTATATAATAAATGGTGATTCAAACGAAAAAGAATTTTTCAATTTGCGCACATGACTGCAGTCTTACCTTGGCTTTCACCGGTTCGCAGATCTACGCTCATATTCGGAAAATGCCGTGCGTCTCCATAAAGCATATCCGTCGAAACACTCGGCAGGAAAGGTTCACTCATATCTTTTCCATAAAGACCCGCTTTACCTGCTGTCATATGGAGCATAGCTTTTTCCACAAAGACATATAAGCGTATACCGGCGACAATAGGCTGCTTTCAGCCTTTGATCTGAATTTTATAAGGAATTGCAACAGTTAGAAGGGATGTTTACGATCATGAACGATTATAAAACAATATACTATCGCTGGCTGAACTCGCCGAAAGTTGACGAGGAAACAAAAACAGAACTCCGCGCCATAGAGAACCTGGAAGAAGAGATCAAATTTCGTTTTTTCACTTCTCTTTCCTTTGGTACAGCCGGGCTGCGCGGTATTATGCAGGCAGGCACCAATGCCATGAATGTATATACCGTTGCCCAAGCCACCGAAGGGTTATCCAGAATGATTGTGGATACGGGTGCAGAGGCGATGAAGCGCGGCGTTGTCATCGCTTACGACTGTCGAAATCATTCCCGCAGCTTCGCGGAGTGCGCTGCCTGCGTCTTGGCTGCGCACGGCATTCGTGTTTACTTGTTTGATGCACTGCGGCCGACGCCGCTCCTCTCCTATGCCATCGGCAAGCTGAATTGCTTTGCCGGAATTAACATCACCGCGTCGCATAACCCCAAATGCTATAACGGTTACAAAGCATACGCCGAGGATGGCGCACAGCTTTCCACACCGCTTGCGAAAAAGGTCGCGGAATATATCGCCGCGACAGATATATTTGACGATGTTCAAACGATGTCTCTGAAGGATGCCCTGGATAGCGGTATCGTAACTTATGTCCCATCCTCGCTCGACGAAGCCTATCTCAGCGAGGTTCTCGCACAGCGGATTGATGCGGAAGCTGTTAGCAAAGCAGCGGACGATCTACGTATCGTCTATACACCCCTTCACGGAACCGGTTACCGCTTGGTACCCGAAATTCTGTCAAGAATCGGTATCCGTCATCTCCATTGTGTAGAAGAGCAGATGAGAATTGACGGTAATTTTCCAACCGTTGAAAGTCCGAATCCAGAATATGCCTCCGTTTTTGAACTCGGTATATCGCTTGCGGACCGCGTGGGTTCTGATTTGATCGTCGCGACCGATCCCGACGCAGACCGCGTAGGTATTGCCGTCCGTCGAGGGGACGGAAAATTTATCACACTGACGGGAAATCAAACGGGCGTTCTTCTGCTGGACTATATTATTACTGCCTTGAAACGGACGAACCGACTGCCGGCGGATGCCTATGCTGTCAAAAGCATTGTCACGACACGCATGGCGGATAGGGTTTGTGAGGTACAGAAGGTGCCTCTATATGATGTATACACAGGATTCCGATTCATTGGAGAAAAAATTCGAGAAAATGAGAATGCAGGAAAAAAAGGCTTTCTCTTCGCCTTCGAAGAGAGCTACGGGTACCTGCGTGGAAAATATGCCCGCGACAAAGACGCCGTCGTCGCTACCATGCTGATCTGCGAAATGGCTGCATTTTACCGTGCAAAAAATATGACACTTCTGGACGCTCTCCAAAAGCTGTACAAGACCTATGGTTATTATGAGGACGGCGTTGAAAATATTTATATGGAAGGCTTGGATGGGCTGGAAAAAATGAAAGCGCTGATGCAGTGCCTGCGCAAGACGCCGCCGAAAGAAATCGGCGGGATCAGGGTCAGCCGCATGTGCGATTATTTATCCGGACGCGCGGTAAATTTGGAAGACGGCAGTACAGACATTATCGGTATGCAGCCCTCAGACGTACTTTCCTTTGATACAGCTGCCGGCGATACGATCGTCATCCGTCCATCGGGCACCGAGCCAAAAATTAAGATATACTTTTTGACTTCAGGTAAAACCGCGCAGGAAGCTTCTGAAAAAACCGAGGCTTATCGGGCAGACGCAAAGACTTGGGCCGAAGCACTCTGATGACGATATGCTCTTATGCTTTCCTTGACCGGGTAGCCCTGAACCGACAGTATCGTGCAGAGTTGTCGGCATACTTTCCCCCTTAAAACAGGAATGGAATTTATACCTTTCCGTACCGCAATATCTGTGAAGGCCGGAAATCTGCTTTCCGTATCCGGAATATTCATACGGATAAACGGCCCGATTGAAAACGGCCGATTTTCCATAACGATGAAATTTTAAAACCCACCGCGCTGTCAAAGTCCGAGCGGTATGAACTTCATAAAAGGACATGTAAAAAACATGGAACAACGTATCGATACAAAAAAGCTCTTACTCTATACAGTCGGGACACTGGCGCTGTCTATAATTCTGATTGCGGTTCGGCTTTATCTTCTGCTCAGCTATTTTGATCCGGACGCCCAGCAATACGTAATGAATGTCGCCTCTCCTCTGTATTTTAATGCTGCCCTGTGCGTGGCGGTCCTGATCCTGTTTTCCGCCTTTTTTGTATTTCGGAAAAAAAGCGCCGCCGTAGACTTTGCATCTCCGACGCAGGCGACGGTGTTCACCGCATCTTTGTGCGCATTTATGATGATCGCCTATATCATACTTGAGATCTATGCACAATATACAACCCATTTTTCTTTCATAAGCTATTTTCAGGAATTCGCCAAATATGAACAAAAATGCCGGCAGTTCATCTTTAAATTCGCCCTGGTGCTGCTGGCCGTTCCGTGTGTTTTTTATTTCTTCCGTGTTGCTTCCTCTTCGGACAAAAACAAAAAACGGATTGGCTTTCTCTCGCTTTTCCCGATTCTGTGGATCATGATCCTTTTAATCTACACCTATTTTGATCTTACCGTATCCTATAACAATCCCAATAGGATATTAAATCAAATGGCATTGATCAGCAGCATGCTGTATTTCGTCGGTGAGGCACGGTATCAGTTGAAAATTGAAAAACCATCTCTGTATCTCTCCTTTTCGTTTATTTCTGTACTTCTGCTTTCTGTATCCACCATACCGACGGTCATTCTCAATTCTTTTTGGGTACTGAATGATACATTCCCAACGGTTTGTTATGCTGTGCAGTTGGCTATATGCTTCTATATTATTTCTCGAATCGGTTCCTTTTTTAAAAAATCAGCAGATCAAGGCGAACCTTTCAGCCACCCCATCTCCGAAGACTGAGCTGGAGGTCAAGCCTCAACATCAGTTTCAGCTTTACCCCGTTTCCGGCGGCGCTGTTCGCATGATTTATAAACAAATACCGGTCCGGCTGAACAAATGTTCAGCCGGACCGGTTTCTCTCATTGTCAATTAAGCCGATGCATCCTCAAATTGACTGTTGTACAGTTCTGCATAGAATCCGTTTTTCTCAAGCAATTGCTCGTGATTTCCCTGCTCCACGATATCTCCGTCTCTCATAACGAGAATTAAATCCGCGTCCCTGATTGTGGAGAGACGATGTGCGATGACAAAGCTCGTTCTCCCGCGCATTAAGTTGTTCATCGCCTTTTGTATGCGAATTTCCGTTCTCGTGTCGACGCTCGACGTGGCCTCATCCAGAATCAAAATCGGTTTGTTTGCCAGAATAGCCCGCGCTATGGTCAGAAGCTGCTTTTGACCGTGTGAAATGTTGCTTGCATCCTCATTCAGTTCCATCTGATATCCATCCGGCAAAGTCTGTATAAAATGGTGTGCATAGGCTGCCCGTGCGGCCTCTATGACCTCATCGTCCGTTGCGTCCAATCTGCCGTAACGGATGTTTTCCATAATTGTACCTTTGAAAAGCCAAGTATCCTGCAGAACCATACCGAATGCTTCCCTCAGATCCTTTCTCTCAAAATCCCGGATGTCGTGTCCGTCTACACAGATGCTTCCGCCGCTTACATCGTAAAATCTCATAAGCAGCTTCACCATAGTTGTTTTACCGGCTCCGGTCGGTCCGACAATAGCCACCATCTGCCCCGGCTTTACCTTGCAGCTGAAATCATGAATGATAATTTTATCCGGCTTATAACCAAAACGAACATGAAAGAAAGCAACCGATCCTTCAATTTTGTCTTCATGCACCGGGCTTTCTACGGTCTGTATTTCTTCCTTTTCCGCAAGGAATTCAAACACCCGCTCCGCTGCCGCCGCCATGCTCTGCAGCATGTTTGAAACCTGAGCGAGCTGCGTAATCGGCTGCGTGAAATTCCGCACATACTGTATAAATGCCTGTATATCGCCCACCTTGATACTGCCGCCTATGGCAAGAACGCTTCCGATGACCGCCACAGCCACATAACCCAAATTTCCTACAAAATTCATAATCGGCTGCATCAGACCGGAAAAGAACTGGCTTTTCCACGCAGATTCGTATAAAATCTCATTGGTCTCCTCAAATTCCTTTAGAGACGCTTCCTCTCGGTTGAAAACACGCACGACATTATGCCCGCTGTAAATTTCCTCTACCTGTCCGTTTACCTGTCCAAGATATTTCTGCTGCGCCTTAAAATATTTTTGACTGATTTTAACCACGACGCCCACAAGAATCGCTGAAATCGGCAAAATCAACAGAACGATCAGCGTCATCAGCGGACTAATAGTCAGCATCATGACCAGGACGCCGACGATCGTGGCAATACTCGTAATAAGCTGCGTCACACTTTGATTCAGGCTCATCCCGAGGGTATCCACATCGTTTGTAATGCGTGACAGTACCTCGCCTACTGTACGGCTTTCAAAGTATTCGAGCGGCATTCGGTTGATCTTTTCACTGATCTCCCGCCGCATACGGTAACAGATATTCTGCGTCACGCCTGTCATAATCCAGCCTTGGATAAAATTGAAAACTGTGCTCAGGATATAGAGGCCAAGGAGGAACAGGAGCGTTCTGCCGATCGCTTCAAAGTCGATCCCTCCGGTGCCGGAAACCTTTGCGACCAGACCTTCAAAAAGGTCGGATGTCGCCCGGCTGAGTACCTTCGGACCGTATACGTTGAACACCGTACTTCCGACCGCAAAAATCAGCACAACCAAAACAGCCATTTTATATTTTCCGATGTAATTTAAAAGACGAAACAGCGTCCCCTTAAAATCCTTCGCCTTTTCTCCTATCATCATTCCGCCGGGACCGCCTGGACCCCGCATCGGTCTTCTGTGCTGCTCACTCATACCTCTTAGCCTCCCCTCATGCTGAGTTCCTTTTCACTAAGCTGACTCCGTGCGATTTCCCGGTAGGTCTCGCAGTTCTGCATAAGCTCCTCATGTCTGCCCATACCTACGATTCTGCCATCATCCAGAACGATGATTTGATCCGCATGCAGAATGGTTGAGATTCGCTGGGCTACGATGATCACTGTTGCATCCTTCGTTTTTGCAGCCAACGCGCGTCTAAGCTCCGTATCTGTTTTATAGTCCAGTGCAGAAAAGCTGTCGTCAAACACATAAATTTTCGGCTGTTTCGCAATAGCGCGGGCAATGGAGAGCCGTTGCTTTTGTCCGCCTGACACGTTCGTCCCCCCCTGTGCAATCGGACTGTGATATCCCTCCGGCTTTTCCGCGATAAAGGGCGCAGCCTGCGCAATCTCTGCGGCTTCCGTCATCGCCTCATCGGTAATGTCGTCGCCGCCGAATTTTAAATTCGATGCGATGTCTCCGCTGAACAGTATGCCTTTCTGCGGCACAAAGCCAAGCAAACTGTGCAGCTTGTGCAGCGTGAGAGAACGGATATCCACGCCGTCAATTTTTACAGCGCCTGCGCTGACATCATACAGCCGGGGCAGCAGATGCACAAGCGTTGATTTTCCGCTGCCAGTGCTGCCGATCACCGCTGTCGTCTGACCGGGAACTGCGGTGAAGGTGATGTGCTCAAGAACATTTTCACCCGCCCCCGGATAGGCAAAGGAAACATCCTCATACGACACAACGCCTTTCGGGGAAACTAAGCTTTCATCCTGATTATTTTCCGGATCCCGAATCACCGGCTCAGCTGAAAGCACATCGTCGATTCTGGCTGCAGCGACGTTTGCTCGCGGCAGCATGATGGAAATCATCGTCAGCATCATGAAGGACATGACGATCTGCATGGTGTACGTGATGAACGCCATCATGTCGCCCACCTGCATATTGCCTAAATCCACGCCTTTCGCACCAAACCATACGATCATTATGGTTATGGTGTTCATGACAAGCATCATCACCGGCATCATAAAGGTCATGACTCTGTTGGTAAACAACTGCGTCCGCATCAGATCCCGGTTGGCCACGTCAAAGCGCTCCTCCTCATGCTTTTCCCGGCTGAATGCGCGGATAACCGGGATGCCGGTCAAAATCTCCCGGCTAACAAGATTCAGCCGGTCAACAAGCGTCTGCATTTTTTTAAACTTCGGCATTGCAATCACCATAAGCAAAATAACCACCAGAATGATCACGCCGACGGCAACTGCAATAATCCATTCCATGCCGGTTTTGGTTCCCGCTACCTTGATAACACCGCCGATGCCGAGGATAGGCGCATACATAACCATGCGCAACAGCATGACGACGACCTGCTGAACCTGCTGTATATCGTTGGTGCTTCTTGTAATCAACGACGCGGTCGAAAAGCGGTCCATCTCCACATTGGAAAACGATATCACCTTTTTGAACACGCTGCTGCGCAGGTCTCTGCCCACACGGGCCGCCGTACGGCTGGCAAGTAGTCCTGCTGCAATAGCTACCGTCATCATCAGCACGGTCAACCCCAGCATCTTCGCGCCGGTTGACCACAAATAATCCGTCTGCATTTTGCCGAGATCCAATCCGAGCGATTCATATTCCGCTTTCACAAAGGCGACTGCCATCTGAGATATAAGCATCTCACTGACGCCATCCATTTCTCTGCGCATGGCCAACAGATCGTCCTTTGTCATCATGCCCGCTGCCAGTGCAGCCTCCAATGCATCAACCGACATTTCCGGCTGACTCTGAAGCTGCGACACCAGCGCCATGGGTACGGTAAAACATTCTTCTACTCTGTCAAGCTGCTCTTTGCTCGCCTCTATCAGCACAAAAGTGTCGTCTGAGGTACCTGTCTCAGTATAAGCCTGTTCAACAATTTGGATCTCTTCCTCCGTCATGAACAGCTCAAGCGCCCGAAGCGTTTCCCGGCGGAGCTGCTCGGGAACCGCACGCTCAATACCGCTCTGTTGAATACCAACATCCACAATATCGCTGGTGTAGGACGGTAGGGATAGATCACACATCGCCTGTATTACGAGCAGTATTAAAATCAGAAAAACCGTCAGTTTCTCCCGTTTCAGATATCTGAAAATCCTCACAAGCGTCTTCCTTTCCATAATTTAAAGTAGCCCTCCGGCACAGAGGCATTCAAGCCAGCACCGGGCTCGCTGATATTGCATCTTTCATGTAAAGCTCAGCTTCACATTCTTTCGCTGCAATAGCATGAGTCAAAATCGCTGTCTTATTCTGTACGCAGCGCCACCACAGGATCCTTGCGCGCCGCAATGCGTGAGGGAATCAAACCGGCTATAAATGTCAGCGCCATACTGATCAGCACAAGAATCACTGCACCGCCGACCGGCAGCGCAGCAAGTCCGGAAATATCGGTAATCGCCTTAATGATCATATTAATGGGTATGATCAGGAGCAGCGTTACACCGATGCCTATCGCACCCGCCGCAAATCCGACAATCAGGGTTTCAGCGTTGAAGACACGGGCGATATCCTTCTTAGATGCGCCGATGCTACGAAGGATACCGATCTCTTTGGTCCGCTCCAGAACGGATATGTAGGTAATAATACCGATCATTATGGAGGAAACCACGAGCGAAATGGCCACAAACGCGATAAGAATATAGCTGATAGCGTTGATAATCGTGGTGACTGAGGACATCATAAGTCCGATATAATCCGTATACTGAATCACCAGCGAATCCTCTCCGGCATCCAGTTTGCTCTGATTATATGTGGAAATGAGCTCCGAAATGCGCTCTTTTGCCTCAAAATCTTTCGGATAGATGCTGATACTGCTTGGATTATCCAGATCCGCCACACCAAGCAGGGCGAGATTCTCCTCATAAGTAGATTCCGATTTCATTTGAGAGGCATACTGTTCAAGAACAGCCGCCCGCTCTTCCTCACTGAGTGCGGACAAATAGGCCTGCTCCTCCGGACTCAGGGTGCTCATGTCGAAAGGTTCATCCGTCTGGCTTGACTCGCCAAAGGGACGGCCTGTCAGAACATCCGTTTCCGGATTCGCTTTTTGCTCCTTTACGATCTCACTATCATTGACAGCCTGTATTAGATATTCCGTGAGAGCCGACGTATATCCCACACCCTCGCTTATGGCATTTGCCGCTGAATCCTCTGACGGACGCAGAATGCCGACAACTTTAATCTCAACCGCATCCTCCAGGCACTTCCGCATGAACGCCGCGTCCTCTCTACGGTCCACCCACACGCCATTCTGCTTTTCGTAATACGAAGTTTCCGGAACGAGCTTGAAGGTCAGCGCCAGCAGTTCGTCATATGAATACTGTACCTGCTCTGTCTCCAGCAATTCACCGCCGTCCATGAGGCTTTGCATCATATCCGAAAGCTCGGAAACGTCCTTCAGGCCAAGCGAATACAGGGTATAGTCGCTGATTTCATTGTTTTCATTGACAATCAGTACAACTTCATTGTACGATGTCGGCATTTTGCCGGCGATAACATCGTACTGTGAATTCAACAATGTCTCATTGCCCAGCATTTCAGCAAAAACATCCGTACCGGATGTCCCCATAGCCGACATACTGCCCATTTCGGATGAATCTCCCATAGCATTCCCCATGCCAATGGCATCCATGACCGGGCTGGGATTCACCTGAATGAGGGTCTCCGTATCGCCGCGGTACAGATTCAGAGGCGAAGTATATCCATACTTGATATCGCTGACCAAGTCCTTTATTTCCGTTTCTCCGCTTTCAAGATAGGTTCTGAAAGCCTCAAGATCATTGACGCTAATCTCAGACATCATTGTATTGAGCATCTCCCCCATCATAGGATTGGAGTATACATGCTCCATGTCATGCGTCACCTCATCCCCAGCGCCCGAGATCATGGAACTGAGAAGCGAACTGACGTCGACCGTAGCCTGCTCAATGATCAAAGGATAGCTGGACAGCGTATCCTCCTCCACACGGGATATATAGAGCTGGACGCCGCTCGACAGGGCCAGTATCAGCGCAATGCCGATGATACCGATGCTACCTGCAAAAGATGTCATGAAGGTCCTGGCCTTTTTGGTCATCAGGTTGTTTAAGCTTAGAGAACAAGCTGTCAAAAAGGACATGGACAGCTTGTTGTTTGCCTTTTCCCCTCTGCCCACGCGATTTTCTTCCTTCTCGGCCTCAAGTGCTTTATCATTTTCAGCCGGTTTTTGCTCTTCCTGACCATCAAACGGTGCGGAGTCGTCGATTACCCTGCCATCGAGAAGCCGGATAATCCGGCTCGAATACTGAGCGGCAAGCTCCGGATTGTGTGTTACCATAATAACCAGCTTTTCGCCGGCGATTTCCTTTAAAATTTCCATGATCTGAACACTGGTTTCAGAGTCCAGCGCACCTGTCGGTTCGTCAGCCAGCAGAATATCCGGATCGTTGACCAGCGCCCGCGCAATGGCGACACGCTGCATCTGCCCGCCGGACATCTGGTTCGGTTTCTTGTGGAGCTGGTCTCCAAGCCCTACACGCTTGAGCACATCTTCAGCGCGCCGGCGCCGTACCGCCTTCGGGACACCGGACAGTGTCAGAGCCAGCTCGACGTTTGAAAGAACGCTCTGGTGCGGGATCAGATTATAGCTTTGAAAAACAAAGCCTATGGAGTGATTTCGATAGGCGTCCCAGTCCTTGTCAGAATAATCCTTTGTTGAGCGGCCGTTTATGGATAAATCTCCGCTCGTATACCGGTCCAATCCGCCGATAATATTGAGCAGCGTGGTTTTTCCGCAGCCGGACGGTCCCAAGATCGACACGAACTCGCTTTTTCGGAATGCCATATCAACCCCGCGCAGCGCCTCGACCTTCATATCAGCGACGTGATATTCTTTTACAACGTTTTTCAGAATCAGCATGAACAAATCTCCTTAAATTCGATACAAAATCTCCTATTCCGAACAGAACCGAGGAACGAATCAGCATTCCATGCCCAGTTCATTTTCGGAAATACTGATAATGCGATTGGTGATGCGCAGATATTCCTTTGTGTCCTCTTCCCCAAGAAGCATAAAGATACGCTGTAGTCTGCTTTGGATTGCACGGCGAGCCTCCTCCGCCTGCGCCCTCCCGTTTTGGGTGATCTTCACAAGAATTTTACGCCGGTCGGCATCGTCCATACGCCGCACAATTTTCCCCTTGTGCTCCAAACTATTCAGTGCTGCCGCAATACGCGCGCTGCTGGCCCCCATAACCGCACTCAGCTCACTTGGCAGAATCTCTCTTCCCTGCATGGCGAGATAATTCAGAATAAACATTTCACCCTTAGCGAATTCTCCGATTTTCTGCTGCGTATGCGTCCGCATTAAAACCGGGACCCTTCTCATAAATTCATCTGCCATCGCAGCATAATCCATACCATATCATCCTTTCCCCGCCCAAAAGCGGTTTTTTCCTTGTTTTCGATGACAGTATCGAACCGAACGCAAAAAGCACATATTTTATACGAGATCCTATTATCTGAAATAAATGATTTTAAAGGATAAAATAAATTTTACTGCGCTTTGGCCGGTCGATGCATTTCGTACCCTGGAGGTCATAGAATATTCTCTTTTTTACAGACATGTGTTAGTAACTAATAATGTTAGATAGTTTAGCACCATTCTTATAAGCTGTCAATGAACCTTCAATAAGTTCAAATATAATTTCCAGTTTCTTTAGTTGTAGCGCCTCTTTTATTCACATCTATCCAAATACGGCGTTTCCTTTTAACAGCATCTTTTAATTCCGGTCCTTTCTGTGACAAATAGATTGTGCCGCTTGCTTCGCTCTTCTCTTAAGCGTTCTGAATATTATAAATTTTAGCGGTTGTTTTTTTCTAAATAACCAAAACAAGCGCTGCACTTTCCATACCGGCATCCCATAGGCTGCTATCTCGAAAAGGAATATCCACCCCTTGACAAATACAGAAATTTATGGTACAATGATAAAAATAATTTTTAGGCAGATCTCATCTTTAAAGGCTAAAGGTAGTTCTATCCTGTGATATTATAGTATAAAAGCGATGAAGGAAACCAGTAACCGAGGTCAAGGCGCAAACAGAGAGCAACCGGAAGCTGAGAGGTGCATGCGTGAAACGGTGAATACATTCCTGAGCATCACATTGAAGCCGTGTAAACGGTGCGTAGACTGTGACGGCCTCCACCCGTTATCGTGGGGCGATATGTTTTTCATATCCAGAGGTGAACGGCGAGAGCCGTACACAAATAAAGGTGGTACCGCGGAATTCGTCCGCCCTTTTTCGAGAAGGGCGGTTTTTTTGTTGCGTTTCGAAACACTGGGCGAATCTGCCGGTAAAAAATTCGCCACCTCCGTCAATATATTTCAAACACTTTCTATTGTCTCCAGTATAAGGTTTGGTGGAAATGGACTCCAAGTCGTTGCTCCCTTTCCCGCGAAAAATTTCCTGCTAAATATCTAAATATATATTTAAAGAGAGAAAAACTTCCTTGGATCAAAGAAAGAGATAGCCATTTGTAAAGTAAATTTTTACACGTATTTTGGGCTGCACAGTCTCCGGCGCCAGATAGGGGGAGGCAATACGAGCTGAGCGAAAAGCTGAAATATCGCCTTCAGCGCAGAAGCTGTGCATACATGCAAGGATAAATTCCTCTTCTAATGGACAACTCACGATCAAAGGGGCCGGATCACTCTCGGTTTCGTATTTTTAGACTCCCTTTTCTTTAGAGCAATGCAGAATCGGACGCGCTGCCACCATGATTTCAAACATATCTAGAACCATGCATTGCCCTAATGAATGAATTCTTTAAACCTTTATGCAACTGAATTATCGCAATTTAAATGAAATAAAGCAGAGAGAAAAGGCTGTAAGATATATCCATTGACGATCTCTGCAAAGGAAAGGAATGATTATCATGATGAAATTGTCCGATGAGCTCCAGGCACGCGGTCTGATCGCGCAAATGACTGATGAAAAAGAAATCCGAGAACTGATTGACGCCGGAAAGGCCACCTTCTATATCGGATTCGACTGTACAGCAGACAGTCTGACAGCCGGACATTTTATGGCTCTGACACTAATGAAGCGTCTGCAGCAGGCAGGCAACAGGCCGATTGCCCTGATCGGTGGCGGCACCACAATGATCGGAGATCCCTCCGGCCGAACCGACATGCGTCGGATGCTGACCAAGGAAGATATCGCACACAACGCGGAATGCTTCAGACGCCAGATGGAGCGGTTCATCGAGTTCGGAGACGGCAAGGCTATGATGCTCAACAATGCAGACTGGTTGCTGAATCTGAATTATATTGAGCTGCTTCGTGAAGTAGGCGCCTGCTTCAGTGTAAACAACATGCTGCGCGCCGATTGTTATAAGCAGCGCATGGAAAAGGGATTGTCTTTCCTCGAGTTCAATTATATGATCATGCAGAGCTATGACTTTTACTACATGTTCCAGCATTACGGCTGTAACATGCAGTTCGGCGGCGACGACCAGTGGTCCAATATGCTCGGCGGTACCGAATTGATTCGGCGGAAACTGGGACAGGATGCCTACGCCATGACTATTACGCTCCTGACCGATTCTCAGGGCAACAAGATGGGAAAGACCGCCGGCAACGCCGTTTGGCTAGATCCGAACAAAACCTCGCCCTATGACTTCTATCAATACTGGCGTAATGTAGACGATACCGACGTCATCAAATGTCTGCGTCTGCTCACCTTCCTGCCGCTGGAGGAGATCGAGAATATGGCAGGATGGGAGGGAAGCCAGCTCAATAAGGCCAAGGAAATTCTGGCCTTTGAACTGACCAAGCTGGTTCACGGAGATGAGGAGGCCGCAAAGGCACAGGGCAGCGCGCGAGCCCTGTTTGAAGATGGCGGCGCCGGCAGCGCGCCGGAGGCGACGATTTGCGAGGATGATTTAATCGATGGCGCAATTGACATACTGACGCTTCTTGTCAAATCCGGCCTTGTGACCTCGAAGTCCGAGGCAAGACGCGCGGTTGAACAGGGTGGTGTTGCTGTCGACGGTAAAAAAATCTCAGATGTCAAAACCGTTTATACACTAAAGGATTTGGCAGACAAGGGCCTGCTTCTGCGGAGAGGCAAAAAGAATTACAGAAAAGCGGTATTGGAAAAGCATTCGTAAAATTTCCTCCTGACATCATTCACAACCGGCCTCTTTTTGAGGCCCCGTTTCTGTATATTTCGTTTTTTGCCAGCCCTTACGTTGGATCAATCGAACCTTTTTACCTCTTAACAGGGAAGAACGAATATTCTATCAGCGCAGCATACAAGGATAAGGTTGTTTTATAAAATTTGCTTGAAATTCTGTAGATCAGAGAACAGCAGCACGCAGGCCCTGCCGTCCCCGGCAGGGCCTGCGTGCTTTCTCAATGAAAAATTGATTAACGCACTTCACCTTATAACAATGAATTCAGGAATTTTTTACTACAAAATTGATAATTTTATTGGGGACGCAGACCTCTTTTACAATTGTCCTGCCTTCAAGCATAGGTCGAATTTTCTCATTTGTTTTCGCCGCAATCAGCGCCTCGTCCTTCGGCGTATCCTTTGACAGCTTGATGACGCAGCGTACCTTTCCGTTGATCTGCACCGCTATATCGACTGTGGCGTCGACAGTCTTCGCTTCTTCATATACCGGCCATGGCGCAAGTGAGAGCAATCCTTCACCACCCATAGCTTCCCATATTTCCTCTGTCAGGTGCGGCGCAAACGGATTCAGCAGTGTCACAAAGGTTTTCAGCTCGTCCACCGTCATTGAGCCATGGTCATAAATTTCGTTTATCAGCGCCATCAAAGCAGCAATCGCTGTGTTAAACTTCATATCGTCAATGTCGGCGGTAACCTTCTTTATGGTCTTATGAAAGCTGCGCTCCAACTCCGGTGTCGTCCCATTGCCCTGCGCAATATCCGTAAGAGCCGCTGTTCTTTCGAGCAGCCGCTTACAGCCCCGTATACTGGCAGGCGACCACGGCGCGGACTTCTCAAAGTCACCAATAAACATTTCATACAGACGAAGGGCGTCCGCACCGTAATCCCTTACAATATCCTCCGGATTGATGACATTGCCTCTGGATTTCGACATCTTTTCACCGTTTTCTCCGAGGATCATACCATGTGCCGTGCGTTTTTTGTATGGCTCTTTACAGTCCAAAATATCAATGTCATACAGGAACTTTGCCCAAAACCTCGAGTACAGAAGGTGCAGGGTAACGTGTTCCATCCCACCGTTATACCAGTCCACAGGCATCCAATACTGCAACGCTTCCTTTGATGCCAATTCCTTGTCGTTGTGCGGATCGCAGTACCGCAGAAAATACCAGGAGGACCCCGCCCACTGAGGCATAGTATCGGTCTCCCGGCGCGCCGGTCCCCCACAGTGCGGACAGGTCGTTTTCACCCAGTCCTCAATTTTGGAAAGCGGAGATTCTCCGTTGTCCGTCGGTTCATATTCCTCGACCTCCGGCAGCGTCAGCGGCAGTTCTGATTCCGGAATCGGCTGCCAGCCGCAGCTTTCGCAGTAGACAAGAGGAATCGGTTCGCCCCAATACCGCTGACGTGAAAAGACCCAGTCGCGGAGCTTGTAATTCTTCTTTTTCCGACCGATCCCCTTTTCAGAGAGCCAAGCGGTGATTTTCTCTTTCGCTTCGGCAACGCGCAGACCATCGAGGAATCCTGAGTTCGTAAGCACGCCGTCCGCCACATCCGTGTATGCCGCTTCCTCTACGTTTCCGCCAGCAACCACCTCAACAATCGGCAGATGAAATTTTTTCGCAAATTCCCAGTCACGCGTATCATGCGCCGGTACCGCCATAATTGCGCCCGTCCCATATGTAGCCAAGACATAATCAGATACAAAAATCGGTATTTCCCTACCGTTTACAGGGTTGACTGCTCGGACGCCCAAAAGCTGAACACCCGTCTTATCCTTTGCCAGCTCTGTCCGCTCAAAATCAGACTTTCTCGCAGCCGCTTCACGATAGGCAGCGACTTCCTCATAATTTTCCAGCGCGCTCTTCCAGGTTTCGACGAGCGGATGCTCGGGCGCTATGACCATATAAGTGGCGCCGAACAGCGTATCGGGACGCGTTGTATAAACGGTGATGGCATCCCCCTTAGTCGAGCGGAAAACCACCTCTGCGCCGTAAGAACGGCCGATCCAGTTGATCTCCTGCGTCTTAACACGTTCGATAAAATCCACGTCAGCCAGATCATCAATCAAACGGTCAGCGTATTCGGTGATTTTCAACATCCATTGGCTCTTGACCTTATGGATCACCTCACTCCCGCATCGCTCGCATACGCCGCCTACAACCTCTTCATTGGCCAAAACAACCTTACAGGAGGTACAGAAGTTGACGTTCATCTCTTTTTTGTACGCCAGACCGTGTTTGTAGAGTTGAAGGAAAATCCATTGCGTCCATTTATAGTAGGAGGGATCCGTCGTGTTAATTTCCCGGGACCAGTCGAAGCTCAACCCCAGCATTTTCAACTGCCCCTTAAAGCGTGCGACATTTTTTTCCGTCACAATGCGTGGATGAATCTTGTTTTTTATAGCATAATTTTCTGTCGGAAGTCCGAAAGCATCCCACCCCATCGGAAACAACACATTGTAGCCCTGCATCCTTTTTTTGCGTGCTACGATATCCAGCGCTGTGTACGGACGCGGATGGCCAATATGCAATCCCTGTCCGGACGGATAGGGAAATTCTACCAAAGCGTAGTATTTGGGCTTTGAAGTATCCGAGGACGCCTCAAAGGCATGCGCCTCATCCCACCGGTCCTGCCATTTTTTCTCTATTTTCAGATAGTCATGCTTCATTTTTATGACATTCCTCTCTTTTTCAAATCGAATTTCCCGTTATATCTGATATAAATTTTATTGGTTGAGCTGCGCAAGGCTCTTACGACATAGAAAATATGAATACGGTAAAAAATTGTTTTCAGTCTTTTCACTTTGTTCATGCAAAGCAGCGGAAAGTCTCTCCATGCTGCCTCAACTGTCGGCTGCGCGTGCGTGATACCGGCCAGCCGGTACTCCGCTGTCTATTTATTTAATGCCGACAGATCCACGTTTTCCGCGTCGGACCAAAGCTTTTCAAGCTGATAAAAGTCGCGCGTTTCCCTGTGGAAGATATGCAGAATCACCGAGGAATAGTCCATGACGATCCACGATCCCTCCTGATACCCTTCCATCCTGCGAAGATGTACACCCGCCTGTTCCAGCTTGAATTCAACCTCCCCGGCCAGCGCCTTTACCTGTGTATTGGAGGTACCGGTACACAAAATGAAATAGTCCGCCAAGATCGTCTGTTCCTCAACTGCGAGCAGCTTGATCTCCTGCGCCTTTTTTGCATCGAGAATTTCGACAATGCCATCCGCCAGTTCTCTGGGCGAGGCGGTCGAAAGATCTTTGAGCTCAGCGGTGTTTTTTTCCATGTCCATGTTTTGTTGTTCCTTCACTTTCTGACTTTATTCTATAATTGGAATATAAACCGAATCCTTATCGACATCCTCAGCAGACAGAACCTCAGCGTCCAAGTCCTGGTAGGGCGTCTGATAGACCTCGTCAATATACGAAACGCCTACATTGCCGAACATATTTCGACTGTCGAAAATCCCGTCGCTGATATCGTCCGTGAACACGTTGAGATACTTATTGACGATATGCAGTGCATTTGCTCTATAAATGACATAGAACGACGCTCCGGAAGGGCTTCTGACGCCCATACCGGGCATTGTCACATAGCGGATAGAGGAAAGCGGCACATTATAGGCTTCCTTCGCGTAGTAAACCGCATCGAGTACGGAAAGATCGGTCGTCACATAATTCATAAGCACCTGCACAGTCTCGGCAATCACACCGATGGACAGGTTCTCCTTAATTTGGTTTGCGAGCGCTGTCAGAAAAATTTTCTGTGCCGAAATTCTGCCGATGTCGCCGGTCACATATGCCTTGCGGAACCGGACAAACTGCTCAGCCTCCTCGCCGTTCAGATGCTGCGGTCCTGCTTTCAGATGAATATACAGATTCTGCTCCGGGTCCTCGTATTCCATGTCAAACGGTACATCGATATCCAGCCCGCCGAGCGCATTGATAATGTCTCGGAAACCTGCGGTATCCATGCAGATATAATTATCTATTTGCACGCAGAGATTGCTTTCCACCATGCTGACAAAGTTTTCAATAGCAGTCACATAGGGGTCGTCCTTTCCCTCCCGCGTAGCCAAATTATATTCGCCTGCAAGATAGGCGTTGATCCGATGGCTGCTGCGGCCCTCCGCATCGATATACGTATCGCGCGGAATCGATACAACATTCAGCGTATCCTCCTTGGCATTAAAGGATACCAGCATCAATACATCCGCCTGAGTTGCCGCCCTGTCTATACCGATTACCAGGAAATTGTACACGCTGTCTTTGCGGGAAAAGTCACTTTGAATGGTCGGCACATAATCATCGCCCGTCTCATCTCCGGAAACATTGGTCGGAAAACGCGGCTTATCCGAGATGGACGGCTTGTACCAGATCAGGTATCCCGCGATCGTTGCGATCACAGATAAAACGGCCACAGCGCAGATGATGAAAACAGCAACGGACTTTTTCTTTTTATCCCTCTGCCGCTTCGCATGTGCCAATGCGGCAAGAACCTTATCTTCCTCCGGAGCCGTTCCCTTTTTTGTGCCGGAAGTCCGAACGGATACAGCAGATTTTGCGTTGCTTTGTGCCTTTCCCCGCGTCTGCGGCACAGAAGACTTTGCAGCCGGTTTGCGGCTGCAATCCTCAGGCCGCCGTTTAGGTGTATTCGCGTTCTTTCTATTCTCCATTTAATCCTCTTAAATTCAATTGTATTTTGTCTTGCAAGCCGCATCCGTCATACGTTGGTAAAGAATAAAATTACGCGCCGAAAGCGTATCCTCGTGGATTAGCTTTTCTGCATCCAATAAATCCTTTACCGTCAGGTCCAGAGCGAAAAGCAGCACCGCGTCCAGATGGGCAAGCAACGCGTCCTGACACATTCTCACCTCATCGATATCCTGATAGAACCGTTCCCGGAGAAGCCTACAGTCTGAGAAGGTTCTGGTGGGCTCTATGTAATCCGCTAAATACAGCAGTTTTTCTATAAGCGTCATAGCCGCTTTCCCTGTTGTATGGTACAATACGGCGGAAAAAACCGCCTCCAGCCCTTTTGTCCCGCCAAACCATTCTGCAAGCAGTCTGCGGGACAGCGCCGCCCCTGTTTTGGCATGCAAGACCTTTTTCGTCACACGCTCGTACGGCGTCAGTCTGATCTCCAAACGATCGCACAGCTCAAGCTGCTCCTCCAACGATTTTTGCTTCGTCAGATCGTGCAGCAAGGCAGCCAGCCTGAGCTTCAACACATCCTCCTGCGTAAATAGAACAGGATATGCGGAAAACAAAGCGCCCAGCGATATGCATTCTTCCTCCACAGCATAGATATGATCCAAGCGTCTGCCGTCTGCAAACTGCGGAAGCCGTTCGCGCACATGATCCAGCATTTCTTCGCTTAACTTCATCATTATACCTTTCACATTTGACTATACATTATACAATCCATGAATTTTTATATATTCCGCGACTGACGTAGGAAGATAGGCCGAGGTGTCCTTTCCATCGGTTAGCAGTTTTCGTATCTCTGTCGATGATACCTCGAACGGAACGTGCCGAAGAGGAAGAACTTTCGCCGCGTAGGTCCTCTCATAGAAACGGCCTCTCTCTGCAAGCTCAGCCTCACATTCCCCGCTGCCGCGCCGGACATATACAATCGTAGCCAGACGGAAGATTTCCTGAGCCAGATACCAGGTGTCCAATGTCATGAACATATCCGTGCCCACGAGAAGAAACAGCTCGCCTTCCTTCCGGAAATGCCGTAGGGTGATCACGGTATAACTTTTTCCCGGCTGGCACATCTCAAAATCCGAAACACAGATCCTGCCATCTGAAGCGGAATCGGCTGCTTCCGAAAAAATGAGACGAAGCATCTCCAGACGCTGTGCGGGTTCAGCGGAAGCTGCAGCTTTGTGGGGCGGGATATTTACCGGCATTACATAAAGCATATCAAGACAGCACTGCTTAAGAAAATCCGCCGCAGCCGATATATGCCCCAGGTGAGGCGGATCAAAGGTTCCGCCGTAAATACCGATCCGCCTGCGTCCGCTCTGCATACGCTTTTCATTTTCAGCGCCGCTCCCTCTCAACATGAACCGTTTATCCATATTGTAGCCTCATCGTTCCCTAAATATAACCGTAAAAGTAAATTTCACCTATATACCGGTCCGTGCACGACCGGTTGTACTACTCTATGCATGTATATGCGGCAGATCAATTTTTTTATGATTCCGCGATGGACGGTACAGTACAAAGCGGGAGCCCGTCACGCAGACGACCTCGGCCTGAACAGCAGCGGCGATCTCTTCCGCGGCAGTTCTTGCACTGTAACCGGAGTTATCCAGCACACGCAGCTTGATCAGCTCACGTGCTTCAAGTGCGTTGCCGATCTGTTCCAGCATATTCTCTATGATCCCGCCCTTTCCAACCTGAAAAATGGTATCAAGCGGATGCGCCAGACGGCGCAGATAGGCACGATCTTTGCTTGTCATTTTATAATCCCTCAATTCTGTTATTTCCTATATGTTTCTATAGCCGTACCCGCTGATAATCGCCCTGATAAGCGTTAACGAAAGCCCCAAAAAATATCGTCGCCCCTACCGGGTCCGCAATGAGGACCTGCAGGCGGCTTTATGCAGCGGAAATGCTTTGCCGGAAACCCTTTGGTCTGTCCCGCGTTTACAGGTCTCTCGGTGCAGGATATTCTTTTAAGGTTTCATCCAAAAGTTTTACAAAACGTTTCATGGCTCTTGCGCGATGGCTGATGCTGTTTTTTTCTGCGACCGACATCTCGGCAAACGTCTTTTCAAGCGGCGGATAATAAAACAACGGGTCATAACCGAAGCCTCCCTGGCCGCGCTCTTCATTCAGGATAACGCCGCGGCAAATGCCGCGGGCCGACAGCGGCCTATCAGGACACCAGGGCAAAATGCAGGCAATGACCGAAACGAACGCCGCTCCGCGGCTCTCCGGAGGTACGTCCGCCAGCTTTCTCTTCAGCTTTGCATTGTTTCTTCTGTCGTCGCAAGGCTCGCCCGCATATCTTGCGGAAAAGACCCCTGGCTCTCCTCCGAGCATATCCACCTCAAGCCCACTGTCGTCCGCAATACCGACATATCCGCGGGAAGCCGCAGCCCTTGCTTTTAAGACTGCATTTTCCTCAAAGGTTGCTCCCGTTTCTTCAATCTCCTCTGTAATACCCGCCTCGTCCAAGGTCAAAAGCTCAAGCGGCTCTATAACAGGTCTAAGAAATTCCTCCAGCTCTTTAATTTTATGTACGTTTCTGGACGCCAATACAATTTTCATACATATATATCCTCTCGTTGTGGCATTGTGATTTTACGCAGCAAAATCGTCGTCTCTTTAACGGTACAAGAAGCAGAACGCATCTTTCTAAAACCCCGGCCCCTTATCTTTGTCTGCACCGGCCGCGTAAACAGCATACAGAACCGCGGAAACCCGTCCGAATGCGTATCCAGTCTTCCTTTCTCACAGTTCGGGGGGATCTTCTTCCGAATAAAGGAGGTACGCTTTCATCTCCGTTTCCCGAAACACTCCGACAGAGGCCGAGACACCCGCCTATTAAGCCTCAAAAAGCGCTTTTACAAATTCCTCAGAGGAAAACGGCTGAAGATCCTCCATGGTTTCCCCCACGCCAATGAATTTCACCGGAAGCGCAAGCTCCTTTTTCACGGAAAAGACGATTCCGCCTTTTGCCGTACCGTCTAGCTTGGTCAGAATCAAGCCGGTCAGCTCCGCGGCGTTTTTAAACTCCTTTGCCTGTACCACCGCGTTCTGTCCGGTGGTTGCATCCAAAACCAGCAGTGTTTCTCGACTGCTGTCCGGCAGTTCTCTGCCGAGCACGCGATTGATTTTTGAAAGCTCGTCCATCAGGTTCTTTTTATTATGAAGCCGGCCGGCTGTATCCACAATCAAAACATCCGCCCGCTTCCTTTTTGCCGCGTTCGCAGCATCATACACGACCGAGGCCGGATCCGCGCCCTCATTGCCCCGGATGAGCTCTGCCCCCGCGCGGTCTGCCCAAACCTGAAGCTGATCGATGGCTGCCGCCCGAAAGGTATCCGCAGCAGCGAGCATCACGCTTTTGCCCTGCTGCTTTAAACCATGTGCAATTTTTGCAATTGATGTAGTTTTCCCGACGCCGTTTACCCCGATAACCAGTATGACGGCAGGCGTTCGAGAGAGTTCCAGTTCACCGCCGTCGCCTATCATATCTTCCAAAATCTCCATGAGCGCTTTCCGCGCCTCAGCCGGATCCGTTATGCGTTCCCGCTTGACATGGGCACGCAGACGCTCCAGTATCTCCTCCGTGGATGCCGCGCCGACATCCGCACAGATCAGCAGCTCTTCCAGTTCCTCAAAAAGATCCTCGTCCACGCGGACAAACACGGAGAACAGATCATTGACCTGGCTGAAAATAGCCTGCTTTGTTTTCGCCAGACCCTTCTTTAGCTTTTCGAAAAAACCCATTTGAATCTCCTCTCTTTCATGACAGCAAAATTTGTTTTTCAGCCGGGGCCTGTCTTCTGACCATATCTCTCATTTGCCACTGCACATGCCGTCGCCTGCAAAAGGTTCTACGCCGGAACACCCGTACCGCCCTAATCCTTGATAAAGCTGCCTACCTCGTTTGCATTTACTGTAAGTACCGTAGAAATACCTTTTTCGTACATGGTCACGCCGTACAGACGGTCCGCAATCTCCATTGTACCGCGCCGGTGCGAAATGACAATAAACTGGGTTCTGTCGGAATATTTACGGAGATATTCCGCAAACTTGTCCACGTTGACCTCGTCCAGAGCCGCTTCGATCTCATCGAGTATACAGAACGGTGCGGGATTGACCTTCAGTATTGAAAAATACAATGCGATGGCCACAAAGGCCTGTTCTCCGCCTGAAAGAAGCATCATGTTCTTAATAATTTTGCCCGGCGGTGCGACACGGATCTCTATTCCGCTTTCCAGCACGCGGTCCGGCTCCGTCAGCACAAGCTCCGCATGTCCCCCGCCAAACAGCTCCCTGAAAACCACGCGAAAGTTCCGATTGATCTCCTCCATGACACCCGTGAACCGCGTGCGCATCTCATCCTCCAGCCGTTCAATAATTGTCTCAAGCTCCGTCTGTGAGAGACGCAGATCCTCAGCCTGCCGGCACATAAAATCGTACCGTTCCTTTACCTCGGCGTATTCCTCGACTGCACCGATATTTACAGGACCGAGCGCCTTAAGCCTTTGCTTCAGCTCCGTCTGCCGGGCTGTGGCGGCGGCGTGTGTTTCAGACGTTATCGCAGGGTAGGCAAGCTGTGAGGCCGTGGTGTAGGTCAGCTCATACGTATCCCAAAGCGCCGCTGTCTTCTTTTCCCGATCGTTCAGCACGGCTGCGTGGCGCGCCTCTTCTTTAGTCAGTCTTTGGAAGAGGAGCTCCTTTGTATGACTCTCCTCCTTGATACGACGGCGAACCTCCTCGTATGACTGTTCACAGGCTGCATTTTCCTCACGGATCTGCAGTTTTTCCTGTTCCAGAAGCGTCTGAGCTTCCGCTGCCGCGACGTTTTCGTTTTGATAGGCCTCGATCTGTCCGTTCAGCTCCGTCCGCTTCATCTGCAACCGTTCTGTCTCTTGCGTGAGCTTCCTTTCGTAGTTCTCGGTTTCCTCGACCTCATTCTGCTTCTGCACAACAGCCGACTCCGCCTGCTCTTGGTCCTTTCCGGCTTCCGCCAGCCGAATACGCAGTCTGTTCTCCGCCTTTTGGGCTTCGGAAAGTTTCACTGCCAATTGATCTCGCTCCTCTTCGGCCGCCGCACGCTCCTTCTGCAGCGCTTCCGCCGATGAAAGCGCCTGCTTCCATGAGACCTCAACCTGCCTTAGTTCCTCCGCATACTGCAAACCCGCATTCTTCAGCCTGTTCTCTTCCTCCGTAAGCGACCTTAACATTTCGTGGTCACTGCTAAGCTGCGCTTCCATCACCTGAAGCTGCGTTTCCTCGGCCTGCATCAGAGTTGTCAGCATCCCGCGTTTTGCCTTAATCTCCTCAAGCATCTCCTGCAGCTTCCGGCCTTCGTCGTCCTTTCGAGTCAAAGCCTCTCTGCACGCCGCCATCCGTTTGGACAGCGCCTCTCCTTCCGAACGGAGTCTATCAATTTCCGTGTTTCGCGTAAGCATTCCGCTGTCATGCCTGACGGAACCGCCGGTAAAGGAACCACCCGCATTGATCACTTGACCGTCCAGCGTCACGACTCGAATTTTATAATCATAATGCCTTGCAATTTTATCAGCATGATCAATATTGTCTGCAATCAGAGTACGGCCGAGCAGACTCCGGACCACCACACGGTACTTCTCTTCACATGCTACCAGTTCGTCTGCTGCGCCGAGAAACCCCTGAAGCGTCCCTGCCTCCGACAGAGATATGTTTCTCGCAGAGGGACGAAGCGTTGTCAACGGATAAAAGGTTGCACGGCCCGCATTGTTCCGTTTCAGATACTGTATCGCGGCCTTTGCAGATGCTTCATCGGCTGTCACAATATTTTGAATATTAGCGCCAAGCGCTGTTTCCACAGCCGTAGCATACCGATTGTCTACCGAAATCAGCCGTGAAACAGGCCCATGCAGTACAGCGCCTGCCGGCAGCTTCCCCGCCTCGTACCCCTGCATGAGAAACCGGACGCTGCGCGCGTATCCTTCAAACAGCTCTTCCATGCGTGAGAGCGCTTCAATCCTGTTTTTAGCCGCCGTATATTCTAAAAACAGTGCGTTCTGCTGCGCCGCAATCTCCTCCTTTTCACGGCTGAGACCGTCGAGCGCTGAGCGGTGTGCTGCAGCCTCCTGCTCCAGTGCCTCACGTTTATCGCCGTAATCATTCAGCACCCCACGCGCCTTTTGACACCGTTCTTCTATCAGAGCAATGCTCTCCTCATATCTTTCCCGACTCTCCGCTACCTCCCGGAGCCTTCTGCCATCCGTCTCTCCGCTGTTCTTCAGGACGGAAAGTTGGAGTTCCCATTCATGCGCTGCTTTTTCCGCCGCAACGATTCCCTCGGCTGTTTCAGAAAGCAGCCGATAACAGGCATCGAGCGCACTGTCATATTCCAGGGCCAACGATGACGCTGCCGCCGTTTTCTCCTGGAGCTCCGTCCATATTTTTCGGGCATTTTCCAAATCCTCTGCGGCCTTTTCCCACTCTGACCGCAGCGCACAAAGACGTGTCTGCTGTCCGGCCCGATCCTCAGCCTGAGCGGAAAGCGTGCCGTCTATATGCCCAATTTCGTTTTCCAGGACTTTTATCTCTGTCTCCCGTTTCAGGGTTTGCTCCGTCAGCGCCGCGGCTTGCGCCGCGATCTCCTCAATACGCTTTTTGCCGTTCAGTGTCAGTCGGTACAAATGCTCGCTTCTGCCCTCGAGATCCGTCAGCAGCTCGTCTGTCCGACTGTACTCCTCTTTTGACAACGCGAGCTGCGCCGCTCTTTCCTCAAGCTCCGTGCGCAGCGCCGCCATATCATAAAGCCAGAGCGAAACATCCGTCTGCTTTTTTTCTTCAAAAAGGTCCAGATACTGTCGTGCCTTTGCAGCCTCCCTCTCGAGTGGACCGACGCGTCCCTCAAGCTCTCGGAGGATATCGCCAACCCGCAGGAGATTGTCCCCAACTGCCGACAGCTTTTTTTCCGCTTCCTGTTTTTTATATCTATATTTTGAGATACCGGCAGCCTCCTCGAAAATGTTGCGCCGCTCTTCACTCTTCTGAGATATAATTTCCGCAATTTTGCCCTGACCGATAATGGAATATCCCTCACGGCCAATCCCTGTATTCATGAACAGCTCATGGACATCCTTCAGACGCACCACCTGCTTGTTGATCAGATATTCACTGTCGCCTGAGCGGTAGTAGCGCCGGGTAACTGTAACCTCGTCATAGGCGGAGGCAAGACGCTGACCATCCGTTCCGGTGTTGTCAAAGGTCACCGAAACTTCCGCGTATCCCATCTGCCGCCGATTGTCTGTACCGCCGAAGATGACATCCTCCATTCTGTTTCCTCTTAGATTTTTCGATGATATTTCGCCTAAAACCCACTTCATCGCATCCGAAATGTTTGATTTTCCGCTGCCATTCGGCCCCACAACAACCGTTGTGCCGCGATCAAAATGCAGAACCGTTCTGTCGGGAAACGATTTAAATCCCTGCAGAACAAGAGATTTCAGCAGCATGGGACACCTCCTTTCAACGCTGTTTTGTAATACTGCAAATAAATAGCATCTATACAGGCCCGCGGTGTCCCCACTTCATTTCATTGAAACGTCCAACACGCATCACCCGTACCGCGAAACAGACGCTGGAGACACATGGAAAGAACGGATCAGACACAGAAAGTGATCCTTCAGTCAGCCTTCATAGTATACAATGGCATAGAGAACGCCTCCGGTACAGTTCAACAAAAAGGTTTCACCTATCCGGCCTCACGCTGAAACAGCCCAAAGTCGCCCTTTAAGCCAGTACCCGATCCATCGGGTTTTCAGATTCTCTCGCCAAAAAGCTGCAGCGCCTCATAGGCTGCAAGCTGCTCCGACTCCCGTTTGCTCTTTCCAATGCCGCGGCCGATCACATTGCTGTTCAGACGGGCTTCTGTTTCAAAGACCTTATCATGATCAGGCCCGGATTCTCGGACAAGTACATATTCGAGCACCTCTGACGGCTGCTGCTGAACAATTTGCTGTAGCAGAGTCTTATAATCAAAAGTTTTTGTATGTTTCAGCTTTTCAATATCCTTTTTGACAAACGGCATCAGGAATTTCTGCACCTCGGCCTTGCCGCCGTCAAGATACATTGCGGCGAGCAGAGCCTCAAAGGCATCTGCCAGAATCGACTTGCGCTGCCGGCCGTTGGTCTGCTCTTCACCGTGGCCCAAATACAGATAATCACCGAGCCGTATGCTTGTTGCATATTTGTATAAAGCATCTTCGCAGACAACGGATGCCCTCAGTTTAGTCAGACTTCCCTCAGGCAGATCCTCGAACCGTTCAAATAAATACTCACTGACAATGATAGACAGGATGCTGTCACCGAAAAATTCAAGCCGTTCATTGCAGACGCACGATAAATTCTTTGTTCTCAGTTCATTGGCATAGGAAGAATGCGTCAGCGCTTCCCTAAGTAGCGCAGGCGTTTTAAAATGATATCCTACGGTATCCTCCAGCAGTCTCTCGGATAAGGGAAACTCCTTCTCCTTTGCGGATTGCCTTTCCTGCATATTTATAACCATTCCTTTCTTTGTCGTCTTAAGTCGGACAGCATTTTGTTCGGTTTAAAAACATCTCATCGGTACCTCGCTTCGCCTTTCTGAGACTCTGCGTCGTAGGCTGCAGCACAATCAAACCTTACAGCGGTCCTGTACAAATACCTGACTCTGTATACTAAACCATTTCTGCCATATCTTCTGCATGAAGAAAGAAATTTCGTACGGTTTTATCGACATATACAACCTTCACACGTAAATTGGCCGCGACGGCATCAGATCTTTTCGCTGCTGTGCCGGACTACAGACCGCCTCAATGTACAAGTGATCACTCCTATTTTTTTTCGGACTCAACGCGATTACGCTTGACATATTTTTCCGCTCGGTATGCAATCTCCTCGGTCACGCCTGTGTTGATATACGCCATCGCTTGTCTCACGGCATTTTTGATGGCGCGCGCATCCGAACTCCCATGAGCCTTAATAACCGGCTTTGAGATACCGAGAAAGGGGGAGCCGCCGTACTCTGATGCATCAAAGTCCTTTTTCAGTTGTGTAAACTGTTTTTTGAGCAAAAGCGCCGTCATTTTGGTCGCGATATTGGAAAGAAACATTGTCTTGATTTTTTTCATCATAAAAGCGCCCATGCCCTCAACAAGCTTCAGTGTGACATTCCCAGTAAACCCGTCGGCTACGAGCACATCGCATTTCCCCTTCGGCAGATCCTTTCCCTCGATGTTGCCGACAAAATTCAAAGAGAGAGAGCGTGCGAGCAACTCGTGTGTCTCTACATATACAGGCGTCCCCTTATGCGATTCTGTTCCATTATTTAAAAGACCGACCGCGGGATTTTTGACGCCGCAGATTTTTTCCATATAAATCGCGCCCATAAAAGCGAACTGCTCCATATATTCCGCTGTCACGACGATATTGGCGCCCGAATCCAACAGCAACATCGGTCTTTCAAACGGAATCACCGTCGCAATTGCCGCGCGGCGGATGCCCTTACAGGCCCGAACAATCATCGTAGCGCCAGTGAACAGTGCGCCCGTATTGCCCGCGCCGACAAACGCATCCCCTTTTCCGTCAGCAAGCATCCGCAGTCCAACTGCCATAGAGGATTTCTTTTTCTTTCGTACAACATCGAAAGGATCATCCTCCATGGTGATCACCTCGTCGGCATGTACAATCTCCAGCCCCGCACCGGCAAGTCCCGTATCTCCGCAGGCCCCGAGTTCCCTGCGTATGGCTGATTCGATTACTACTAGGAAAATGGGGGCTCCCAGCTCCTTCGCCGCCAGAGCAGCGCCGCGAACAATCTCTGCCGGCGCGTTGTCTCCTCCCATAGCGTCAATGATAATTTTCATAGACTCCTTTGAAACTCCTTTAAATTTATTCCGATCCAAGAGGCCTTTCGGTGCATCGAATTCAACAAGGACATATCAGAAAACCGCCGCGGTACCATTTTGTTAAGCATCCTGTCCGTGAGAAACCACCGGCTGCTGTCGCAGTTTCGCCTGCCGTGTGGGCGGTTTCGGTCACCGAGCGTTCCGTATAAGCCTCGTGATGTGCCCGTTCGCTCCCCAGTCACGCCTTCTTCGCCCTACGGTCTTTCCGTACGATCATGTATCGGCTGAAAGCCCGCGGACCGATTGTCCTGATAAATATTATGCAAGAGCGGGACACTTCCCGCTTATACAGTCCTTCCGGTCAGAATTACTGTATCATGCGCACAAGGCGACCGGGAGCACAGAATTTTATCAGACAGCATAAATTCCCTACCGCCTGTTGCAGCGCTCCTGTTTATCGATGCTCAACATTGAATTAAGGCACAGATGTACAGTATTTGAGTATAGCAAAAAATCACATCTTTTTCAAGTCTTTTTAAGTAAAAGTAAAGACCGGCAGGCATGGAATACACTGTTTTTCTTTATGATCCGTTCGGGTTATGATATGTCGTTCTGTAAATGAAAATTAAAATTGCGTGTATTCTCCATCTCTTGCCGACACAGAAAGGCTCCTTCTCGTGGAGAACTTGTACGCTCTCAGCGGTAAGCTTCCCGCGGCTTTCCCCATATTTATTATCGTATGCGATAATAAGGCCGTTTATCACTGCTTTATTCCTTTTCATCAATTTCCTACCACAGGATTCTCATTCGCTGGATTTTTGACGTTCTTAGCTTTGGGCTTGAGCAAGATTTCCTGCATGCTTCGGCTTCCTACAGACATCCTATTGACATAATCCTTCATCTTTGACAACAACAGCCGAAAATAATGCAGCATGATACCCTATCTTCTTTTCCGTTGAAAACAGAAGCGCAGAACGTCGCTTCAGCGGCATCCTACGTAGCAAACAGGAACTGAGTTTTATCGGGACAGAGCCTGTGCCGGGATATTCGCCGCCCATAACAACCCTGAAGACCTCTCCGGTCGGCTCCGGCGGTTACATACCCGAGAGCAGCTTCCCTAAACTACATGCAATCTTATAAATTCTATTTTCTGACGAGCTTGCAAATCGTTTCGATCTGACAGGGGAGAACAGGAAGTACACCATTGCCTATCAGTTCGTTCCACCTTAAATCCAGCGCCATTTTTGCATTTCAGCCGCAAAAGGGAGCATATCCATATCATTCGGGCTTTCTCCTCTCTTAAGACCAGGCATAAAAATTCCCTATTGTTTTCCCACAGCCCAAAATGTTTAGCCAAAGTTTCCAGCATTTCTTCACGTGTATCATTTTCAAAATCCAAACAAGTATAGGTGAAAAAACCGGTATGATACCAGCCAATTTCAATCGGAAAATGGTATAATGCCCACGAAATGAAATTTTTGAGGGTTGCATCCGGATTTTTGCACAACTTAATTTTATCTATCATAAACTTTTTTCCGGATCGTCACGATCAAAAAAGCGTGTTGCACAAATATCAGGCGGATACAAAGCATGATGGCCGCATGGTTATAATCGGAAATTTCATGCAGCACATCAGGCGAAATATTTGTGTCAACAATAACTTTCTTTCCGTCGGCGGTTAATTTCAACAGCTCTAATATTTCAATCTCAGTACATTCCTGTGATACATTGTATGTCCAATTCCTATGTTCTTCCGACGTCATGCACAGCCACTCTTACCAACCGCTCATCGTATCAAAAAAACATAAGCCGGGTTGCTTCCAACGCGATAGCTTCTCTCTAGGGAATACATTATGATAATTTTCACCGCAAAATATCATATTGTATCGCTCGGAAATCATCTTTACCATGGTTGATTTTCCTGCGTGACTGTGTCCGTTGATAAAATACCATTACGCAAATAGTGTTTAATAAGATTACCACTGATTTGAATTTTTATATCGTCGCTTCCTTTTCACCTTTATTTTTTGATATCAATGCCACCGTCTCCACATGACAGGTAGAAGGAAACAAATCCACACATCCTACCCGTTCTGCCTGATATCCCCGTTCCTGCAACACCTCCAGATCTCTTACAAGGCTGGTCGGTTTGCATGCGATATACACCAGCCTGTCCACACCAAAATTTATAATCTTCTCCAATGCCTTAGGGTGTACTCCGTCCCGCGGAGGATCCAGCACGATCAAGTCCGGCACTTCTCCTATCCCATCGATAACCTTCAGCACATCTCCAGCCCAAAACATACAGTTATCGAGCTCGTTCAATCTCGCATTTTCCTTTGCAGCCGCCACAGCCTCCTCTACAATCTCCACGCCTACTACCCGTTTTGCAACCGGCGCAAGGATCTGTGCTATGGTCCCGGTCCCGCTGTATAAATCGAAAACCGTCTTGTCCCTCATATCACCGATATACGCCCGTACCTTCTCATAAAGAAGCTCTGCTCCAAGCGAATTCGTCTGAAAAAAAGAGAATGGTGTAATCTTGAATTTCAAGCCCAGTATTTCTTCATAAAAAAAGCTCTTGCCGTACAATACCCAGGTGCCTTCATCCTTAATGGTATCGGCAATGCTGTCATTAACGGTATGTAAGATACCCACGATCTTTCCGTGCAGCGATAGTGCAAGAAGGCGGTTTACCCAATCATTCAACAGTTTCTCGGCCGCAGCTTTCGAAACAGGATTATTCTCCTCCCGCCCCGACGTAGTAATCAGATCTACCAGAATTTCCCCTGTCCTTTCCGCCTTGCGAACCAAAAGATGCCGAAAAAATCCGGTATGGCGTTTTCTGTGGTAATAAGGAAGCGCACTTTCTTTAGCAGACTTCAGTGTACAGTCAAGGATTTGTCTGTAATCTCCGTCCACGATCCGGCAGTTCGTAACGCATACGATACTGTGAAAGCAATTCCGCTTGTGCATGCCAAGCGTCATCGGACCGTCTTTATATTCATCCCCGAAAGAAAATTCCATTTTATTTCGATATTCGCTTCTTACCGGGCTCGGAAGGATCCCCTCCCAAATATAATCTCCCTTAACGGCATGATCCAGCATGTCCTTTACCTGCTCCGCTTTTATGCAAAGCTGCCGATCATAGGAAAGATTCTGGTAATTGCAGCCTCCGCAGGCGCCGAAATGCGGGCAAGGCGGCTCGATCTCATTCTGTGCCCTCTCAAGCACTTCCAACAGCCTTCCTTCCGCCTGGCCTCTGCGGATTTTGTTGACCGAAGCGCGTACCTTCTGCCCTGGAATTGTATTCTTCACAATAACAAATTCTTTTTCTCCCGGTATCTCTACAAGTCCCTCGTTTGGAAACTTTACTTTCCTTACAACGCCTTCTACGACCTGGCCCTTTTTCATACCCGCTCCTCCGTTATGATAAGCCGTAATCAAACCGTTCATGGGCTCAGCCCCTCTCCCTATCCTGCATTGGGGCACAAATTTATAAAGAAAAGCAACGAAAGGCAAGCGTGCTTTTCTCTGATTCATATCCGGCTACATTTCGTCGCTCTGTGACAGTACAAAAAGCAAGCGTGAAATCATTGTACAGCAAATCAGATTTCATATAATTTTCGCACTGCGCCTCTTTCCTGCACAGCTTATATTCCCGACGTTGTTCAAATTCAGAACCCGCAATGCTGACAACCGCGCACGAATGTTTTTTCGCCATGCAGTGTATCTCCGTTCCTGCCGCTTTCAATGAAAAAACATACGGTAATGCTCCTGTATGGACCTTTTCATATTGGCGTTTCGTCAGGCCGAAAACATACGGCGATGTATTTGTCTGCTCCATCATCAAACAAAACAATACGCCACCCGGACATCGTCCGACAGCGGAAGCTATGCCGTCTGCGCAGGAACCTTTCACTGCGTTTCTCAACCGCACGAATCATAAGCCGTGCTTTCAGAACCATTATAGCTGACGGCAAGCTCAAGCTTCCAAGGCGGCAGCTTCCCGCAGCCCCGGACATACACCTCGGATAGTGCATATTTATTTTTGATTCTCTGTAAATTTTTCCGTCCCTTTCCGGTAACCTGCGAAACAGCTCTCGAAGGTACGAAAAGCGTAACAAGACTTCCCTTGGACGGACAAAGCGCAGCCAATGCTTTATCTGCAAGGAAAACCCACACTTCCCCTCGGATATCCTCTCCCATGGATGGGCCGTAAGCACCGGCGATGATTCCTCCGGCCGTATGCAGCGACTCATTCTCGCACAAGCCGATACGGATCACCGGTATCTCCGCCTCTGCGAAAATGCGAAGCGCCGCAGATGCACGCAGAACCGATTCCTCATAGGAGGGCGGCAGATAAGCGCCGCTTCGTGTCATTTCTCCGAGAACCGTACCGTCAAAAACCACCGTAGGATAAATGCGGGCCGCAGACGCGCCCATGTCTGCGATCTCCTCAGCCGTCCGTATCTCATCTGACAAGGAGGCCCCGGGCAGTCCCGTCATCATCTGCCCGACCAGAGCAAAGCCCCTTCTGACAATGGTTCTGCAGGCACGGCGGGAATCCTCCGCAGTATGGCCGCGCTGACAGATTTCAAGCACATGGTTGTTCATGCTCTGAATGCCGAGTTCAATAGTATGCACACAAAAAGTCTGAAGGATGTCCAAAATCTCTTCATTCACAGCATCCGGTCGGGTAGAAAGCCGAATACTGTCTACCTCGCCCCTTCTTACAAAAGCTGCGGCCGTCTCCAGATAAGCTATCATCTCCGGCTGCGGCAGTGCAGTAAAGCTTCCGCCGAAAAATGCAATCTCTATATCTGAGTTGTTTCTGTCCGCCGTCTTCAGGACGCTTTGAATGTCATTGGTTATGGCGTCGGGCTTCAGCCTCGTTGTGCCCGTAATCTTCTCCTGACTGCAATACACGCAGCAGTGACGGCAGCCGTATTGCGGCAGAAATATCGGGATATTGATATGGCGCCGCTTTTGTATTTTATGAAATTCGGCCGAAGAATTCGTCACCATGTGCGTCGGTTCCATAACAACCACCCCTTCTTTATGGATGAAATTAAGGCAAAGCCTATTGAGATTCGTTTGCGGCAACGAAACGATTTTCAGCAGAGGAAATTTGAAAAAAGCACTTTTATCTCAACATCCCGAATCTGTTGTTCAAATTTCAAGGTATCTCGTCATACACTCTGCCGCATCAACGAATTTTATAGTGCCGGTAAAAATTTTTATAGTCTTTCCCCGCTATATGAGACCTTCGGTCAACTCTCTTTTTCTTTGCCTTCGGGTCGCAGCAAAAAAAGCCTTCTCTGCAAACGACGCAGGTTAAGCGCTCTTCGCTTTGTCTTGAACGCAACCTGTCTGACCGCAAATTCGCGTTGACGAGGTACCGCACTTTCTACTCCTGCTGTCAGGTACCGACGCAGATGGGATTTAAAGCCCTCTGTTTTAAGGCGAGGCGCTATTCGCCTTCTTTTGTATCCGGCTCCAGTTCTTTCCGGTAACCGCAGTCTTTGTCCTGACAGTAAAGGTATTGCTTGGCCTTTTTCAAAAAAAGCGGTTTTCCGCATTGAGGGCACGTATCTCCGGTTGGCATATCCCATGAAGAAAAGGTACATGTCGGATAATTCTCACAGCTATAAAAAATCGCATTGCGCTTGCCGCGCTTCTGTACAACCTTTGCGCCGCAGAGCGGACAGTTTACGCCGATCTCCCGGTAAATCGGCTTAGTAAATTTACATTCTGGGTAATGCGAACAGGCATAAAAATTTCCGTACCTACCGGATCTCAGCACCATATCGCTGCCGCAAATCTCGCATTTTTTGTCCGTTGTTTCTATTACCGCATCTTTGGGCGCCGGCTTACCGTCGTTCCCCAACGGCATGGTATTTTTACACTCCGGATAGTTAGGGCATGCGGCAAATTTTCCGAACCGGCCGTTCTTTACAATCATTTTTGCACCGCATTTTTCACAGATCTGATCCGTCTCCTCTACAGGAACCTCGATGGATGCATGCGAAACCTCCGCTTCCGCATTTTCCAGCTGTTTTTCAAAATCCCCGTAAAATTCACCCAGTATCTGTTCCGTGGTTACCGCGCCGTGCGCCACCTCGTCGAGCTGCGTTTCCATTTTCGCCGTAAATGCATAATCTACAATGCTCGGAAAATGCTCCATCATCAGTCGGTTGGTCACTTCTCCTAGCGGCGTCGGCCTCAACGCCTTTCCCTCTCGCGTGACATATCCGCGCGCAATAATATTCGTTATGATCGGCGTATACGTGCTCGGCCTGCCGATACCCTTTTCCTCGAGAAATTTGATCAATGTGGCATCTGTATAGCGCGGAGGCGGCTCCGTAAAATGCTGCGCCGGAAGAATTTTGATAAGAGACAGCACATCTCCCTCGGCAAGCGCCGGAAGCTTCGTACTCTTCTGGGGCGTATCGTCCTTGGGCGAGGAGGCGCTTTCCTCCTCCGATTCCTCATAAACCGTCATATACCCTTTAAATTTCACGGTATATCCGCTTGTATGAAAGAGATATCCGCCTGCCTCCAGCTCCGCTGTAATGGTATCAAGCTCCGCGCTCTGCATCTGACTGGCAAGAAACCGGTTCCAGATCAAACGGTACAGCTTGAATTGATCCGGCGTCAAATATTTCTTGATCGCTTCAGGCTCGAACTTCATATTGGAGGGTCGAATCGCCTCATGCGCATCCTGCGCGTTATTTTTTGCTTTGTAGACGCGCGGCTGAGCAGGATAATATTTCTCGCCGTATTTTTCACAGATGTAGGATTTTGCGGCATCCATAGCTTCTCCGGAAATACGCAGCGAATCGGTACGCATATAGCTGATTAAGCCCTGTACACCCCCGTTTTCGTGTCCCAGGTCCACACCCTCATACAGCTCCTGCGCAACCCGCATAATCCGCTGAGACTGAAAGGACAGCCTGCGATATGCTTCCTGCTGCAGAGTAGAAGTGATAAAAGGCGGCGCCGGATTCTTGTATCGCAGCGCCTTTTTCACGGAGACTACGGTAAACGGTCCGTCACCTACCGCCTTAACTACGGTATCTGCCTCGGCCTGGTTATGCAGTTCCTGCTTCCCCTGACGATCCCCGTAAAATTTCGTCTTCACAACCGCATTTTTTTCACCGCTGAGCTCAGCGTCAATGGTCCAATATTCCTCCGGCTTGAACGCCTGTATCTCGGCTTCCCGGTCCACAATCACGCGCGTAGCCACAGACAGTACGCGTCCGGCGGACAAGCCGCTCTTCACGGATTTCCAAAGGAACGGACTCAGCTTATAGCCCACGATGCGGTCAAGAATCCGACGCGTCTGCTGAGAATTCACCAGATCCATATCTATATCCCTCGGCTCCTTAATTGCCGCGCGGATGGCTGACTTTGTAATTTCGTTGAAGGTTACCCGCTTTGTTTTTTCCGGTTCAAGGTTCAGGGCAGCCGCCAAATGCCACGAGATCGCTTCTCCCTCGCGGTCAGGGTCGGTTGCCAGAAACACCTTTGAGGCTGCCTTTGCCTCCTTTTTCAAATCCTTAATCAGCGGGCCTTTACCGCGGATATTGATATACTTCGGGCGGAAATTGTCCTCGATGTCAATGCCCAGTGTACTTTTCGGTAAATCCCGAACATGCCCCTTCGATGCCACCACTTTATATCCGGAGCCCAGATATCCCTTGATGGTGCTCGCTTTTGCAGGGGATTCCACTATCACTAAATTCGCCATGATTTATAATCTCCGTTCTGCCAGCCGCATCTGCACAATTTCCCCGACGCACTCGGCTGCGGCGGCACACCGCGGACGTCCGCTGACAAGCAGCTTGGGGAAACGCATTTACTGATTCTGCTCACCTAAAATATGTCCGATCCAGCTTACGCCAACTGCTCCATCGACTCCATCTGCGCAGCGATCACCGGCAGGCAGACCGTACGTCGTCAGTCAGTCTTTCTTTCGTAAAATCCTCCGGGCAGCGCGCGAATATGACCGCCCAGTTCAAGAATCGTCAGGATGGTGAGAATTTTATCTACCGGAATATCTGTAGCGGTAAGCTCGTCGACCGTTTTGGGTTTTCCCAGCGCCGCATAGATGGTCATCTCCTCGGCCGACAAGCCGACAGGAAGCTTACGGTACGCCTGTTCCTTCTTCTCCCCCTCAAGCTCCGTATTCGATGCAGAAGCTGTCGACGCTTTATCTTCCGATGCTGCTGTTCTTCTTTTTGTCTGTTTTTTGACCGAGACAGAAGGCTCCGCCTCCGGAAAAGGAATAAACGGCGGAACCGAATCCGCAGCAGAAGTGCGGCGCCGTTTGGCCTGCGGCTCTCGCCTGTATTTTATATTATCTTGGAAATACATAAAATATTCGGAATCCAGCAATCTTTCCGGATGAACTGTATCACTGTATAAAAATTTATATCCCCGCAACACATCAGCCGCAGATTCAATTAATGTTGCGCCCTCCTTGAGAAGCTTGTGATTCCCCGCAAAACTAGGGTTATCCGTTTCACCCGGCAGTGCGAAAACATCTCTGCCCTGCTGCTGTGCCTCGCCTGCGGTGATGAGTGCTCCGCTGCCTCCTGATGCCTCCACCACAATGGTTCCTTGACAGAGGCCGCTTATAATGCGGTTCCGCGCGGGAAAATGGCTTCCAACAGGATGCGCATGCGGCGGATATTCTGTTAGAATGGTTCCGTATTCTGCAATCTCCTGCATCAGCTTTTTATGCTCTGGCGGATATACACGGTCTATCCCGCAGCCCAGAACGGCAATGGTATGTCCTCTGGCGTCGAGCGCCCCTTGATGTCCCATCCCATCGATGCCAAGGGCCATACCGCTTACCACAATCGCGCCGCTGACAGCAAGCTCATAGGCAATGCGGTAAGCCATACGTCCGCCGTAGTCTGACATGGTTCTCGTCCCTACCAGTGCAAGGCACAGTGAGGTGTCTATGTTCGGAAGCGTCCCCTTATAATAAAGCAAAATAGGTATGCAGCGGATCCTGCGCAGTCTTTCCGGGTAACAAGGGTTGTCATACGTCAGAAGCCCTACTGTATTGCGAATGCAGAACTCCTCCAGCCTTTTTGCATGCTCGAGCGATTTGTCGCACAGCGCGCGTGCCAGCTCCGGTTTTAACCAATCCAGCTTCGAATAAGCCGCTGCGTCAGCCTCATATATGCTTTTGGGGGAACCAAAAGCAGAAAGCAGCGGAACCCCAGCCTCCTTGTTTACATTGCAGGCTAAAGAAAGCCAGATCCAATACACATTATCCGTCATTTTACACTTCCCGTAAAGCGCCTGCCGGCGCTCACTTTCCTTTCTGATCAATTTTTTTGTGTATTACGATCTCAATCCCCCGCAGCAGGAGAATGAACCTTCATATGGATATAGACGAAGCGGCTCACTTTCATCTCAATCAAAGAAAAAACTGCCTTGAGACAGCGCCTCGCCTTTTTTATCCCTATACCGCTCCTCTTAAAAGAATGATCTCATCGACGCCGCTGAACTGTTCTCCCTTCTGTCTGCTGAAATTTTATATTTTATCATTTATAAACGAATGTTCCGTTTACTGTTCGGCGCATCTTATAATTCAAGCTGTACGATCAGGCGCTGCCGTGCGCATCTTCCCGCGTCAGCTCCCACATAAACAGAGATGCTGCAACCGCCGCGTTCAAAGATTCCATCCCACCGGGCATGGGAATCGAAACTGCGCCGCAGCACCGCTTCGCCACTGCTTCTCGAATACCGTGCCCCTCATTCCCCACAACGATTCCGATCCCCGCGCTCCTCTCGCCAAGCTCCTGTATACGTGTGGCGCCTGGCGCTGCGTCCGCAGCATAGACGCGGTACCCCCGTACCTTCAAGGAATCGATGTAGGAAACCAGATTGCCGGCAAGATCCACCGATAACCGAAAAAGGCCGCCCATGGAAGCACGTACCGTCTTCCAATGATAAACATCCGCGCAGTCGTCTGAGAGCACAATACGCCTCCACCCAAACGCAGCAGCCGTGCGCAATATGGCGCCGAGATTCCCAGGGTCGCGCAGTCCGTCGCAGATTAAAAAGCGCTCGCCTTTCACGCATTCCGGGGTGCTTCCCATATATATTGTAGTGGATTTTATAGATTTGTCAATATATTTTGCCAGACACAAAATCCCCTCCGGTGAATTTTCGCAGGAAATTTTCGCATACACAGCGTCTGTACAAACCGAAATTGGAAAGTGCTTTTGCTGTTTCTCAGCGTCCAGAAACAGGGGCATGTATCTTTTCAGAGCATCCTCTGTCACAAAGATCCGGCTAAACTGCAGCCCTGAAATCAGTGCCTCGTTAAACAGCTTTCTCCCTTCAAACAGGAAAACCTTGTCTCGATCCCTGTACTTTTTGTCCCGGTATTTACCGCAGGCAACGATCAGCGGATTCTGCCTGCTGGATATATATGCAATACGTTCATCCATTGTATTTTCATTCCCCTTTGAAAAGGTTTCCTTTCTTTCGGAATCTGACGGCTCCCGTAACCAAAAAAACAGCGGAGCCGATACAAATTCATAAGTTATGGGAGATCGCCATTTTTGCTTACAGCGCAAACGGCCCTATTCCGTACCATTAAAGCTCATGTGCCGGCAAAAGCGTAAAATTCAGATCATTATATATCAACGCGCCAATTTATCTTGCGGACCGGAAGCTTGCTTTAACCGGCGAACGGCTCAACCCGATAGAAGGTGCCTGCTTTCAAAAAAAGTGCAAGCCTTCGAAGCCGTCAGCGTCTCTGTCCGGCGGAAAAGAACCGCCGCCATGTATAACGGCGGGGAATCTCTCTCTGCATGCCTTCAAAGAAAAATGTGACTGAAAAGCGGAGGAAAATGACAGCCGCATCGATTCCACAGAACGTCCACCGGCCTTAACAAGAGCCGACGCCATAGAAGCCGGAGACCATACAAAAAACCAAAGCGCCGAATGGTGCTTTGGTTATGTGATTCTATAAAATCAAAGTGCTGCTTTCGCCTGCTCGACGAGCAGCGCAAAAGCCTCTTTGTCTGATACTGCCAGTTCCGCCAGCATCTTTCTGTTCAATGTGATACCCGCCTTTTTCAGGCCGCACATGAAACGAGAATAATTGATGCCGTTCACCTTCGCCTGAGCAGAAATTCTTGTAATCCAAAGAGAACGAAAATCTCTCTTTTTCATCTTTCTGCCTGCGAAAGCATAGTTTCCGCTTTTCATAACGGCTTGCTTCGCCATTTTGAAATGCTTGCTCTTTGCGCCCCAGTATCCCTTTGCAAGCTTCAGCATCTTATTTCTTCTTTTACGCGCCATTGTTGCGCCTTTTACTCTTGCCATTTTATGACCATCCTTTCACAGCAGATGGATACCCTACATTTAAACGAATCTCCCATCTGCACTTCTCAATATACGCAGTCCTGCGAAAACCGCCTGCCATCAGCAGACCAAAGCATAACCTTTTTCTGCGTACTCAAATTTCATCAGCCGCCTGTTGACCCCAGGCAGTTACTTTCCGCATTCTTATTTGCCAGCAGCAATCAGCTTTTTGATAGCGGGCGCCATAGACTCGCTCAAATATGCATGGCTGCGGAGATGACGCTTACGCTTGGCATTTTTCAGTCCCAGATTGTGACGGTGATGAGAATGGTTCATTTTCACTTTACCGCTTTTTGTAAGCGTAAATCTCTTCGCTGTTGCTTTATGTGATTTTAATTTTGCACCTGTCATTGTCGTAATCCCTTTCCTCAATTTTAATTTTTTCATATGCTCGGGTAAACCCCGCCGCCGAAACACAAATCAGGATGGTTTGACGGGTGAGAGGAACAGCGTCATAAACCGACCGTCTCTCACTGGCTTTTTATCCGCCGCGCCAACGCCCTCGCAGGCTGTCTGAAAGCGTTCAAGCACATCGAGCCCCACCTCGGGATGGCTCATCTCTCTACCGCGGAATCGCACGCTGACCTTGACCTTGTCGCCGCCCTGCAAAAATTTCTTTGCCTGATTGACACGCGTATTAAAATCATGAACATCGATATTGCAGGTAAGCCGTATCTCCTTGATCTTTACAACCTGCTGCTTCTTACGCGCTTCCTTCTCTCTCTTTTCACGGTCGAAGCGATAGCGGCCGTAGTCCATAATCCGGCATACCGGCGGCTGCGCCGTCGGCGCTATCAAGACAAGGTCGAGATTTTTCTCATACGCCATCCGCAGAGCTTCCGGCAGCTTTACCACGCCCAACTGTTCTCCCTCCGTACCGACAAGCCTTACTTCGTGGGCATGAATGGCCTCATTGATCTGCATTTCTTTTGTGCTAATTGCAAAGCACCTCCCTGTTAATCAAGCCGCAGCCCAAAATCGCTCCCATGAGAGCCATCAGAGCCGACAGCATAAAATCATGAAAAAAAGCGAAAAATACATTTCTGTATCTCCGCCTTCAAAACCCCTTTCCCTTCTTTCGTAAATAGAATAAAAATCTATCCTAGACAGGGAACGGCCTATTAACCTCTTACAGATAATGCTGTAAGGGTGAGAGCGGAGAATCGCTCTTCTTTATTGATAGTACATAGTATAACACACGTTTTCATTATTGTCAAGACATCAATTCAATTTTTAAAACAATAATATTCATTTTCAAACATATCCTAGCCGTGTCATAGACCCAATACGCAAAGCAGGCAAGCATTCATTTCTTAACATACTGTACATATTCTTATGCACCTGTAAAAGAGGAAAACCGCCTTACACCGCCATATGTAAAACGTTTAAAATGCTATTCAATTACCTCACCCATATTTTTCCTAAAATACCTTTTCTTTTTCTTTTTAACAACGGTCTGCTACCATGTGTTCATCATGATATCCACCTGCACGTTCTCCGGCAGAAAGATTTATCCTGAAAAAGGCAGCGCCTCTTGACATATGGGAATATTTCATGTAGAATCTTAAGAAGGAAACGCTGTCCTTTTCATGCAGACACGTCTCCGTTCATTTTTCCTTACGGAGAAAGAAACAGGTTTGAAGAATGGAAATCGTGCGCCTGATCAACCAGATTCTCTCAATCATATTTCTGATATGCTATGCATATCAATTCGTATATCTCTTGGTACCTTTTTTCCTGAAAAAGCCAAAACCAGAGCCCGGAAAACTGCATTCCTTTGCAGTTCTGATTTCCGCCCGCAATGAGGAAGCGGTCATCGCAAATTTGCTACAGAGCATCCGCGCACAGAATTATCCGCAGGATAAACTCAGCGTTTTTGTTGTTGCAGACAACTGTACGGATGCTACGGCGGATATTGCACGGCGGGAGGGCGCCATCGTTTGGGAGCGCGAAGATAGCCGCCGTGTCGGCAAGGGCTATGCATTAGATTATCTGCTGCAAAAAATTTCGGATACTTATCCTCCGGAGGCTTTCGACGGATATTTTATCTTTGATGCTGACAATTTGTTGGACGAGAACTACGTGCGTGAGATGAACAATACTTTTTCGAGCGGATACCGCATCGTCACAAGCTACCGGAACACTAAAAATTTTGGCAGCAACTGGATATCCGCAGGATATGCCATTTGGTTTTTACGGGAAGCGAAATATGTAAATTATCCGCGCATGCTGCTCGGTACAAGCTGCGCAGTCTCCGGAACCGGATTCCTCTTTCATCGGGATATACTCACCCGCAGCGGAGGCTGGAAATTTTTTCTTCTTACCGAAGATATTGAGTTTACAGTCTCCAACATTTTGGCGGGCGAAAAAATCGGTTATTGCGGAAGCGCAGTCTTTTACGACGAGCAGCCAACCTCCTTCAGACAGTCCTGCCGTCAACGGATGCGTTGGTCCAAAGGCTTTCTTCAAGTGTTTCACAAATATGGCGTCCGGCTGCTCCAAGGTATAGGCTGCGGACGCGGTTTTGCCTGTTATGATATGACCATGACGCTGTTTCCGGCGATTGTACTGACGATGATTAGTATTTTCGTGAATTTTATATCCCTGCTGCTGGGTGTATGGTCCTTTCAGTACATGATCGGCGCACTGCAGTCGCTGGGAGAAATGCTTCTTGGCGCCTATATTATATTGTTCACCATCGGCACCATCACAACCATTACGGAATGGAAACAGATTCACAGCAAAGCGCGATATAAAATTTTCTATTTGTTCACATTTCCTATTTTTATGTTTACCTATATTCCTATTTCATTTATAGCCCTTTTTCGTCGTGTTGAATGGAAGCCTATACGGCATGATCAATCTAAAACGCTGGAGGAGGTACGTGGAGCCTTTGCCAAATATGCACCTGTAAAAGAGGAAAACCGCCTTACACCGCCATCGGATAAATAATTTTATAACTGCCCACGGCCTAAAGCTTTTGCATTCGGATTATGAATACTTTGGGCAACCACATCGATGCCGCTAAATGAAAGGGACCGCATGGCATAAAAGTTCCGCTGCAAAACGATCTAAAAAGCGCAACTTTATCAGACCTCCTGTCATCAAAGGAGCCCGGTCAAAGGACGATAGGATGTCTCTGCCATTCAGTACAATTCCATATATATACTTTTGCATGAAAATTCCATCTGTGAAAAATCTTATATCCCGCTTTGGCACGGCGACCCTTACGAGGGTCGCCTTTTTTCGTAAAGGGGGGGATGTCGACGCTCTTATACGCAAAGACGCTGAGGATTGAGCGTCAAACCCATAATATTTTGTTTGATTTTCGTTCGGTTTTGGTATATATTGGATGAACCGGCTGACAATACCAGCAAAGATCAGCTTCAGACTTGACGCGTGGGGAATTTTTTGATATTTCACCGTATGATAATCCGCCTATTGCGACTTCATTCAACAGTATTGCATATATATCAATTTTATTCGCAATAAGCTCTAAAATTATGATCTTTTTCTGTATGGACCAATCGACGAATTATACTTGTTCACTGTGATACAATGAGGACAATCGGAAGGACAAGCAGGAGGAGCGTGGTTCATATGACATCCCAAACCAAAGCAAACGATAAAAATAAGCAGCATACAACCGGCACACACAATAAACCGTCAGCCGTATTTTTCGGAACAGCGGACTTTCTAAGAAAAAAATGGAGACATTTTTTCAACGCCGAGGCCATACCGGCAGACAGACGTAAAATCATAGCCCTAAAACGCAGGCGATCACTGCGTTACGCTGTCTGTCTGCTTATGGGCATAGTCCAGTTTAGCTGCGCATTTTTCTTTTCCCGTGCACATGTTATGCAGATTCAGCCCTTTGGACTGGCCTATTTATGCGCCGCCACAAAATATGTCCCTTTTATCTTCCTTGGCACGCTGTTCGGCAGCATTGGCGGACAGGAAACGATGATACTCCAGATCGCAGCGGCAGTACTGATCTTTGCAGCAAGGTATCTGATCAGTCGTTTTCTCATGTATTCGCCTCAAAGGGTGAAAAACCATCTCCGTATCGACAGTCAGACCAGTACCATGGCCAATACGGTTGCAGGCGACATCAGCAACGACATGTTCTTGAAAAATTTTTTTCACGCAGTCATGCCGGGCGGAATTTTTGGTGAAAATGCCGCTTTGCGCGCAGGTATCGGAGCAATTGCTGCTTTGCTGCTCGCTATAGGCCAGGTCATTCTGTCAGGATTTTCAACTTTATCCATTGTCACCGCTGTTTTTACCGTTGCAGCGATACCAGCGATGACATACGCGTATGCAGGTGTCTTTGATGGTCCAAGAGCCGGCGCCTTATGCGAAGCAGGCACGGCCGCTGTCCTTTTCACGCTCGTTCTTTCATTTGACGGAATGCTGCTTTTTGGTTTGTCGCTGAAAATTCTGAGCGCATTTTTCTTTACGCTATATATATCCAAAACAGGCGGCATCCTGCGCGGAGGCGTCATAGGGCTTTTATGCGGACTGGCCTGCGATCCCATATACGCACCGCTGTTCGCGCTGGCGGGCTTTGCATCCGGGGTTTTTTGGGGCGTCGGATGCATCACGGCCGTGCTAGTCGCCTGCGCAGCCGGAATCGGTTACGCCGTTTATATCAACGGTTTTGCCGCCATACGGAGCGTCGTTCCGGATCTGTTGGTCGCAGCCGCGATCTTTTACCCCTTTGCGCGGTATCAGCTCCTGCCCCATATTTTCTACGGCGGGAAAGCCACAGCCGAAGCCAATGAGGCAACGCTCAGAGAAGCTTTCGTGACGAGCCGGAGGGAAACCGGCGTCAAGGAAAAGATACAGGCCATGTCCGAAGTGTTTTCATCGCTCTCCACCGCATTTTACGGCCTGGCTGAGCGCATGCGCCGCCCATGTGTCCGAGAACTGCAGCAGCTTTGCGATGAAACCTGCGAAAAATATTGCAGCAGGTGCAGCTATCATTCCCTCTGCTGGGAAAGAGAACTCGAAGAAACGGAAAAATCGCTGAAAAGACTCACGTCCGTGCTGTATGAAAAGGGCCGCGTAGAAAAGAACAGCGTACCGGAACGCCTGCAAAACCGCTGTCTGTCGCTGGAAAAGATACTTGCAGATTTAAATGCATCTGTGGCCAATCTTCTCGAAGAAAAGATTCAAAGGGATAAAACGGAAGTTTTTGCGATGGATTACGAGGCGGTCTCCAAGCTGCTGACAGCGGCGATTGAGGAAAACGCAGAGGATTTTGAGCCGGATATCGCCTTGAGCCGCCGGGTACGGCGCGCTATGGAGTATATGGACTTTTACGCACAGAATGTGACCGTATTCGGCAGCCGTAAAAAAAGCATCCTTGCCGCCGGCGTGGACCTCAACCGAATGCATCTCGGAGCGGACGAGCTTCGCTCCACGTTTGAGAATCTGGCTGGCGTCCGTTACCATACCCCCTCTTTTGAGATTAACGACGAATACGTGACCATGTCTCTGACTGCGGCGCCCTGCTTCGAAGCGGAATGGAGCGTCTCCCAGGACAGCAAGGAATCTGAAAGCATGTGCGGTGATGCAGCAAGTCTGTTTGCCAACCGCGAGGACTATTTTTATGCTATCCTGAGCGATGGTATGGGCAGCGGCAGGGAGGCGTCCGTCACCGCGCAGCTCTGTAGTATGTTTCTCGAACGCATGCTCCTGTGCGGAAACCGGAGATCCGTGACGCTGGAAATGCTCAACAGCTTTCTCAGAAGCCGCAGCGATGAGTGCTCCGCCACCGTGGATTTGGCTGAAATCGACATGATCACCGGCGAAGCATGCTTCATCAAAAGCGGCGCCGCCCCCTCCTTTATCGTCCGCAACGGCAATATCTTTCGGATCTCATCGAATACTACTCCAATGGGTATTCTGCGTTCCATCCACGCGGAGCAAACGCGCTTTCAGCTTCTCAGCGGCGACATCATCGTCATGGTAAGCGACGGCATCGCACCGGAAACAGACGAGGGCATCTGGCTGGCTGAGCTGCTGGCAAACGAGATGTGCGGCAATCTCCATGTCATGGCTGACCGTATTGTCAGCCGCGCCAAGGAGAGAAACCTGCGCACGGATGATATGACTGCCATATTGATCCGGGTGACCGCAAAGGATGAAGCATAAGAGTAAGTAGATAGCTTTTTACAGAGTGCTGTAAAACCTTGCATAATAACGGCTAAGCTCCTCTATATTGTGCGGCATCTGCGGCGATTGTTTTCCCGTGGCTGCCGCACAATTTATTCTCCTTATAATTTAATGAAGATTTTTTATTAAAGCTCCGCCAAATTAAAACATACCTTACCCTTTCTTTTGGCAAGCTCTGCAAACTGCGCCGCGCCACCAACGAAACGCCGAATATAAGTCACAACATAATCGGCCTGTTCCACCATCCATCTGTTGCGGTAAGAAACAGCAAACCTTTTCGGTACTTTTTCAACTCCATTGGGATATATCGTCATTTGATACCAATCAAATTTATCCCCGATCTCTCTTTTACCGGGCATATATGCAAGTACAACGCTAAAGTTTATTTCTGGAAACTTTTTTCTCAGTTCACACAGAACTTGATATACATAGAGATCAAAATTACCGTGTGTACCGACATAAAACTGCTTCACGCCTTTTTGAACTATCAGTTCTTCCAATACTTTCCTTAGTTTATTCTTTACTGCATCGTCACAATTTCTGTGTCCAAAAAAAGTACAAACCGGCATGTTTTTACCTCATATATAATATATTGCCCGTTTTTGGGTTATTATATATTATAGATAAACAATATTCCGGTTGTCAACCCGTATATGGGTAAATGTGCCGTTTTTCCTTGTTATTATAATATTAACCCGAAACTGGGTTAATATTATAATAACAAGGGGAAAAATTATGGAATATTCAGATATCTATGTCAAACGCATTCTAACATTATGTAAAAAGCGTGGTTTCACAGTTAACAAGCTGGCAACCATAAGCAATATAAATCAATCAACGCTGGATAATATTGTCAGAGGCAACACCAACAACCCCCGGATAAAAACACTTCATAAAATCGCCATCGCATTTAATATGACGCTGGCAGAATTTTTAGATTTTCAAGAACTGAATGATTATAGTTTCGATAATGACCTCGATTCAGCCGAAGCAAACTAAAAATAGGTATACGGAAACACTCATAAATTCACTTTTTTTGTTAATTATCTAATTTATACCCGCATACGGGTATAGTGTGTGTTTTCCCCTGTTATCATTTTATAAACCCGAAATCGGGTATTCAAAACCACGGGGAGAACAATATGAATTACTCAGAATTATATATTAACCACATTAAAAGGCTTTGCAAGAAGCGGGGTATTACATTGAACAAGTTAGCAACAATGAGCAATACCAGTCAATCTACACTGGACAACATTGTAAGAGGCGTAACTAAAAATCCAAGAGTGAAAACTCTTCATAAAATTGCGCTTGCTCTAAATATGACGCTTTCGGAATTTCTAGACTTTGAAGAATTAAACAACTATTCTTTCGAAGATGACTCAGATGAATAAATACAAAACAGCGGCCGCGGATGTCCCGCGGCCGCTGTCTGCCGTTCGCCTTCACCAATTCTTCAATTCTTCTATTCCTCTCCGCCGGCCGTGACGTTCTCGGCTGACCCGAGCAGGAACTTGCCGAGGGCGGAATCCTTGCCGATGATAACCGTTTTATCCTCGCCGTCCAGCGCCGCCTTCAGAGCATCGAGCGCTAAAGTAAATTCATAAAACTCCCTTTTTTCGTCTGTATTGTATGCCTCCGCAAGCATTTCCATGTAGGTCTTTTCTCCCTCCGCCTCCAGCGCAGCGGCTTTTGCTTCCGCGTCGGATATGGAAATATTCACCTGCTTATCCACATCGTTTCGAATGATAGAGGCCTCATAATTGCCGTCCGCTATATATTTTTCTGCGATCTGGTTGCGTTCGGAGATCATGCGCTCATAGACAGCCTGCTCGTTGTTGTCCGGCAGGTCAAAGCGTTTGATCTTCACATCGAGCACTGTGATGCCGTATGTCTGGGCCACCTCCGCCACATCGGACGTGATGCTCTCGTAAATATCGTTGCGTTCCGCCGCGTCATGCTCATTGATGATGTCATTCTGCTCAAGCGTACCCATCAGGTTTTTCAAAGCGTTGTAGGTCACCGCATTCAGGCGGTCCTGAGCGGCAGTCGTATTGCCGATAGTCTGATAAAAGGTTTGAGGATCGTTGATCTCCCACAGCACATAGCTGTCCACCGTCATTGTCTTTTTATCCGCCGTGAATACCTCGGACGGAGGGATATCATACAGCAGCGCGGTTTTCGGGAAGCTCATGGTAGTATCTATAAACGGAATTTTAAAGTGCAAGCCGGCTTCCGAGGTTACGTTGGTGAACTTGGAAAATCTCAGGATGCAGACATATTCGTTTTCCGCAACCACATAAAAGCTGTTAAAAAGACAGACAATGGCCGCCAGTCCGATGACAACCCATAATATCCAGAGATACTTTATTTTTTTCATAATGCTTGTTTGCTCCTTTATTTCGATTCAGAACGTAAGGTCCTTTTCAATGCTTCGGTATATGTATTGCCGTACCATCAGAACATAAAATCCACTACTTTACATCTCAGTTTATAAAAGGCAGTCGGGGGAATCATTCCTGTGTCTGCGCTGTCCCAGATACGAGCCTCTCCAGAGGCAGCAGCTTCTGCGTGGTGCCGTCGGACAAATCAATATACAGCTTTGTATTGGGCAGGGCCTCCGTAATCATCTCATAATACATCCGGGTACGTGTAATCGACGGATTCAACGCATACTGCTCATACATAGCGTTGAATTTGGCCACCTGCTTCGTTGCTTCGTTGATCCTACTCTGCTTCAGATATTCCGCGTTTTGAATCAGCTCGTCGACCTTGGCCTGTGCATTGGGGAGTTCGGAGTTTTCATAGGCTCTGGCCTGATTGATCAGAGTCTCGGCGCTCTGTTTGGCGGTTTCCACCGCCTTGAACGCTTCGATAACCGATTCCGTCGGCGGTTCGCTGTCCTGAATCTTCACGTCGCTGATGACAAGCCCCATGTCATAGGTATCCAGAACATCCACAACAAGATCCTTTACCTTCATCTGTATTTCACTTTTTCCATCTGTGAGTACAGAATCCACCGCTGAAGAACCTACGACGTTGCGGATCTGACTCTGAATCAGATTTTTCAGCACAACCTCGGGTTCACGCGCGGCGTACAAATACTTTACAGGATCTGAAATTTTGTATTCCACAAAAAAGTCTATGTTTACGATGTTGTAATCTCCGGTTATCATTTTGCTTTCGTTTTCCAACACCGTATAATCCGTACCATCCGCACTGCTCCTGTAGCCGATTTCAATTTTCTGGTATACGTTGACATTGACACGCTCGACCTTCTGTATGCCAAAGGGCAGCTTGAAATGCATGCCGGCATCGGTAATCGAGGTTACTTTACCGAAGGTCGTCACCACGGCCTTCTGCTTTTCATCCACCGTATACCAACATGTCGCAAGACAAATCAGCACCAACAGGCCAAGCACTGCGGCAACAAAAATTCTTGCGGCTTTTTTTCCGTTTAATGAGGGGATTTTCGCTTGATTCATGATTTCTGTTATTCCTTTCTCAAAACACATGAGAGAATACCATGATCTCCCAGCATAAATATACACAACATAAAAATTTTAACATTATATTGTGATTTTTTCATGAACAGAAAAAATGCCCGCTGTAAATCTCACAGCGCCGGCATTATAGAAATAAGCTATACGGTCTTGCATCTGCAAAGACAAAATCTGCGGGCCCATGATATGGCCCGCAGACAACCTTTTATAATTGTGCCGCAAAACGCTTTTACAGCATGCTATTTTTTTTGCATCTTCCGTTCATCGCTAAATCACGGATGGTTTCAAAAGCGAAACCGAACTTTTCTCGATCCCATACAGACCTGAAAGATCTAACAAGGTTACCGTTCCTTAGAATCAGAGCCGATTTTATCTTTGCGGCTCCATGACCCGTTGTAAGGCATTGCTGCCCTGCCATATGAGATTTATACTGCGCACTGCGCTGTCGTCAGCTTATTGATCAAATGCCGTATCCTCGGCATGATCCTGTCCGACGTCGTTCCAGTCGTCATCCGGAGGATCTCCGCTCGCATCGTCTCCCTTGCGCTTGTCATCGCTCTTTGCCTCATCGGACTGCTTGTCCGCAGACCTTGCTTCCGTATCCGGCAGCGACGCATTTTCCGCAACAGTCGGCTCCGTATAGTGCTCATAGCAGAAGCTGTTCACCGCACGTGTCCCGGATCCCGACGTCCCCACAAATCTTCCTTCCGGTACCAAGCTCCAGAAAAACGGCAGTGTAGCGCTCCTGGTCACCCCATCGGCCGGTGTCCAGGGCCTGTACACATATTGGGCATCCGCCACCGCAACCTCGACCGGGAAATCCCGGTCTGTTACACGGATCAAACCGATCTGTGCAACAGAGCCTTCGGGACAGCCGGAACATGCGACCGCTCCTGTTGAGGTATCATAATCCACCATAACGTGTACATCACAATATTCGAGCGGTACGGTCGACGATGTAAAATACCCCGTCTCCGCTCGACTGCCGCGCGGGTCTGCCTTACATGCATCCGTCAGAAGCTTCCCCGAATCTCTGCAATAGGTTGCTTCCACAATGCCGGGAGCCGTTTCAAACTTTTTCAAAGGTTCACCGCCGGACTCCGCCTCCTCTATAATCGGCTGATGAAGCTTTGTCATCACTTTATCCCAAAGTACATTTGCAGGACTTCCTCCGTAATAGGACCCGATATCCTGCGGGATTCGGTAACCGAACCATGTAGCGGCGACATAATAAGGCGTATATCCGATAAACCATCTGTCCTGGTTACTGTCCGCCGTACCGGTTTTTCCGGCAACATCAACGGAATACTGCAACGAAAGATTCTTTGCCGTACCATTCTTTACGACATTCTGGAGCATCTTTGTCATGAGGCTGGCGGTCTGTTCGCTTATCACTATGGAATTTTCCACATCCTTCTGAAGCAGAACCTTGCCGTTCCTGTCGAGTACCTTTGTATAGGTCCGCGGAGCGGAATAAATGCCATCGTTTGCAAGCATGGTATAGGCCGACGTCATTTCCTCCACGGAAACGCCTACCGTGAGAGCGCCAAGCGCCAACGGCGCATAATCCACGTCTGACAGGACCGTTCCGTCCGCTCTCTCGTAATTGTCCGTCAGGCTCGACAGCCCCAGCTTATTTTTAGCAAAATCATAAGATTCCTGGCACCCCAAAAGATCGAGCACGCGGACTGCAACAGTATTTACCGAACGCTCCACAGCGCTGTTAATATTGGTGAGGCCTCCGTAATACCTTGGGTTGTTCTTCGGCCACGCCGAATAAGCTATGGTACCGGAGGAGGTCGTATACTCATTAAAACGGAAAGGCGAATCGTCAAAAACCGAGGCATAGGTGATGAGTCCGGCGTCGAGAGCCGGTGCATATACCGTAAGCGGCTTAATGGAGGACCCGGGCGATCTCTTAGCCTGTGTGGCCAGATTGAATATCCTGGATTCCGTTTTCTCTCCCCGACCACCGACCAGCCCCAGTACGTCCCCGGTCGTCGGATCCATAACAACCATAGCGGATTCCGGCTGAACGACGTTGGTACTCTTTATAAACACAGTCGTGTCGTCATCGTTTTTATAGATTTCCTCTAAAGTCCCCTGTACAAAGGGATCCATGGTCGTATAAATTTCCAGTCCTCCGGAGAAGACCTGCAACGATGCTACCTCGCGCGACATCCCGTAGGTCTCCATGAGGTCTGAGATGACGTCCTCGATCACCTGGTCTGTAAACCATGAATTTGTCGCATTGGAAACCGTTACAGACTGTACATCCAGCTTCAGCTCCGTTGCACAGGCATTCTCATACTCTGCCTCTGTCAGCTTGCCCTCCTCATACATCCTTTTGAGAACGGCCTCATTGCGGCGTTTCTGATTGTTTTCCGGATTAATGATTGGATCGTAGGCAGTCGGCGCCTGGATGATAGAAGCCAGAGCCGCGCCCTCCACAAGTGTAAGCTCGCTTACACCCTTGTTGAAATATTTGTAGGAAGCGGCCTGAAGGCCGTAACAGCCCTCGGAAAGGTAAACCGTATTCAAATACATTTCCAAAATTTCCGGCTTGGTCTTTTGCTTTTCCAACTCAAGTGCGCGGAGAATTTCCTGAATTTTTCTCTCTACACGAACCTCATCTTCTCCCGTCAGATTTTTGATGAGCTGCTGGGTGATCGTCGATGCCCCTTGTGTGGAGCTTCCGGTCAAAAATCCAAAAGTTACCTTGATCGTACGCAGCCAGTCCACACCCTTGTGCTGCCAGAAGCGGTGATCCTCCACGCAGACGAACGCATCTATCACGTGGTCCGGTATGTCGCTGTAGGACACCCACAGACGATTCTCCTGGCCGTGCAGACGCTGGTCCTCCATTTCCACGATGTTCTCTGTTCCGTCCTCTGTTTCCTCGGTATAGTACAGCTTTGTGGTAAGTCCCTGATTGGAGCTGAGGACATCCACGTCAATGGATGGATCAATATAATTCTTAATATACAGCAAGAACACGCCGCCAACAATCACGCCGACAATCATACCGATCAAAGCCAGCGTCAAAAATGCATTCAGCACATAGGAAAGAATGCGCATCACGACCTTGCCGGCAATTCTACCGGATTTTGCGACCTCGCTGCCCCAATTTACGTTTTTTTGTACTTTTTCACCTCTCCGGCCCTTCTTATTTTCCTCCGCTTTGGCATGGCGGGGTCCGCGTGTGCCGCCAGTGCCATCGCTTTTGGTTCCCTTGCCGGCTTTGACCGGATCTTCGGTCTGAACAGGAGCGTCGCCGCGCTTGGCTCCGGAAATTCCTGTATGCTGTCCAGCCGTACGCCGCTGTCCCTGGTCCCCGGGTTTCAGAGAACGGGAAGGCGATGGACGTCTGCCGGTCAAGCTGTCGCCGGCGCCGCGCCGGTCTTCACCGATGTTCATCTGTGTTGTCTGTCCTTCCCTATGTTCCAAAGGCGCTGAAGCCTCCGACTGCTGAGCGCCATTGGCCGCCCGGTTTTCGGCCGGTGCAGCCATATTTTTTTCCTCTCCTGTCGGAATCATATGCTGTTCGGGTGCGGTACGCCCGGATTCATTCGCATGTTTTTCGTCCATTGTATCCTGTTTTGCATACAGCGTTCCTCGTCCCGACAATTGATGCCGGAACAGAACGGCATGCCGCCTCCTCTCCGCCCTTCTTCCCTTAGAGTGCCCAAGAGCGCTCCTCTACTCATTTTCAAAAATGCAAGATGGTGTTTTAAGGCAAGTCCTGAGTGCGAACATTGTAGCATCCGCACTGTCAAAGTTCAAACCTTTATTTTAAATATTATGTTAACTTTCGAACGATATATGCCTGCTGTCTGCGATAACGGCAGAATACGACAAAAATGACTATTGTTTTTTTTCCAATACCGGAAGCTCCGCTTTTCTTCCGCTATTTTCTGCCGCCGCTCTTTCCTCACGGAATGTCTGCGCCGCGTATCCGTACATAAATCCCAAAAGCAGAATGAACAGTCCTAGAATTAAACCAAACCAATCGACGCCCAGCGAAAAATGAATCTGTTCCTTGTTTTCGACAAAGGTTTTCACAAGCGCATAGTTATAGTACCGGTTTACAAGCATTACAAGCGTATGTCCGATAAAAACCGCAATGCCTATTCGGTTTATATAAGAGGCGTTGACAGCGTCATACAGGTTTTTTTGGGAAATATTCCGCAGCAGTCTCGAAAGGTACTGAAAAATCGGTGCAAGAACGAGAAAGCACATAAAACACAGGCTCAGTCCCGCATAGATAACGTATTTAATGTCTGCCAGCGTAACGTTCGAGGACTCCGCATATATTTTTACACCGTTACCGATAAAAATATGATATCCGGTAATCTCTCCCTTCGTTTCGACTGTACGCATGAACGGAGGCAGCAGAAATTCCTCAACGGGTGTATTCACCAGTAAAACCACAAAGGCACAGACAATACACAACGCCGCCAATACAAATGCGATATAAAACGCCGCATGAAACGCAGGTGCAAGAATGCGGGAAATAAATTTGACCGTTCCGTAACCGATTCGTCCCGGTGTTCTCTCGTTCGTCATCATTAAGCCCAAGCCTTCGTGCTGCGAAAGCCTTCCTTTCCAACGAAATTATTATTTTTTTTTACGCCGAATGCGTCAGCATAAAAAACGGTTCAGCATTTACAATAATATTCTGCGTAACACAACAGCCGAATATCTATCCGAGCAGCGCCCCTAAGGGACAGTGCTTTCCTCTTCTCTATTGTACAGTCGGGACCGGTTCTTCTGCAGTACAATTTTTTGAAAGCACAGTAAAACATTGATTTTTTATGTTTTCGTTATCCTTCCGTTTCCAATCTTATTCGAACTCCTTACGACTTTTTGTATGAGCGCCGGCGCCACGCCGTAACCGTTCCCTCTATGCTTGCAGCCCCCTCTACATCCTATAAAATTATGGATGATGTCACACGAAGCCTCTACAAATACTTTATTTCAGCACGACATTTTCATCGCCCAGAAGTTCCCGAAGCTGTGCGACCACATACGGCGAGGCATCAACGCCCAACGCCTGCTCTCTCAAATATTTTTTTGCGTCGCTGTCATAAAAAACACAAGGGAGCATACCGTCGAATATCTGGACCAGGTTCCGAGCTCGACGGTAAAGAAGATCATCCTCTGCTGTCGATGGGACGCGCAGATACAAAGTCCTGGGCTTTCCGGACGCCTTTTCCTGTTTTGTACGGCTGCTTTGGATTTTGAACTGCAGTGAAGAAGTTTTTTCTCCTGCCGCCTCTGCTTCCGCATCGGGCTTAAGCGGCGTAATACGGAGTGCCAAAAGCTTCGGCTGCTCTTCCTCGCGCATGGAGATCTCGCCGTAAACCGCAATTACAGCGCCCTGCAGCAGGAAGGCGCTGCACGAGTCCAAAACCTTTGGGAAAACGATCACCTCGATCTCCGCATATCTGTCCTCCATGCTGAGAAAGGCCATTGTCGCGCCGTTTTTTGTCGTCTTGTTGCTTCGGCGGGTAATCAATCCGGCAACCGTGACCCGCTGTTTCTCCTTATACGTTGGCTCCGGCAGCTGATTTTCCTCAACTCCGCCAACCGGCGTCGGTATGCCGTCCGTCTGAGCCTTTGTGTTTTCCTGCACGCCTTTGACATCCTGTTCTCCCGCAAACGAATTGAGGATATCGTAGACAGGTACCGCGCCGATAGCTTTCAGCTGATTGTCATAATCATCCAGCAAGTGTCCTGAAAAGTACTGACCCGTTGCCTCATGCTCCATCAACAGCCTGTCTCTTTTGGAAAATTCAGGAATATCCGGATACGGAAACGAGCCCGCGCTTAAATCTGCGCCTGTTCGGGAAACAGGACTTTCCGCTGCGGCTGTGGCAAAAAGATCCATTTGTCCTGCGAGATTCGAGCGCACGCGCGCCGCATAGCTGTCGATGATCGCTTCATAAGCCGCGCACAGCTTGCTCCGATATACACCGAGACTGTCGAACGCGCCGCATTTGATCAGCGCCTCGATCTGACGTTTATTCAGCTCCTGTCCCGCCATGCGCTCCACAAAGTTTTCGAAGCTGGAAAACGGCCGGATACGGCGTTCCTCGATCAGCTTTTCGGCAAAGCTACGCCCGATATTTTTGACTGCCAGAAGTCCGAAACGGATCGCGCGTCCGCCGCCGCGCTGCGGAGACACATGAAAATAAAGTCCGCTTTCGTTGATATCCGGCGCCATGATCCGTATCCCGAGCCTCGATGCTTCAGCAATATATTCCGCGGTTTTTGCCAGGTTTCCCTGCACGGACGTCAGCAGGGAAGCCAGATACTGGCTCGGGAAATGACATTTCAAATACGCAGTTCGATACGACAGATACGCATAGGCAACCGCATGGCTTTTGTTGAACGCATACTTCGCAAAATTCGCCATATCATCGAACAGCGCGGCTGCGTCCTCCTCCCGCAATCCGTTCTTCACTGCTCCCCGGCATATTTCAGTCCCGGTCTCGTCCGTCAGCCCATGTATAAAGTACTCTCGCTCGCGCGCCATAACCTCCGACTTCTTTTTGGACATCGCGCGCCGGACAATATCCGCGCGGCCGAGCGAATAGCCCGCAACCCTTCGAAAGATCTGCATGACCTGCTCCTGATAAACCACACATCCAAAGGTCACATCGAGAATATCCTTGACCAGAGGCGTCCGATACGTCACATGGTCCGGATGCGTGCGGTTCTCAAGAAACCGCGGAATGGAATCCATGGGTCCCGGGCGGTAAAGCGCTATGGCCGCGACGATCATCTCAAGGTTATCCGGCCGAAGGGAAGTCAGCATCTGCCGCATACCGCTGGATTCCAGCTGAAACACGCCCTCTGTTTTCCCCTGTGAAATCATATCGTATGTCCGCCTGTCGTCCAGCGGCACCTCTGTGATATCGAATTCAGGCGACGTTTCGCGGATCTGCTTCTCGGTATCCGCAATGATGGTTAGATATCGGAGACCGAGAAAATCAATTTTCAGAAGTCCCAGTTCCGCGACCGTATCCATATCGTACTGCGTGACCAGAGCCCCGCCGTTCTCCAGAAGCGGCACATAGGAGGATACCGGCTGATCCGTAATGACTACGCCGGCCGCATGCGTCGAGGTATGACGCGGCATTCCCTCCAACGCCCGCGCAGTATCGATCAGACGCCGCGTATCCTCGTCGCTTTCGTACATTGCCGATAGCTCTTTGCCCTCCAGCGCCTTGTCCAGAGTCATGTTCAGCTCATGCGGCACAGCCCGCGCCACCTCGTCCACCATCGCATACGGATAGCCCAATGCGCGCCCGACATCCCGCACTGCCGCACGCGCCGCCAGCGTTCCGAAGGTCACAATCTGCGCCACATGATCAGCGCCGTAGCGCTGCGTTACATAATCGATGACCTCGCCCCGGCGCTCATAGCAGAAATCAACATCAAAATCCGGCATGCTGACGCGCTCCGGATTCAAAAATCGTTCAAACATCAGCTGATACCGAATGGAATCGATTTCCGTAATATTCAACAGGTATGCGACCAGACTTCCCGCGCCGGAGCCTCTGCCGGGTCCCGTCGGAATACGGCTCCTGTGCGCATAGCTGACGAAGTCCCATACGATCAGATAATACTCAGCGTACCCCATTTCTGAAATCATACGGAGTTCATATTCCATACGGGCTCGATATTCCTCCTCCGAATGCCCTCCGTCAAAGCGTATCGCGCCCGATTGTATTTTATCCTCCAAGCCCTGCTGCGCAAGGCTTCGCAGATACGCCTCCGGTGCGCTGCCATCCGGCGTTTTGTATACCGGAAGATACAAATGGTCGAATTGAAAATCGAACCGGCAGCGGGCGGCAATTTTTGCCGTATTCTCCAGTGCCTCCGGATATCTGCCAAAAAGACGCTCCATCTCCTCGGTGCTCTTATAATAAAATTCATCCGTTTCAAAGCCATGGGGCCTGCCCTCAGCCATAGTCCGGTTCATCTGAATACACATCAGGGTTGCCTGGGTGTCCGCATCCGCCCTGCGCGCGTAGTGGGCGTCATTTGTCGCGACCAAGGGTAGTGAAAGGTCGTCCGCCATTCTGACAAGCGCCTCGTTTACGATTCTTTGATCTTCGAGCGCATGGTCCTGCAGCTCCAAATAGAAATGTTCCGGTCCGAAAATTTCCGACAGCTTGATTGCGTACACGCGCGCGCTATCGTAATCCCCCTTCAGTATGTGCTGCGGGATATAGCCGCCGACACAGGCGGACAGTGCGATCAGTCCCTCACTTTTCTGTTCCAGCAGTTCCATATCTAGGCGCGGCTTATGGTAAAAGCCCTCCGTATACGAGCGGGAGACCATATCGATCAAATTCCGGTATCCCGTTTCGTTTTCGCAGAGCAGAATCAAATGATAACTGCCGCCGTCTCTGCCATGCTCCTTTTGAAACCGCGAAGCAGGCGCAACATAAACCTCGCAGCCGATAACCGGGTGAATGCCTTCACGCCGGCATGCTTTATAAAAAGCGACGGCGCCGAACATATTGCCGTGGTCTGTCAATGCAACCGCGGTATGACCGTTCTCCTTGGCCAGCTTGGGTATTTCAGAGATCCGTATCGCACCGTCCAGCAGACTATATTCACTGTGCAGATGGAGATGCACAAAATTCTCCGCTTTCATTTTCTTCCTGCTCCTCCCCTTTCATACGGCGCAAGCCTTTCTATTCCCCTCTCCTGCCTTCAGACTGCGGTCGGTCCGCAGCCGCGCCGAAGCCGACGCATTCTGGGGCCTGCAAAGAGTTCTTTCGAGATAAGCTACAGAAAGAGTTTGAACGTCAGAAGCTGCATCCCGTACCGCAGCCTCAGCCGGATCGTATACCCCCGTATCCCGTTGAAGCCTCATTCCCTCTCCGTATCTTTTCGTATGAAATTAACAGCCTGTCCGCATGTACCTCAGCTCGCCGCGATAGATATCAGGCTTTCACTTAAGTTCCTCATTTGCGTAGGAAATAAGTTTTTGCAGCCGGTGGTTCAAGCCCGATTTCGTAAGCGGCGGCGAATGCAGCCCGGCAAGCTCCGATAAAGATGCCTCGGGATTTTCAAGCCGAAGTCTGGCGGTTGTTCGAAGCTGAGGTGAAATGCGCTCCAGCAGTCCCGAAGCCTCCAATTTTACAATCGCTTTCATCTGTGAATCCGCTGCCTCCACCGACTTTTCAAGATTTGCCACCTCACAGTTTGAAATCCTATTGACGTTGTTGCGGATCTCCTTGACGATTTTGGTATCCATGATGGCAAAGGCCGCTTTTGTAGCTCCGATCAGCGTGAGAAAATCCTCAATGGATTCGCTTTCCTTACAGTAAAGGACAGGGGTTCCTTTCCGGAGACCGCTTTTCACCCGTATACCCGTATCCTTCAGCACAGCTTCCAGTATATCGGCCGCTTCACCGTCCGGTGGTTTAAAGTCCAGCTGATACAGCCTGCGCGGCTGGGATATACTGCCGCACATCAAAAAAACACCGCGCAAAAAATGCGCTTTGCAGCTTGAGCATGCCTCCCCGGCAAACGTCCTCCGACCCATATCTCCCTGTTTTTCGGGCGCCTGTCCATCACAGAATCGCCGGATTTTCGCCGCGTCGGCCGCTGAAAGCGACAGGCAGATGGCCCCATCGGTACCGTCTGTTTTTTTACAGCCATTCAACAGGGCGGCATGTATACCGAGGCAGCGTTCCAAAAGTAAATCGGCTAGATGGAGCACGTCGCCCTGTTTGGAATGCAACCGGTTCACCCCATCCGCCAATGGCATGCCTGAAAAGCGCAGCAGACCGAACAGCAAGGCTCTCGCACAGCAGTCTTTTTTAATAAAAGACGCACACAGGGCTTTTTTAGTTTCCGACGAAAAGGACATATTATCTTCCTCCTCCGCATCCCATACGAGTTTTTTGCACAAAACGGCAAAAGCTCCGGCGCCTGTTATGAAAGATGCCGACTGTCTGCCGGGTTTTATGTACTGCCGCAGGCGCGCATGGCAGCCTGATCTGCTTGATTATTCAACATACCGTATTTCACAAACGATTTCGATTCCGTATAGCCGATTGATTTTTTCCTGAATCAGCGCAATCAGCGACAGTACGTCCGCGGCCGTCGCCCCACCGCGGTTAATAATAAATCCCGCATGCTTTTCACTTACCTGCGCCCCGCCGACTGTCAAGCCTTTCAGCCCTGCATCATCGATCAGCTTTGCGGTATAATAGCCCGGATACCTTTTAAAGACGCTACCCGCACTGGGATATTCCAAAGGCTGCTTTGTCCTGCGGCGCAGCATAAGCTCATCCATTTTCACGCGAACCGCCGTGCCATCTCCCCTGCGGAGTCGCAGGACCGCCTGGAGAATCACCCCGGTCTTTTCCTGGAAAACACTACGGCGGTATTCAAAACCGCAGTCTTCGAATGAATAGGTGGTCATTTCCTGTGATCCGGCATCATAAAACAGCACGGACTCTACAATGTCCTTCATTTCGCTTTCATAAGCTCCGGCATTCATATAAACCGCACCGCCGATGCTGCCGGGAATTCCATAAGCGAATTCCATTCCGCAAAGAGAAGCCCGCTGAGCTGCCACAGCAGTCTGCGTAAGTGGTACGCCGCATGCCGCAGTGATCCTGTTTTCCTGCAAAGACAACTGTTTCAAGTCTCCCGTAAAAATGACGACGCCGTCAAAACCGCTGTCGGCAAACAGTACATTGCTTCCGTTTCCAAGCACATAATAACGCATATTTCCGGACCTGCACAAATCCACAGCCTCGCGGAGCTGTTCTGCGGATTCCGGATAAACGCCGTATTTTGCCGGTCCTCCTATCCTGAAAGTGGTGCAGGCGGCAAGTGAAATTTCCTTTTTCCATCTTGCCGGGAATCTGCATGCCAACTGTTCTTCCCATAGCCGGACAGAATTCATAACATCTATTCCTTTCCATTAATGCCTAAAATCATTTCGGGGAAAATCCTGTGCATACAACCGGGGCAGCAATCTCGGTATTGCCCGTTCACAGTCCTCGAAAGCCTCTTCCCTCCGGCAGGGAAACCGGGCTTGCATGACAGGACCATTGTATCATCAGCATATGCACCGTTTTCCTTTTTGAAACCAGTCATCTTCTTAATTATGCTTCAATATTTCTAAATATATATGAAATTTTTAATTGTTTCATTAAAATTCAAGCCACACTGCATAAGCGATTCAAATTGAAATCCTTCCGCATACCGCGATTGCAGCAGATAACGCGGCAAGAAAAACTTATATCTTCAAGTATATACATTAAAACAGGCCGATATATTAATTTTGTTCGTTCGAAGCTGTCATCTCCCTATCGTGGGCGATACCGGTATTTCGGCAACACACAAAGCGGTTGGCTGAGGCATCCAAATATGCTGTAAAAGTATTCGGGCTTCGGCGTCCTAATCGCCTACATACCATACATACCATCGGTATTTATACCTGAAAAATTCAGGCAGTTTCAGATGACTGAACAAGTTCAGTCGGACGAAAGCTGCGGTGCACGGCTCTCAAAACCTTTCGGTAATATCATGCTGTGCCATGCACATTATACCATACTTTTAATCCATCTTCCAGACTTTCTATAAAATATACATTATAAAAATTCCCGCCGCCTTTTACAGACGACTTTTATCAAATAATGCCCGTATATTCATACTCTGCAAGTCGGAAACGTTCCTAGCCGCCCGAATAATTTCCAAGTGATGAAAAACCGTCGGAGGCAGAGATTATCTCCGCCTCCGACGGTTATGCGATGCTCCCTCTTCCCGCATCTACAGTTCCAGGGACTTCTTCAAACACAAAAACTTATTTCCAGCAACGAGGATATGGTCGATGAAATTCATTTCCATAAGATCAAAGGCCCTGGTCAACTTTTGCGTTGTTATGTAATCCTCCGGAGAGGGCATTAGCTCTCCGCTCGGATGATTGTGTGCAACCACAACGGCTGCAGACTCCCATACAATGGCATCATGCAGGATCTTTTGTATATTGACCTGCGCTCCGTTGGCATCCCCTTCCGATACAATGACAATCTTGCTTAGCCTATTTTGTCTGTCAAACAGCAAGGCAATGAATCTTTCCACGGTCATGCCTGTGTAATAATGCACAAGAAAGTTTCCGACATCGTCAATATTGCGTATGCTTAAATTCTTTTCGGTATTCTTAAGCATCTCATATCGTCTAATTACACCGCATATAATGTTCAAGTATACAGCGCTGGATTCTTTGATTCCCTTAACCTGTATCAGAGAACCGATGCCAGCCTCCAGCACCTTGTCGAACGAACCGAAGGCTTTGATCAGTTCGTGTGCCACCTCATTGGTATTTTTCTGGGGCAATACATAATACAGCATCAGCTCCAGTATTTCGTGATCAGCAAAGTTTTCAAGTCCTTCGGTTCTGAACCGGTTTCGCATGCGTTCCCGGTGTCCCTCATGTGGTTTGCTCATATCATCCGCTCCTACACAGCTTCAGGATCCGTATCCGGCCTTCAGCAGCCGCTTTCATTTCTTGCTTTATATTCAGACATCGTCTGCGAAGCTTATCCGCCGCATCTTTTACAGGCCCTGTCCTTACCGCTTCCGATCGCCTCCCGTTCCGTACCTGACAGGACCTCCCGAGACCTCGAAAGGCTTGGACAATCGCGACGTGTATGCCATACAGAGCCGCCGGGTACCCAATACACCGTTCTCTCTTCCGTTAAGCCCCCGCTTGTCTCTTCCTCAGAAACCTCCGGCGGCACACTCACCGGCGTCTCTGTTTTCACGCTGCTTTCCGTTTCCTCTGCCGGCTCCGTATTATAAGAATTTTCCGTTTCCGCTTGGATTATTTCCACCGAATCTGTTTCCGGGATGCTAACGCAGTCTGTCTGGTGTTCCCCGGTTTCCTCTCCGTATGTACCGGTGAACAGCTCGTCCTCTGTTGTATGTTCAGCCGTGCGGGACTCCTCGTCTTCGGTATCCGCCGAATCCGTAGCATCAATCAGGTCTTTTCTCAGGATAATTTCGGAGGGCGAAGACGCACCGACACGGGCCGCCTCCACCGGCAACTCGCCGCAGGAACAGGCAGCCAAAAGGGACGTCAAAAGACTGATTCCGACCAAGAATTTTTGAAAAAATCTGCTTTTCACAGAATCACCGCCTCATAAATTTTCCTCTGTTTTTCATTTTACGACATAATTTTATAT
>DXYE01000010.1:0-938 GCA_019415985.1 Clostridiales bacterium
GAATACGAGATCGGATAAATCAGAACCGGAGGCAGGTTGAACATCGGTACGGCAAGCGATGTATAGTTGCCATAGAGCTTCAGGGCGTACTCCTCCTCAAGACCTATACTTTTCAGACGGCGGATGATGATCATAGAGTCGACCAGATCCGTCAGGCTCATGACTGACGCGCTTATGGTTATGGGAATCGCTGTCCACAGCAAGCGCTTTGCGATTTCGTCCGCAGGCCGTATATTTGTATCCTCTTCTATGGCCATATTGAAAATCGGCTTATACAGACATTTCGATAGCACAAGGAAGATCATGCCGAAAAGAACGCCGATGGTCAGGCCGGCTATCGCATATGCCGCCACGATTTCAATGGGATAACCCTCGCCGTTATTTGCGATGTTTTTTGCATAATATCCGAGTAGCAATCCGACCGCCAGCTTGCTGAACGCCTCTATGATCTGTGATATCGCTGTCGGCGTCATATTCTGAAAGCCCTGAAAATAGCCGCGTATCGCACTCGAAATACAAATAAAGAACAATGTCGGAGCTATCGCCATAATACAGAATTTGGCATCAGGCGCCCCCTGCAGCTCGGCAAATAGGCCCGAGCCGAACATCATAGCCGCCGTCCCGATTATACCAATGGCAAGGAACAGCGTAAGCGTCACATTGTAAATCTTTTTGATTTCCTTTTCTCTCCGACGTGTTCGGCTTTCAGAAACCATGATCGATATCGCAACAGGCAGCCCCGCCGTCGAAACCATATAAAACCATTTATATATCGCATAGGCCAAATTGAAATAACCCATGCCGGTATCCCCGATCATATTGGTCAGGGGTACCTTCAAAAGCAGTCCCATTAATTTGATGACAATATTGGAAATTGTTAGTACGACAACGCCGGAAAAAAACATTTTTTTACTTTTTTGCACAAAGTCTGACGGCTG
>DXYE01000010.1:948-43962 GCA_019415985.1 Clostridiales bacterium
CCTCTTTGCCAATTGTTCATCCATCCTTTCGTACAGACGGGAGGAGCTCCCCCTGCATTCCCCGGTTTGAATCCCCGTAAAACCGGATGCATTTCTGTCTGCTGTCGTTGTAGCCTATTCAACTGATTCACCGGCCGGGCAGCCTGTATGGTATCGCGGTCCGCTTCTCCGTTCTGCGTCTGTCATGCCGCCGCTATGCGGCAGATATACTTTTTATTCTAACTTTTTCCAGAGTCAAGACAGAATAAAATATTTTACTGCAGGAGATAAAGTGGTCACTCCGGCTTTTCCAAACCGGTATAATTTATAAGAGCCAGGAGCCTTTGCCCGTGGGCAAAGGCGGATGCTCAAACTTGGTTAAGCAGGCTTTCACTGCCGCAGAGCACCCGATCGTTATTCGCTTATTTGAAGAAGCTGCTGCTGATTTTTTTCGTCAGCAGTTTGGTTTTTTCAATGTCCACAGTGGTATAGCTTCCGTTTTCATACAGGATACGTCCATCTATCATTGTCATCAGTACATTTGAAGAACTGACACTGTACAGCAGGGCAGTTACCGGATCATGAATCGGGAGACTGTTCACCGCGTCCAGGTCAATCAAAACGAGATCAGCCTTGGCTCCGGCCTGCATGCGTCCGCAATCCGGTCTTCCCTGTGCAGCAGCTCCGTTGACCGTTGCCATCGGAATAAAATCAGACGCAACCATGGTGTCGCATACACGGTCATTACCTTTCTGCAGGAGTGCAGCCAAATTCATTTCCCGCAGGATGTCAAGCGTGTTGTTCGAAGCTGCGCTGTCCGTTCCGAGCGTTACGTTGACGCCTCTTTTCCATATTTTGCTCAGCGGCATGATACCGCTGCCAAGCTTTAAATTACTTGCAGGATTGTGTACTGCTGTTACGCCCTTCTCGGCCAGCAGCTCTATATCCTCGTCGGTTACCCATACGCAGTGCGCCGCTGTTACCGGAACGTCAAAAACGCCAAGATCATAGAAAAACCGGGCCGGCGTTTTGCCATTCCGTTCTATGCATTCCCGGTGCTCCTTTTCTGTTTCCGAAAGATGAAGCTGCAGGCCCAAGCCGTTTTCCTTTGCATAGGCGGCAATGTATGCACAGTTCTCCGGCAGTATGGTATATTCCGCATGTATGGCCATATCAATATGTATTCGTCCATCATAAGCTTTATGATACGCTTTGTGCAGTGCGCAGGCCTCTGCGAACCGATAATCGTCGTCCTTCGAAACCGGTGTAAAGCAGCTGATACCGCGGCTGATATTGGCCTTCATCCCACTTTCCGCTACAGCGTTTACCGTCTCCTCGCAGAAAAAGTACAGGTCCGAAAAGGATACAATGCCGTTCTTGAGCTGTTCTGCGATGGCAAGCATAGACGCCGCATAAACAGCCTCGGGCTCCAGACGGTCTTCCGCCGGAAAAATTTTGTCAAACAGCCACCGCTGGAGCGGCATGTCCTCTCCATACCCTCTGAACAGAGACATTGCCGTATGCGTATGACAATTGTAAAGGCCGGGCATCAGCGCCTTTCCCTTACCGCAAATCACGCGGTCGGCCTTTTCTTCCGGCCGGTCTTCCCCGGCATATACAATATAAGCGCCATCAGTCATCACATAACCTTCGGGAATCGTCCTGCCGCGTTCCGTCACTACCGTTACGGCGTCAAATAAAATTTTCATAGCTTTAAACAACCTTTCATCTTTCATCCGGATTTCAAGATAAATAATACAGTGGAATTCGGACAGATGCGCTTGGGAAACGCTGCTGTTTCTTCGAAATCTATAGGTCTGAAAACAAATCTATGATATATATAAATATCTCTTTCTTCAGCAGCCTGTCAAAGGCTCAGCATACCTCTTCTGCCGGCAGTTCCGGGTATCTTGTGTTCAGAAGAAAAGGGACGAGAAGCAGAAAACGCCGCAAGGAATCTCCCGCCTCTGCTGTTATACGAATGGACTCAAAGCATGCTGTAACGGCTCAAAGCTCCCGTATGACATCCGTTACCAGCTTTTTGAACCTGGATGAAATCTGGGCCGCAATCTCCAGAACCTCCTCCTCAGTAATCGGGTCTCCGGTAACGCCTGCGGCCATATTGGAAACACAGGAAATACACAGTACGCGAATGCCGCACTGCGCCGCGGCAATGACCTCGGCTACCGTGGACATACCCACGAGATCAGCACCCATAGCTCTGAGCATTCGAATTTCAGCCGGCGTTTCATACTGTGGACCTGACATATAGGCATAAACGCCTTCCTTCAGTTCAAAGCCAGCTTCCAATGCTTTTTTCTTGGCCAGCGTTGCCATTTCACGGTCATATACACGCTGCATGTCAAAGAACCGTTCACCAAATGCATCGATATTGCTACCGCGTACTGGGCTGTCCTGTGCCAGCTTGATGTGATCTGTAACACAAACAAGATCTCCCCGCTCCAGCCTCTCCGCATTGATCCCCCCGGCAGCGTTGGTAATGATCATTTTTTGAATCCCCAAAAGCGAAAATACACCAACAGGATATGCGGTTTCCCACATCTCCCAGCCCTCGTAATAATGAAAACGCCCATTCATCAGCAGTACCCGCCTACCCCCTATCTCTCCAATGATCATCTCCCCTTTTTGATAGGATACCGTCGATACCGGAAAGTGAGGGATTTCGCTGTACGGGATCACAACTGCATTTTCCGCACATGCCGCATAGTCTCCCAGTCCCGAGCCTAATATCACGGCAATTTCAGGCATTGTGCCGGCCAATGTACGGATGCTCTCCGCGCTTTCCTGAAATGCTTTTATATCCGCTTTTTTCAACATATCTAAATCCTTTCCAAAATACTTTATATGCATTTAATTTATCCTTGAATATCCGCCGCCGTCTTATACCGTTTCCTGGCATGTCCGTGACTGGGGCGGAAATTGTCATCCAAACGACTTGTGCGAGCCGATAAATTCTCGAAAGAAAGAGTTTTCCGGTACATACGCAGGAGAGATAACAGGTATACCCGACAGTTTCATGAGCAGCTCGTCACGTTCCGCTGCATGAACATCCGACGCCGGCAACATACGCAGCACCGACTCGGCAAACGGTCGGATCACATTCAGCTCATACGGCAGAAACGAATCGATGCTGATAGCCGCCCCGGATGCATACGGCAGTATATTCTCATCCTCGTTTCTTTTAACACCTTCCCATAAAAAAAACGTGCGCGCCGCGTCTGACGCACGAAACATACTGTCGCGCACCAAACGGCGCAGAAAACGAATGCTGCGCGGTGAAAACACTGCGCCGTAGGCTTCTGCCTGCTGCTGTGGACTGATATAGATGCTCGTACTCTGACCGCTCGGTGTCAGGGACAGGATTTCCGGATAGATCGCCTGAATACCTTCAAAAAGCAGGATATCGTTTTTCTGTGGCAAAAAGGACCGCACCCCAGAGCGGCATCCGGTTGTAAAATCAAAAATCGGCAGAAGCACCTCTCTGTTTTCCAGCAGCTCGCTCATGCATTCAGCCAGATACGGAAAGTCAATGGCTTCTATGGATTCATAGTCTACGGTACCCGCCTGTGTTGTCTGAAGCTGACCGCGGTCACGATAAAAATCATCGATGGAAATCATGACGAGCCGTTTACCGTGTCCCTTTAAAAGCCGGGCAAGCTGGCTCGCCGTTGTCGTTTTTCCGGAACAGGTCGGACCTGATAGCATAACAATCCGCAGGCTCTCCTCTGTGCAGATATGCTCGGTCACCTCTAAAAGCTGCTTGTTAAACTGGCGTTCGCATTCCTCTACAAATACAATTTTTTCGGCTTCCGCCGTAAACCGTTTATTTAAAACCACCATGGTCTGTATCCTCCCCATCCGGCGGACAATCTCTTGAAACCCAACGTAAGCCGGCTCGTCTCTCTGTATCCCCCTCAGAATCCCTGCTCGAATGTACGAATCCGATCTCTAGCTTCTTCCGTAATCGTGCTTTTCGCACCAACTTTTATATATTCATATGGATATTTCGGAGAAAATATGCGCTCGATCCGTTTCCGGTCCGGCGACACCAGCTTGGTCACGGCTCCCGCCCCTACGGCAAACACGCTGTGAAGCTCTTCCATCATAAAGACATTATACAGTCCCGTCATGCCGTCCCGCGCATATCCCACATTTTCCAGATTTCCCGCCGTATTTTTCTGACGGTAAATGTAATAAGGAGCATAACCGGCATTTTTTGCTGAAAGCTGCGCGTATTCCACGCCCGTCCCGGTTTCCCCTCCGGTTCTCGAATAGATATCGGTACCCTCACGCAGAATATCTGCTGCCTTCTTGACACAAAAGGTATGTACAGTAAGATTTTCCGGACGCAGCGCAAGTATTTTGTCAACCGTCTTTGAAAAACCGAGAAATGTCTCTTCGGGAAGGCCAGCGATCAAATCCGTATTGATGCATGGGATCCCGCTTTCCCTCGCTAACACATAGGCGCGGTAAAAATCCTCCGCCGTGTGTTTTCTGCCAATGCATGCGAGAATACGGTCGTCCAGTGTCTGTGGATTGATGCTGACACGGCTGACACCGTATGCCAAAGCCGATTGCAGCTTCTCCTTTGTCACGGTATCCGGGCGTCCCGCCTCCAAAGTAAACTCTAAGAGCGTATCCAAATCGACGTTCCTGCATATAGTATCCAAAAGTCTATTCAGCTGCATCTCGTCGAGAGTGGTCGGCGTTCCTCCGCCTATATACACGCATATTACCTTTTTTCCAAGCGCCCGCAGCAAGCTGCAGGTCTCCGTTATTTCCTCACACAGCTTGTCTAGGTATTCGGGAATCAAAGAAAGCAGCTTGCGCGAGGTATATGAGACAAAGGAGCAGTAGGAGCAGCGCGTGGGACAAAACGGGATTGATATATAAAGAGAGCAAGTATCTGCCGCTGCATAAGTATCGGCTATCTGTCTTTCGTGCAAAGCGATTTCTACCGCAAGTGCTGCCTTTTTGGGATGTACAAAAAATTCTCCGCATAAGATATCCTGTACGGAAAGCGCGTCGAAGCCCTGATCAAAATAGGAATTCGCCACCTTGGCCGGACGGACACCCGTCAGGATTCCCCAAACAGGGCGGTAAGAAAGCAATTGCTCTCCGGCGTCAAAAAAAGCTTTTCCCACCGCCATTTTCATACTTCTCTGCCTCGTATGATGCGCCTGATACGGCTCATCAATTTCGGCCCGTCCCATTTTTCCAGCGTATTTGAGAACTACATCCGCTCTTGCCGAGGTTTCATTCTCTACCGCTTTTACGACAGCTTCGACGGCTTCTTCGGATTCATGCGCCTTGGAGAATTTTGCTCCGGGGAAAAACAGCATGCACAGCGTCTGCACATAATATGGATTCACATTTCCTTCTACCGTCAGTTTCATGCGTTATTTGTACTTCCTTTACGTTTTTTGAGACATTCGCTGTCGATGACAAGCGTCACAGGACCGTCGTTTTTCAAACGTACTATCATATCGGCGCCGAAAACCCCTTCCGCCACATGCGTAAGCTTTCCACGCATCTTTTCTATAAAAAAGCGATACAGGTAATTGGCCCGTTCAGGCGATGCCGCATTCAAAAAATCCGGCCGATTACCGCCTGTCACATTAGCATATAGTGTGAAATTCGAGACGATCAAAACGCCCCCGTCCACATCGGTCAGGGACCGATTCATTTTACCATTTTCGTCGGAAAATACACGCAGTTTGCATATTTTTTCCGCAAGCAGCGCAGCATCCTCTTCTTTATCGTCGCAGCAGACACCCAACAGAATCAAGAAACCCGTTCCGCAGGCGCCTACAAGCGCGCCGCCGGTTTCCACCGATGCCTCGGATACTCTTTGTATGACAGCCCTCATAAAATTGGACTCCTTTCGTTGCAGACTTGCATATGATAAAAAGTCTAATTTGCGTTTGCGAAGCAGAATCGCTCTCCCTTCAGCGGAGAAGAATACAGGTTTAGCTGAAAACGTGTTTAATTAATAATCGCTTTCAACCCTTTTTTACGGACCATACACTTTGTTCCTGTCCGAAGCAAAAAATCTATTCCCTTTCTCAGCCACTCCCGCGTATAACTGCTTCCACACCGCGAATGGATTGCAGCCGGGTAATAATGCTCCGCAAATGAGCCAAATTCCGACAGGATATAACCAGACTGATCAGCGTTTCGTCCACGCTGCACTTCTGTGAATTGATTTGCAGAACGGAGATCCGCATATCTGCCAGCGCCGCAGTCAGATCGGCAATCAACGTCAAGCTCTGAACCGCACGGATCTGCAGCATTGCTTCAAAGACAGTATCCGACGGCGAGAGCGACGCCTCTTCCCAGTGCGCAGATTTATACCGCTCCGAATCCTCCTGCCGGCTCATATTCTTTATGACGTTCTTACAGTCCGTACGATGAATGGAAATGCCGAAGCCTTTTGTTACAAAGCCGACAATCGGGTCTCCCGGCAGGGGATTGCAGCATTTAGCAAACTTGACCTGGCAACCCTCTACACCGTCCACAATGACGCCGTTTTCCGCCTTCCGCGACTTTTTCTGCGTCAAAGGAACCTGCTTGAGCTCAACGATATCCGCCTCCTCCGGCTTAACTACCCGTTCAAATTCATCCTTCATTTTTGCGGATAGCTTGGAGACGGAGAGGCCGCCGAAGCCTATGGTATTGAATAGATCTTCAACCTCGCGAAAGCCCATTCTTTTGGAAATATTCTCCAAAACTTCGAGCTTCTGCTGTTCGGTAAACGGCCGTCCGAAGCGTTTCATTTCCCGCTCGATCTCGCCTTTTCCGACCAGTATGTTTTCGCTCCTCTTCTCCTTTTTAAACCATTGTCTGATCTTATTCCGCGCCTCGCCGGTTTTGACAATTTTCAGCCAATCGCGGCTCGGACCACGCGACGCAGAGGATGTAAGGATCTCGACGATTTCGCCATTTTGAAGAACACGATCAATGGGCACAATTGTTCCGTTGATTTTCCCGCCAATCATTTTGTTGCCAACCTCCGAATGAATGGCATAGGCAAAATCAATGACGGTAGAGCCCTGAGGTAGTGCGATAACATCTCCCTTCGGTGTAAAGACAAACGTTTCATCTTGAAAAATATCGATTTTCAGCGCCCTGATAAATTCGTCCGGATCACGGGTATCGCTTTCAGACTCGATTAGATTCGCAATCCACTGCAGCTTTTGATCGATATCCGCCGGAGAACTCTCTCCCGATTTATATTTCCAGTGCGCAGCCACACCATACTCTGCGATCTGGTGCATTTCACGCGTCCGAATCTGTACCTCAAAGGGTATGCCATCGCGCCCGATAACCGTTGTGTGCAAGGAACGGTACATATTGGGCTTCGGCGTCGAAATATAATCCTTGAAACGCCCGGGCATCGAATTGAACATATCGTGGATTACGCCGAGCGACGTGTAGCATTCAAGCTCCGTTTCCACGATGATCCGCAGCGCATAAAAATCGTAAATTTCATCAAAGCTCTTGTTCTGATTGTACATTTTGCGGTAAATACTGTAAACGCTTTTCACTCTGCCTTCGAGCGTAAAATGAATGTGGTTTTCCGTCAGCTTCTGCGCAACCTGTTCACGCGCTTTTTCAAGGAAATTCCGGTTCATACCGTATTTCCGTTCAATATCATGTGAAACCTCCTGATACCCGATCGGATCGAGATAGGATAGCGACAGATTTTCAAGCTCCTGCTTGATACGCTGCATACCGAGACGGTGCGCAAGCGGCGCGTAGACATTCATTGTCTCCAGCGCCGTCAGCCTGCGCTTGTGTTCAGGCTTGGCGTCCAGCGTCCGCATGTTGTGAAGCCGGTCGCAGAGCTTGATGAAGATCACACGGACATCCTTGGACATTGCCAGAAGCATTTTTCGGAGATTCTCCATGCTTTCTTCTTCTTTGTCCTCGAAGGGAATCCGCACAAGCTTTGTCAATCCGTCCACCAGACCTGCCACGCCGTCGCCAAACCGCTGCCGGATCTGCTGAAGATCTACCGTTCCTGGACAATCCTCCACCGTATCGTGCAGCAAAGCTGCGCATATGGAGTCCGTATCCAGTTCCAATCCCGCAACGATTTCAGCCACGGCTACCGGATGTGAAATATAGGCTTCTCCGCTGTTTCGGAACTGTCCTTCATGCACCTCACGGGCGTATTCGTATGCTTTTTTTATTTTTTCCGTATCGTAATTTTTGCCCGTTTTGTCCAGGATGAACAACAGGCGCTCGATTCCGCTGTGCATGGTATGACCTCTTTACTCTTTATGAAAATATATGTAAAATAAAAGCTCTGTTCTTTGAGGCGGACGTGAGCTATGCTCTAAAAATGCGGTCTGCCGCTTCTTGATCCATTTCGATATCTTAACGATAAATATACGACATATCGATCCATTTTGATAATATACAATGACCATCCTGTATAAGATTGAAACCCCGCCGGATATTCCGGATAAATTGCATTGATTCAGCATATTCAAGCACGGCCCAAGCCACATTGCATAAAAAACGCTCAAGGCATCATCATGTGAAACGATGATTATTTTTTTACTAGAGGGAACCACCGCTTGGCGATAAAACGCAGAAAGCCGATTCCATACATCGCGTCTGGATCCCACCATGCGAAATGCCTTTCCCTTCACATCTTCCGCCCAATCCCATCTTTTTTATCCAACCGCTATACCTGAATAAAATTCTCTTAACAAACTGCCGTAAATCGGTTCAACATTCAGATAAGCCGCTACAATTTCCGCAGTATGCGCGGCTCTCAGCAAATCTGACGAATAGAATAGATACCGATCGTTTTTTATTTCTTCGCGGAGATTTTTTCCGATCCTTTCTGCCTGTTCAATGCCAAGATCGGTTAGATTCCTCCTGCCCCATGAGCCAATCATGCCGTTTATGTGCTGCTCAGACCGCGTATGCTGTATGGTTATTATTTTTCTCATTCCAGCTCCATGTCTACAGAACAGATACAACCGTTAAGTCAACCGGATGCCTGCTGTTCGGCATCATGGAGCATTGAACGTAGTCTTCTCATGGTCGAGGTCTGTTCCAAATCGATCTTTTCTCCACGCGCACTTTCTGCCAGCACAGCCCGGATATGTGTCTCTCCGATCCGCAGTGTTTCCAGAATGCCTGTCTCCTGAAAAACCTCCAGAATGATGCGGAGCATCGGATACGGAAGCGACAGCCGGCGTACCATTGCTATTTTATGATATTCGAAATCCTGCGGTTTCACGCTCCTCAAGTACATATAAACAGCTTTGAAATCTCTGCGCTGCGGGAGATCCGCCGGTTTTCCTCTGCCCTCACACAGCGCCCGATATGCCTCCTCGCCCTCTTCCAGCGCTTGATAAGCGTCCTCCGGAAAATCCATATCCCTGACCAGCATCTGAACCTGTCTGCGCCCCTGAAACTCATTGATGTCCAGCTGATAGACAATATCCGCGCATTCTCCCGCCTCCAACTCCATCTCAGCCCGGGGATGCCCGAAAAACATTGCCGTTACCGGCGCATGCCGGTCCCCTGCGAGTATTTTAGTATGCTTTCCACAGCTCACGGCTGTGATATCCAGCAGCGGCATATTCCGTATACAGAACAACGGCGCCGGATTTCCCGTTCCATATGGTTCCAGCCGAAAAAGCGCGTTCGCCGTATCCAGCGTGATATCTTCGATCGTCGTTTCACAGTCCACGAACATCTCCGGGATCAGGTCGTCACCGGTTAAATGTTCTTCGCAGTAAACCTGGATTCTTTGCCGGAATTCATCTACCTTCTCCCGGCGGACAGAAAGTCCCGCCGCCAGCTCATGTCCGCCGTATTTCTCAAGAATATCTCCGCAGGATGCCAGAGCCTCAACGAGATTCAGCCCCTTGATGCTGCGTCCCGAGCCTTTGCCGATACCATCCTCGCATCCTTCGAATGAAATCAGTATGGAAGGGAGATGATAACGCTCCGTAATACGCGAGGCCACGATACCGATGACACCGTGATGCCAGGTATCGTCCTCCAGTACCAAAATTTTCGGGCTGTGCGATGCCAGTTCTGCGTCGATCTGCGCATAAACCCTGTCGAGAATTTTATTTTCCTCGCTCTGTCTTTCTCGGTTGATCTCACATAGCTCCGCGGCGATCATACCGGCATGGGATGGAGAATCCGTGAGAAACAGTTCAACTGCCCGTGACGCTCGACTGATTCGTCCGGCTGCATTGATACGCGGTGCCATACCGAAGCTGATAGACGATGACGTGATTCTGCGCCGCCTACGGCCGTGCTCCCATAAATTTGCCTCCTCAAGGAGCGCAGTAATACCCGGTTTTTCCGTATTTTGAATCAATGCCAGTCCCATATTTACCAACAAACGGTTTTCATCTGTCAGCGGCATGACATCCGCAACAGTACCAATTGCAGTCAGATCCGCATAGGCCAAGCACACAGCCCGAACAGCAGCCTGCTTATCCGCTGTTGACTGAAGCCCATCTGTTTCCATACCGCAGATCAGCTTGAAAGCTACGCCGACGCCAGCCAGTTCCTTAAAGGGATATCCGTCATCGCTTCTTTTGGGATCGACGACAGCGCAGGCATTCGGCAGCTCCGCTCTGCATTCATGATGGTCGGTTATTATAATATCCATACCGAGCGCCTTGATTCCCTCAGCTTCTTCAATAGCCGTTACGCCCGTATCCACTGTCACAATCAAACGGACGCCCTGAGCGTGCAGCTTTTCAGCCGCCTCCAGATTCAGACCGTATCCCTCACCCACGCGGTTCGGTATATAGTAAACAACCTCTGCACCGCGCTCCTTCAAATACTGGTATAATATACTCACAGAGGTCACGCCGTCTACATCATAATCGCCATAGATCGCAATGGATTCTCCTGCTTCCAGCGCGTGCGTAAGGCGTGCCACCGCGCGGTCCATATCTTTCATCAAAAAAGGATCGTACAGCTTGCCATTTTCTTTTCTGAGAAATTTTTCCGCTTCGTATATATCGGAAAGTCCACGGTTGATCAGCAAACGTGCAAGGATCGGGGAAACATCAAGTTCTCGGGTTAGAAATTCCACCGCCCCGGCATCCTGTTCAGCAATTTTCCAATGCTTTCGACTCATGATTTAAGATTTCCTTCTGTTTTTATTTGCCATATTACATAACGCAGCCCCTTTGCCTTTCTTTCCAAAAACAGGCGCAGAAACATCAGGTAAACAACAGCAGCCGCTGCAATGCAAGCGACCGAGAGCCATACGGTCTGCCATAGGTACTGAGTGATATAATAAAGAATCAGAAAGAGCGGAAAGGGTACTGCAAAGACAGCAGCGGCATAACCAAGAACGCATCGCGTGGGGGAAGCGACACTGACCAGATCTCCGACATGCGCTCCTGCCCGGTTTTCAGCCTCCAGCAGCATAACGGCACAGCCATGCCCCATTCCCATGCAGCAGCCGCTTTTCGAGCAGCCTGCGCACGCTGATTGTCTGTGAACCTCTACAACAGCAAGACCATCCCTGATTTCCCTTATAATTCCAATCTGCTCCATACACATCCCCTCGCCACCCCCGACCAAAGGGTAACTCATCACAGCATCCACCCCGGTTTGTTTCCCAAAAAATCCGATTTTCAAAAGGTCGGCCGCAGCCGGCTATAAGGACGCGGCGCTTACCTTCGGGTTTATTCATGATCCAACGGACAAAAGCGTTTCATTATGCGCAACGCACAGCGAATGCCGTCAACCGCCGCACTGGTAATTCCGCCGGCATAGCCAGCGCCTTCTCCGCAGGGATAGACCAGAGACTGCGTCGGTGAAACGCCGCTTTCCGTATCTCTTACAATCCTCAACGGCGCAGACGTCCTTGTTTCAACGCCCGTCAGCAAAGCGTCCGGTATGGCAAAGCCCGGCAATTTCCGGTCAAACCGGCGGATGCCTGCCGCGAGCGTTGCCGTTACATACGGAGGAAGCACCGACGACAGCCTGCACATGCGTACACGTCCACCCCAGTATGACGGTTCCACCCGGGCCTTTGAATTTTCAGAATCGTTGTCCAGAAAAGATCCGACCGATTCACAGGGCGCGGAATAATCCCTTCCGCCGGCACGGAAAGCAGCCTCCTCCAGACGCCGCTGAAACCTCATGGCCCCCTCCGGTGTCCCGCCGTAGTCTGCAGGACGGACCGACACGGCGAGTGCTGCGTTGGCATTGGGACCGTTTCTTGCATGGCAGCTCATCCCGTTCGTGACAACGCCGCCCGGCTCCGAAGCTGCTGCGACAACCTCACCTCCGGGACACATACAGAAGGAATAAACGCCGATACCGCCCACATGAGCGGAAAGCGTGTATTCAGCCGGCGGCAGTCTCGGATCGCCAGCCGCCTCTGCATACAGCGCCCTATCGATATCCGTCTGCAAATGTTCAATGCGAACGCCGACAGAAAACGGCTTTGGTTCCACTTTCAGTCCTCTCCGCATCAGCATACGGTAGGTATCTCTCGCGCTGTGCCCGGTTGCCAGTACAAGCGCTCCGCACGGGATGTCCTCTTTGCCTGTTTTACACGTCACGCTGCTGCCGTCCGATGAAAAATCATCCAGACGCGTGCGGTAGCGAAACGTACAGCCCCGTTCCCTCAGGTATTTTTCAATATTCTGTACAACCGCGCACAGCTTGTCCGTGCCCACATGCGGTTTTGCATGAATCAAGATATCCTTCGGCGCGCCAAAATCGACCAAGCGGCGTAGCACATAGGCACATAGGGGATCATTGACTCGGGTCAGCAGTTTTCCGTCCGAAAAGGTACCGGCGCCGCCTGCTCCGAACTGCACACTGCAATCCGGATCCAATAAGCGTGTCTCATAAAAACGTCTGACAGAAGTAACCCGATCTTCTATATCCCCTCCACGTTCGAGGATCACCGGACGATAGCCGTTTTCTGCAAGTATCATTGCACAGAACATTCCGCACGGTCCAAAACCTGCAATTACAGGTCTCCCACTCAAAGGCTCGTTCCCGTACGCAAGCGGCAGTACAGGCTCCGCATAGAGGGAGATGTCGCGGTGTGACAGCGCCCGTGCAACTTCCGTGGCGCCAACATCAAGATCCGCAAGCACGGTATAAACAAACATCACGCGCGGCGCATGGCGCGCGTCTACCGAGCGTCGAACCACATGCAAAACCTCCGGCCTTGCGCCGCACATCTTTTTCAGTATATCAGATGCCGACTGAAGCGCGTCCGATTCCGCAGCCGTATACGGCAGTGTAATATTCCGCATCAAAAAACGCACGCTCTCTTTTTTAGGCTGCATACCATCCCCTCCTTCCCTGTTTTTACCGCCGCAATACAACACTGGAAACGCACACGGCAAGGATCGAAATATAATGATGCAGATAAATGGCCCGCAGGCCGCCTTCCCGGCGGCCTGCCTTTCTGTGCGTGCTTACAACTTTTGCCTTATAGAATTGACCATTTTATAATTTATTCAACAAGCGCCTGATTCCTGCGTGACAACGCGCAGGCCTGGCGGCTTCATCATCCGCTGATGCTGACCGGTACTACATAGGAGCCGATCGGATACAGCTCGGATGAATTACCCTCCTTTACAAGTGCTGTCGCGGTCGCATATACGTTCCCCGTAACCTGAGTCATATTTTGCATATCCACGACCAGATAAACATCCTCCGCTGTAATTTCATACAATTTATTAACCTCGCCGCGCAGTTGAACCTGTATAGCTTCCGCAAGAATGTCAACGGTTTTGCCGCTCGGGACGTTCTCCGCACGAATATCCGTTACCTCTATCGTCCGCTGCGCATAATCGGAGGCGTGATTGATGGTCACCGCAACTCTTTCATAGGCCTCCAGCACTTCGATGCCTTCCGGCAGTGTCAAATTATAGTAATATACCCCGTCCCCATGGATCTGCGTTTCGTCAATGGTCGCCACCAGAATTTCCGTCATTTGATCCAACTGTTCCTTGGTGCCTCTTACAGGGATCACCTCCGGATTTATTTTCACGGACACCGTATCATCGTTGTAGTAACCGTGTACATATGCGACGCTCAGCGGTATATCCTTTTCAAGATACACAACAATCTTTACTGTGACATTGGTCACATCTGTCGTCAAATAGTTGCTCTTCACTTCCTTGCCGATGCCGTCCACAAGCGCTACCTTGCCGGAATTAACAGACGAGCCGGTTATCGGCCCCGGACTGATGACCACGCGCGCAGCCTCTATCAGCTCCAGCTCTGTTTCCGGCCCGGTTACCGTTACCGTATCCACGCTCGGCTGTATATCCAGTATATAATTCTCCGGATACGAGGAACCCTCAAGTTCGACGCGTACAGGAATCTGCTTTGACGTACGGCGATCCATATAAACAGAAATTTCCTTGGGATAATAATCAACAATCACTGTTCCGCTCGGCGGTTCCAAAACGACGCCGTAAGATGCACGGCCCGCAGCGCTCACGTTTGAAACATCCACACAGGCCTCAATCTCTTCCGCCTTCAAAGCATTCAGGATAGTTTTTCGCCCCTTCAGCGTCACCTCAATTACGTTTCCGGTTCCTGAAATTGCTGAATAGTCAGAATTAGAGCTTTCCCCGCTCCCCATTTTCAGTTCAACAGGCACAGAGGAAAAGGTTTCTTCGTATATCGGGCTGTCCACACTCATCACATAAAACCATATACATACAGACGCCAGAGCGCAGATGACCAGTGCAATGATATTGCTGCGATTGGTTTTCTGCGTGTTGACATATGAGACGGTTTCCTCAACCGTATTTTTTTTATGCATTCCGCGTCTCCCCTTTCAAACGACATACAAAGCCCTGCCGGCCCGAACCTCTTCTCTGCTTTCAACCGCATAACGATTCAAAGAAAACATCTCAGCGTTTCATTCGGCTTTTCAGCCTGCTGTATATGTTTTCGCGGAGAAGCAGGCGCTCCAGCTCCGCGCAGAGAGAGTTTTTGTCATAGCCGCGAACCAAATGGCCCTCCAGCGCAATGGAAATCGTTCCTGTTTCCTCTGATACAACCAGCACGACAGCATCACTGTTTTCACTCATTCCGATTGCCGCACGGTGCCGGGTGCCTAAATCCTTGATGATATCCTCATTGAGAGACAGCGGCAGAAAGCATCCAGCCGCGTGAATACGGCCGCCTGAGATGACTACAGCTCCGTCATGCATCGGCGCTTTGTTGAAAAATATATTTTTGAGCAGAAAAGAACTGACATCCGCGTTCAGGACCGTACCCGTTTTCGAAATGTCTCCAAGCTTTGTTGTACGCTCAAAAACGATCAGCGCACCGGTCTGACTTGCCGATAGATCCGCCGCGGCATCTGTCACCTCCCTTATGACGCTGAGGGTCACTGAAGAATTTTTCTGGCCGCCTATATTTTTGAAATTCTTGAGCGGTTCTCCGCCGATTTTTTCAAGCGCCGACCGCAACTCTGGCTGGAAAAGGACAATCAGCGCGATGATGCCCACCTGGAAAATATTCTGAAGCAGGAATCGTATGACATGCATGTCGAACACATCGCTCAAAATCATCATGACAAACAGCAAAACCATACCGAGAGCCAGCTTGCCCGCACGCCGCTCCCGTATAAAGCGGTATATGTAAAACAAAATGATTGTAACGAATATCATATCGAGGATATCCGTAATCCCGATAGACGTCAGCTGATTCTCCACATATCTCCATTCCGTCACAACCCATTCCCAAAACGTGCCCATGCTTTACGGCCCCCATATCGTTTTCACTTTAGCATTCTGCTCGATACATTCATAAACAAATCGTATGCCTGTTCGCTGCATTCGTCTTTCAGATACGTTTTCTACGTTTTTATATTTATACCTGCCGACCTGGATTTGCTGTTGACAGAGTATTATTGTTGAAGGTCCTCTTTCTATCTTTATTATTTTACCACACTTATCATGCAATTTCAAATGCTTTTACATATTTTTTTCCTGTTTACCCGCAGTATATTTTAAAATTATTGTGAACGTTTTGTCTCGTGTTCACAATTAGTTTCCCTTTATGTTATATTTCTGCCTTATATTTTCTTTTTCGACGTGGTAAAATATATTTTATAAATATAATTTCAGGAGGCTTAAATCGTTTTGGAAACATCTTACAGATTTCCCATGCCGCAAAGCAATCTGCTCCTGATTGTGGGACACTACGGATGCGGAAAAACCAATGTGGCGGTCAATCTGGCGATGCAGCTCGCAGACAGCGGCATTCAAGTTACGCTTGCGGATCTGGATATTGTCAATCCCTATTTCCGTGCCGCAGACAATGCGGAAGAACTCCGTGCCAGGGGTATCAATGTCATTGTACCGGAATATGCGAACTCCAATGTCGACATTCCCTCGGTTCCTCCTGAAATTCAGTCCATTTTTATTTCCCTCCGCGGGGGTGCATCCGGCGTCTCCATTTTGGATATCGGAGGAGACGACGCGGGCGCAACGGCTCTCGGTTTCTACCGGCCTTTGATAGGAGATCTCCCCTATGAGATGTACTGCGTGCTCAACTGTTACCGACCTCTGATCGAAAAACCGGAGGACGCAGTGGAAATGCTTCGAGATATCGAGGCCTCTTCCCGACTTCGTTGTACAGGCCTTGTCAACAATTCCAATCTCGGAGAAGCAACGGATGCTCAATGCATCACTGCCTCCTTCGCCTACGCAGACGCTGTGGCGGCAAAAGCCGGCATACCGCTGGCAGCAGATACGGCCGCCGCAGACTATTTATCCCGCGAGGAAATTGAGCTGTTGGCAGATAGCCGGAGGCTTTTCCTCATGCGCAACATTACCAAAAACATTTATGATAGGAGGTCATAAGGTGTTATGAATAAAGTCATATTTCAAATCGATCTCTGCAAGGGCTGCGGACTATGTGTTACAGCATGTCCGAAAAAAATCATTACGCTTGCAAATCATACGTTAAATGCAAAGGGCTATCATCCCGCACAGGTTACGGACATGGAAAGCTGCATCGGCTGTGCCATGTGCGCTACAATGTGTCCCGATGTTGTTATCCGTGTAGAAAAAGAATAAATCGGCAGCCGCGCCCTCCCCGTTCGGGCGGCGTCGTTTCAGAACATTTCGGGGAAGAAAGGAGCCTTTTCCCGCATTTCGGTTTCTTCTGCCGAAGGTTACGGGAAATAGACAACTATTATGGCAAAAGTGTTAATGAAGGGAAATGAAGCCATTGCGGAAGCGGCAATCCGTAGCGGCTGCAGACATTATTTTGGCTATCCTATCACGCCGCAAACTGAAATTGCTGAATATATGGCAAAGCGTATGCCGAAGGTCGGCGGGCTATGTCTTCAGGCGGAAAGCGAAATATCCGCCATCAATATGGTTATGGGGGCAGCGGCATCCGGTGTCCGTGTCATGACCTCTTCCTCCTCGCCCGGCATCAGCCTTAAAAGCGAAGGAATCAGTTACATAGCAGGCTGTGACCTCCCCTGTCTGATTCTCAATGTACAGCGAGGCGGTCCTGGGCTCGGCGGTATTCAGCCGGCGCAGTCGGACTATAATCAGGCAACAAAAGCCAATGGCCACGGTGATATGCATCTCATTGTTCTCGCGCCTTCCTCCATCCAAGAGATGGCCGATATGACCGGCAAGGCTTTCCTTTTAGGAGATCAGTATCGGATGCCTGTTATGATTCTGGCTGACGGCGCGCTCGGTCAGATGATGGAGCCAGTCGATTTCGACAGCATTCCGGCGGCAGAACTTCCCGAAAAGCCGTGGGCAGCCTGCGGTCATGGCGGCAAACGGAAAAAGAACATCATAAATTCTCTTTATATTCAGCCGGACGCTCTGGAAGACTCCATACGTGAACGCGTCAAGCGTTACGAGCTGGTTGAAGAAAACGAAGTGATGTATGAAAACTACCTGGCGGACGATGCCGAGCTTGTCATCGTTTCGTACGGCATTACCTCCCGCATCTGCAAAACAGCGATCAACAATGCACGCGCTATGGGTCTGAAGGTTGGTATGCTGCGCCCCATCACACTGTGGCCGTATCCCAAAAAAGCTCTGCGCAAGCTCGCGAATATAGCAAAAAGCTTCCTCGTTGTCGAGCTTAACTTAGGACAAATGGTGGACGACGTGAAAGTCGCTATCGAATGTAAAAAGCCGGTATCCTTCTTCGGTCGTACAGGCGGCATGATTCCATCGGCTGAGGATGTCCTCGCTGAGATTGTAAAACTTTCGAAAGAGAAATAAGTTTGGATGAGATAACTCTCACGCCACGTTTTGTGAATGCCTTGCAAAAACTGATTTTACACAGTAAAATCAGTCCCAATCCCACATGAAAGGAAGCTTTCGTTTTGCGAAAGCTATGGTCATAACAACAATGAGCAAAGTTGTGTTTGACAGGCCGAAGGCGCTGTCCCCCGTTCCCTTCCATTACTGCCCCGGGTGCACACATGGTATCGTACACCGGCTTGTTGCCGAGGTGATCGATGAATTGGGCGTTGAGGACCGTACCGTCGGCATAGCCTCTGTAGGCTGTTCTGTCTTTTCTTATAACTATTTTGAATGTGATATGATCCAAGCAGCTCACGGCAGAGCGCCGGCTGTTGCGACAGGCGTCAAGCGCTCGCATCCCAACAACGTCGTGTTTACCTATCAGGGCGACGGAGATCTTGCCGCGATAGGCACTGCTGAAACAGTACATATTGCTGCACGGGGAGAAAATGTAACAATTATTTTTATTAACAATGCCATTTACGGCATGACTGGTGGTCAGATGGCACCAACGACATTGCCCGGACAAGTCACAACGACCTCGCCGTACGGACGGGACCGCAAAATTCAAGGAAATCCCATCCGCGTCTGTGAAATGCTTTCCACACTCGACGGCACTGCGTATGCCGAACGCGTAGCTGTAGATACCGTCAAGCATGTAACGCAGGCAAAAAAAGCGATACGCAAGGCTTTTCAGGCGCAGCTCGATCAAAAGGGGCTTTCGATCGTTGAAGTTCTTTCAACATGTCCCACAAACTGGGGGCTCTCTCCGACCGAGGCGCTCGAATGGGTGGAAGAAAAAATGATTCCTTATTATCCTCTTGGCGTCTATGCAGACAAAACCACGGAAGGAGGAGTTGCGAAATGACGACCAGTATTCTTTTGTCGGGATTTGGCGGGCAAGGTATCCTGTTTGCCGGCAAGCAGCTTGCCAAAACCGGTATGGACGAAAACAGACAAGTTTCCTGGCTCCCTTCTTATGGGCCTGAAATGCGCGGCGGTACCGCCAACTGCAGTGTCATTATTGCGGATGAAGAGATTGGTTCACCGCTGGTTAACTTCCCGGACATTCTGATGTCCTTCAATCTTCCCTCTTTTGAAAAGTTTGAGCCTTCCGTAAAAGAGGGCGGTTTGCTCTTTGCTGACAGTTCACTCATCACAAAGACCTCAAAAAGGGATGACATCAAAGCTTTCTATGTGCCGGCAACAGCCCTTGCATCTGACAACAATTTGACCGGTATGGCCAATGTGATCATGCTTGGCAAGCTGATCCGCGAAACAAATCTCTTTGGTTACGAGACTTTTGTGCATCACTTGACCAAGGGCATTCCTGAATCTAAAGCTGCTTTAATTGAAAAGAACCAAAAGGCATTTGACTTGGGCTATCGTTATGATAAGGCTTAAAAGGCCCATGGTTAAGAGTTCTGCAAATGAATAATCATGCAGCAATTTTCTTTAAAACGCGGGCCGTAAAAGATGGTCCGCGTTTTTTGTGGATGACGGCTCAGTTGAATGGTTATAAGGAACTGCGTGTATTCACTTTCCCTCTTTGCATGGACGAGCCTCTTCCCTTCATTGTTTAAATTCCAGACGCCGTCTTAATTCCAGTACATTGCCGAAAGTATCTCCTATCCTGCGGCTGTGCCTTTTCATAATACAAAGTCTATGGTATACTATTATGAGAATCGCGGAGCGCTGCCCCGCAACCTTTTAAAAAGCGTTTAGGGTATACCGCAAAATTCAGGCTTGCACGCCATTTACTTTTACGCAAACCCCTGAGAGGGCATTTCAGGGGACAAGATATTTTCCTTCCGCAAATGAAGTCCGCTGTTGAAAGGGACCGGCTCCAGCATGCTTTTCGTTATCATGGCAGAGAGGATATTCGTATGAAGACTGAAGTGCAAAAAATACTCGAAAGTGAACACCTGACCGAAGCGGCTGCCCTTCCCTTATCCGCCTGCCGTCTGATAGCGCCCCATAAGCTGAACCGATTTCCCGGCGGCGCCTCGGCACTTCAAAGTGTCCTTGTCTTTCTGGTACCGTATTTTGCCGGCAATGCCGAAGAACGCAATCTTTCGCTGTATGCGGTAGCAAGGGATTATCATCTGTACTTTGCGGGACTTTTCAGGCGCCTGCAGGATTCTCTCTCCGCATTGTTTCCCGATAATTACTTTTTAGGAGGCGGCGACAGCTCCGCAATAGATGAACGTCATGCGGCCGCATCGGCCGGTCTCGGTATCATCGGTGACAACGGTCTTCTGATTCATCCGGTATATGCCTCTCTGATTTTCATCGGCGAAATATACTCAGATCTGCCGGTCAAATCTTATTATTTATCCGGCGAACCGATACCGCTCACATCACCCAAATCCTGTGAGCACTGCGGACAATGCCGCAAGGCATGTCCGATTTATGAAAATCCATTCGGTATCACTGAGTGTCTTTCATCTGTAACGCAGATGAAAAAATGGGAGAACCCGCATTTCCCCGCTTATCTCAAACGGTACGGCTCCGCATGGGGCTGCGATATCTGTCAGATCTCCTGTCCGCATACCGTTTCGGCCATGCGAAACAAAAGTGCACTGTCACCGATCCCTTTTTTCCGCGAGCAATTGATTTGGCATTTAACAGCGCAACAGATTCAGGACATGCCGGACAGTGCTTTCGCTGAACGCGCCTATGCATGGAAAAAGAAAGCGTGTATTCAGCGCAACCTTTCGGTATTGGAAGAGAGTACCGAACAAACATAACAGACTATTTGGTAATAAAAGCCCGGCAATCGACGCGTTCGGCACGGATGAGAGCTGCACGGGCTTTTCATTATATTATCATAGTAGGCGAACGGGCTGGCGTTTTAACGATATTTCTATTTTGAGATGATGTATACCATATGTCCCGGACCAGTGTCTATCTTTTTTGAATCAAAAGGGCGGCACAGCCAAAAGACTGTGCCGCTTTTCTATATGAGCTTCAATTTTGCGCTAACTATGAAAATTTCCTCAAAGTCTTTTGTCCCATCCAAAACACCAGCTTCGATCCCCTTACATACGCAGCCTCACCATTCGGATATCCTCGCCGATAAACGGCATTTGCCGATATTCCCCCAGTAGACGCGATAAAATTCTGTCTGCATAGCGTTTTCGCATTTCCGTATGCGTGAGATTTGTACTGATGATGACAGCTTTGCAGAGATTCAGGCGTGTATTCAACAGGTTATATAAGCACGAGACGGTAAACTGATTTGTCATTTCAGCGCCAAGGTCATCCAGTATCAGCAAATCACACTGAAAATACCTGTCTGTCCGGGACTCCGGTGAGCTTTCGTTGTATCCGCGACTGAAACGTTCATACTCAAAATCCGAAAACACGTTTTGCGCCGTATCGTAAACGACATCGTATCCGCGGTCTATGACAGCTTTGGCAATGGAGGTAGACAGATGTGTTTTCCCCAGGCCGGTTGTTCCGTAAAAGAACAGATTTTCCGCTTTTCCCCCCTCGAAGGTTTCTGCATATTTCTTACACTGACGAAAGATCTCGGACATTTGACTCTTGCAGGTATCTTTATAATAATCGAGCATAAAGGAATCAAACGACTGCGTCCGCATGAGGTTTCCGATGCCGGAACTCTCGTAGCCGGCCATAATCAGCGCTTTTTTCATGCATCTGCAGATCTTTTCACCATCAAAACCGGTATCCGAGCAGATAGCACATTCATAATGTACGGCTGAGTAGTCGGGCGGGTATCCGTGCTGTTCCAGTATATCGGCGCGGACCGCCTGCAGTTCCTGGTTCTCCCTTTGCACCGCGGCAATACGATCTTCCAAGTTCACTTTGCCCCGCGAGGCCTCTCTGAGCAGTTTCAGTCCGGTTTGCGCCAGCATCCGGTCAATCTCCGCAACCTCCGGGAAACGCCGGTGCAACTCTTCCCTGTGCTCCTCCGCCTCTCTTTTAGCCGCTAGGTGTTTTTCTTCAAACGCCCGTCTGATTCGCCTGTAGTTTTCCCTATTATATCCCATTTTCGCATCACCTGTTCCTTATAATAAACCGTACAATTCTATACTCAGCGCCTGACGGTCGTCGACCTCATAGCCAATATCTAAAAAGTGCGGCTTTGTCGGTCTGTCCGCCACAGCTTCCGGAGACAGACTGGCTCTTTGCCGCCATAAAAATATCCATTCATTTTTATCCCTGCTTTTTTAGAGAAATCAGTTCAATGCGCGGAAAAAGCATTGGCCGCAAGATTCCCCAGTCACTTTTACGAGTAAATCCCTCTTTCCGGTCCATGCAGTTCTACCGCAGACAGAAATATCTCTGTCGTGTCCGAGATCATATATGACGGTCTTCGAACGGATTACCGTGTTGCCTGCCATCATTTAACCGTACGGGTCTAAATACATAACCGCATATTGCCCGCAATATAGTAACCGGAGAATTTATCCATACTCAAAGGATACCCGATATTTCGCCATATTTCTTCTCAAACATTCTTACATAAAACCTTCCATTCTAACAAAGGTTTTCAAAAGCGGAGTGCGATACGCTCTTGTGCCGCTCTTTCAACAAAGCGTTCTCCGTCGCAGACCCAGACACATTATGCGATATGCGCCGGCGGAGAGGCCGTGTGCACCGCGTGGTCTGACCAGAGTATGCGGCAGATATAAACTATATGACATAAAAAAACAGCTTACATGATTAATTATATCACACCTTTTACAGCTTTTCAATACATATTCGCAGACGCCAAAAACAACACGGCTGCGGGCTGGCGGAAGTGAGCGCTAAGTCTTCTGCGTTCGGCCCGGTGTTCCCTAAATTCCGCTTGAAACTGGGTGTGTTGCTCATTCTTGTATTCAACCATCAAGCTTCCTTGACAAAAAACAGAGCGCATAGACTGTTTCTATACGCTCGGACGCTGTATTGTTCATTCTATTGTAATTGCGGTTTCATTCCGATATGAAGATAAAATGCCTTGCCATATGGTGATCAAAGTAAAGTGATCTCCTGCGGTACCGGATTATTTTTTAAATAACGGCTAAAAGATACTGAAAAATTAAAGCGGCGCTTTGAGAATAATATCTTTTTGGGTGAACACATCGTTAATATGCGTTTGGTGTGACCGCCCGCCGATACCTTTAATATAAAACATTTTATCTTTATTAAAGCTGCGTTTTCTGTTCGGAGTCTGACCAACGCAAATCAATTCTTACTTCTGTTTGCTAGCCGATTTCAGCCTTTGTGCATTATCCAGAATCCGTTTCCGAAGCCGAATGTTTTTTGGAGTTACCTCAATCATTTCATCATCTGCAATGAATTCGATCGCCTCCTCAAGGCTCATGACCTTCGGCGTCACCAGTCTGAGTGCCTCGTCCGCGCCGGACGAACGAATCGCTGTAAGCTGTTTCTTTTTACAGACATTCACTGTAATATCCACCATTTTCGGGCATTCTCCAACGATCATGCCCTCATATACCTGACACTGATTGGATATGAACATGGTTCCCCGATCCTGAGCGTTGAATACGCCATACGATGTGGACTCCCCTGTTTCCGAGGCAATCAGAGAGCCAGTGAAGCGTCGTGCAATCTCCCCTTTGAACGGCTGATAGCCCTCAAAAACCGAATTTAATATTCCCTCTCCGCGCGTGTCTGTCAGAAACTCGCTGCGATATCCAAACAGACAGCGGGCTGGAATCAGATACTGTATCCGCATACGGGTTCCGTGCATGCCCATCTCCAGCAGCTCGCCCTTGCGGGCTCCCAGCTTTTCTACCACAGAGCCCACGCAGTTTTCCGGAACATCAATATAGACCCTTTCCATAGGCTCATGAAGACGGCCGTCGATTTCCTTCATGATAACCCGCGGTGTACTCACGGCAAGCTCATATCCCTCACGACGCATGGTTTCTATCAGGATCGACAGATGCATTTCACCCCGCCCGCACACCTTAAAGGAATCCGTTGTATCACCGTCATTTACACGAAGGGAAACGTCCTTCAGCAATTCACGATACAGCCGTTCCCTGAGCTGACGTGAGGTCACAAATTTCCCCTCACGTCCGGCAAACGGACTATCGTTGACAGAAAAGGTCATCTCCATCGTCGGTTCACTTACCTTGACGAATTCCAATGGCTCGACCGCGTCAACTGCCGTAATCGTATCTCCGATGGTTATATCTTCCGCGCCGGAAAAACACACAATATCACCCATTTTGGCGCTTTCCACCGGGATACGGCGCAAGCCGTCAATTTGATACAGACTTACAATACGTCGACGGCGCGGCTCTGCACCGGCCGCGTGGAAATTGGATATCATGACGTCGCTGTTTTGACGCAGAATCCCGCGTTCGATTCTTCCGATGCCGATTCTGCCCACATAATCATTATAATCTATGGAGGAGACCAATAATTGCAGCGGTCCCTCCTCGTCTCCCTCCGGAGCCGGAATATAGTTGAGAATGGTATCAAACAAGGGCTTCAAATCGGTTCCGGCCTCATAGGGAGAAAAGGAGGCGGTCCCCGCGCGGCCGGAACAGAATATCATCGGACTGTCGAGCTGCTCGTCTGTTGCATCAAGCTCTAGCATCAACTCCAGTACCTCATCTCCCACCTCGTCCAGTCGCGCGTCGGGCTTATCAATTTTATTCACAACAATGATGACAGGATGCTGCATTTCCAGCGCACGCTGCAACACGAAACGCGTCTGCGGCATCGGTCCCTCCGCTGCGTCGACCAGCAGAACCACGCCGTTTACCATTTTCAGTATTCGTTCTACCTCGCCGCTGAAATCCGCATGCCCCGGCGTGTCTATGATATTGATCTTTGTGTCTTTATAATGTACGGCCGTATTTTTAGCAAGAATCGTGATGCCGCGCTCGCGCTCCAACGCATTATTATCCATAACGCGTTCTTCCGTCGCCTGATTTTCGCGATAGACGCCTCCCTGCTTCAGCATTTCATCCACCAGCGTGGTTTTGCCATGGTCGACGTGCGCAATGATCGCAATATTTCTCAAATCTTCTCTAATCAATTTTCCTGTCTCCTGTCATGGTTTCTTTTGTTTCAGAGCATCATACGTCAATATTTATCATATACCCGCCCGGTCCTGCGCCGCAGCGCTGACTGCCCATAGTCTGCGGTCATAAGGTGAATGCGTTTGTTTTACTTTCTTCCCTGCGTCAGCTTCAGACGCGTCATAGCTCGTGCAAGAGAAATGCTTGTATGGTGATATTCATACATGCTCTGCTTTTGACGCAGCTTCTCAAGCGCACGCTCCCGTGCGCTCTCCGCGCGTTTGACATCGATTTCCTCCGGCCACTCGCAGGCCTGCGCAAAGATCAGAACCTCGTCCGGGCGGACCTCCAGAAAGCCCTCCGAGTGAAAAGCCTTTCTCCAGGCGCCGCCGATCTCCTTGCATTTCAACTCACCGATGCCAAGCGCCGCAACCATAGGCGCATGTCCCGCAAGCACCGTAATCTCCCCGTCAAGCGTAGTCGCTGAAACAGCCTCAGCGGTGATCTCTAAAAACTCCCGGGTCGGCGTAATAATTTCCAGCTTAAATGACCTGCTCATTTCAAGCTTTCCTTTCCTTAAAACTCATGACCTGAGCGCTTTGTCGGCTCAATTCTGAAAGCCTCGAGCCCTTTCCTCCCCTGCTGCGCCCAAGCAGACACGAATACCTTTCCCAACCTACACTGCGGACGTATGGCCTCGGCTTTGCAGGGAATTTCGGGCAAGTCTCTGCGCGGCTGCCCCAAAACGTCTCCGCTGCTCTGTTCATAGAGAATCCTGACACAGCTCTTACGCCCCGAATATTTCGCTGCATTTTTTATATCTTCCTTCACATGCTTTTTGCTGTCCGACGAACTTCATCAATATCTCCTGCCATGAAAAAGGCGCCCTCGGGCAGATCATCAGCCTCTCCATCGACAATTTGACGAAAGCTTTCAACCGTTGCATCCACAGGTACAAAACGTCCCTCGTTTCCTGTAAAGCCCTTAGCCACATGAAGCGGCTGCGACATAAATCGCTGTATTTTCCGTGCACGGTAGACAAGCATTTTATCGTCGGGCGACAATTCGTCCATACCCAGTATGGCTATAATATCCTGCAGGTCGTGATACCGTTGCAGCGCCTCCTGTACGCGCTGCGCCACCTCGTAGTGCTTTTCCCCGACATATTCCTTTTCCAGAATTCTGCTCGCTGAGTTCAAAGGGTCCACGGCCGGATAAATTCCCTGCTCCGCAATATCCCTCGAAAGAACCGTCGTTGCATCCAGATGAGTGAAAATGGTTGCAGGCGCCGGGTCCGTCAAATCGTCGGCCGGCACATAGACCGCCTGTACAGAGGTAATAGAACCGTTTCTCGTCGACGCGATTCTTTCTTCAAGATCACCGAGCTCATTGGCCAGTGTAGGCTGATATCCCACCGCGCTCGGCAAACGTCCGAGCAGGGCGCTTACCTCATTTCCTGCCTGTACAAAACGATAGATGTTATCGATAAACAGCAGCACATCCTGATGCTTGTCGTCACGCAGATACTCAGCCATAGTCAGGCCCGAAAGCGCAATCCGCATCCGGCTGCCCGAAGGCTCGTTCATCTGTCCAAAAGCCAGAATGGATTTGTTCATGACGCCGCTTTGCTCCATATCGTTCATCAGTTCGTTGCCCTCGCGGCTTCTTTCTCCTACGCCGGTAAACACGGAGTATCCGCCATGGTTGACTGCAACATTGTGAATCAGCTCCATGATCAGAACCGTCTTTCCAACGCCGGCGCCGCCGAACAATCCAATTTTCGCCCCCTTTGCATAAGGAACGAGCAAATCGATGACCTTGATTCCCGTCTCCAACAGTTCCGTGGCCGGTTTTTGCTCCGACAGACTCGGCGCCTGCCTGTGTATCGGCCGGCGCTCCTCAGTGTGAATTTCTCCCTTTCCGTCGATCGGACGGCCGAGCACATCCACAACACGACCGATGACAGAATCCCCCACCGGTACCTTGATGCCCTCTCCATCGGAGAAAACTTCCTTCCCGCACCGAAGGCCTTCCGTTGCCTCCAACGCGACGCACCGGACAATACCCGCCTGCACCTGCATGGCAACCTCCATATGATGTGTACCATCAGCCGTCTGTACCAGTGCATTGATCGGCGGTTCTTCTCCTGCGGCAAAGCGCATATCCAAAACAGGGCCGGATATTTTGATAATCACGCCCCTCACTGTTTTTCCCATGCTGCGCTCCTTTCTCTTTTATACCGATCTTGCCTCAATAATTTCCATGGCTGCCGCAATTTCAGTGATCTCGTTCGTTACCGCCGTTTGTCTTGCCATACTGTATTCAAAATTCAGTCGTCTGAGCATTTCATCCGCATTACGCGTCGCACTCTGCATCGCATTCATACGCGTTACATGCTCACTGGCCGACGCCTGGTTCAGATATCCGTATACCAGACCAATCACATACTGCGGCACCAGCGTATCGAACACCTCACGCAGTGAAGGCTCGTAGATAATATCCGCCTGATAGTTGTATTCCAGCGTCACGTCTTTAAAATCCTCTTCAGACAGCGGCAGCAGTCTCGCACAGCTCACTTCCTGGCGCATCTGGCTATAATAATGGGTATAAATGACATAGACCTCGTCGACAATCCCTTCCCGGTACAGCTCCACAAGACTCTCCCCAATCTGCCTGGCATAATAGATAGACGGCTGTTGTGAGGCGCCAAGCCATTCGTGGTGTACCGAGATGCCCCGCGTCTGGAGCATTTTTGTCGCACAGATTCCCACCGTAGTCACATACGGATTCGTATATGCGGTACAATTTTCCTCCGCAAGATGAATGACATTCGCGTTGTACGCGCCGCACATTCCCTTGTCAGAGGCCATTACGACAAACGCAGCCCGGCCGGAATGCGTGAAATCCAGATAACGGTGATGCGCGCCCTGTGATTTTTCAAGCACATCCTTGACTGCCGCACGTATTCTACGCATATAAATCTGGTTATAACCGATCTGCGACATCGCCTTTTTCATACGCGACGTCGAGAGCAGATACATGGCATTTGTGATTTGCCGTGTTTCCTGCACAGCCCGCTGGTTCCGCCGGATTTCATTCATGGATTTCATAACTCCGGATTCTCCTTCTAGCTCCTTTTCCGGTAATTTCAGATATTTTTCTCGGGAAATCGAAAACTATATATGATTCGCGAGCGTCAAGTCAAAACGCCATCTCTTGAACGAACCGAAAACATTCTAAGCGATGTCCTTTCTCCTGATAAATACTCGGATTAAAGCCGCCTGGCATGTGCAAAATCAACCCCCGCTTTGAGGATTCGGTGCCTTGTCAAGTTCCTGTTTTGCCAACCTGCCGGAAAGCCATTTATCAATATACCCGCCCAAGTCTTCCGCCGAGCTGTCGTCAAGCGTACCGGTCTGATCTATACGCTGGATCAGAGAAGGACACTGCTGCCGGAGCTCTCTCAGCAGATCCATGCCTACCTCCGCCATATCCGCCGCCGGGAACGGTTCAAATACATTACGGTTAAAGGCAAAGAGCAGACAAACCATATCGCTGAGCAAATAGGTCAATCCCTTGTTTTGCTTGAACAGCATAGTCAGGTGCTCGCCGCGCGTCAGCATACGCTTGGTGGAAGGATCAATATCCGCTCCGAATCTGGCAAACACAGCCATTTCACGGTACTGAGCCAGCTCGATACGCAGAGAACCTGAAACGCGGCGCATCGCCTGATGCTGCGCTGCACGGCCAACGCGGGAAACAGAAAGACCAGTATTAACTGCAGGCCGTATTCCGCTGTGAAATAGCTCACTCTCTAAATAAATCTGCCCGTCCGTTATCGAAATGACATTTGTGGGGATATATGCGGAAATGTTGCCGCCCGTCGTCTCAATGATCGGCAGCGCCGTCATACTGCCTCCGCCCTTCTCTTTTGAAAGACAAGCCGCACGTTCGAGCAGACGGCTGTGTAGATAAAATACATCGCCGGGATAAGCCTCGCGGCCCGGCGGACGCCGCAGAAGCAGCGACATGGTTCTGTATGCAACGGCGTGCTTCGAGAGATCGTCATACACGATTAAAACGTCACGGCCGCTTTCCATAAAGCTCTCTGCAATGGCACATGCAGCGTAAGGCGCCAGATACTGCATCGCCGGACTGTCAGACGCTGTAGCAGCCACAACGGTGCTGTACGGCATAGCCCCTCCTTCACGAAGTGTCTGTATGACCTGAGCAATCGTTGAAGCCTTTTGCCCTATCGCACAATATATGCAAAGCACACCACTATTTTTCTGATTCAAAATCGTGTCGAGTGCAATGGTAGATTTACCGGTCTGTCTGTCGCCGATGATCAGCTCGCGCTGACCGCGCCCAATTGGGATCATACTGTCGATCGCCATAATTCCCGTCTGAAGCGGCGTGTCTACCGGCCGCCGGTCAATCAGGGGCGGCGCCGGGCGTTCAACCGGAAGCGTCGAGCGGACGTCAAGCGGCTCACCGTCGTACGGACGGCCAATCGGATCGACAATGCGCCCGAGCAGTTCCTCGCCAACCGGTATCTCAACAACACGGTTGGTACCGCGCACCATATCTCCGATACTGACATTGTCCGTCGCACTCAGCAGGACAGCCCCCGTGCCCTCTTCCTCAAGATCCAGGGTCATGCCATACACGCCGCCCTCAAATTCGAGCAGTTCACCGTACCGGCGATTCGGGAGGCCAGTGACGCGCACCACGCCGTCGCCGGTCTTGGACACATGTCCGAAGCGATACGTAACCGTCTGAGGCTCATAGGACGCGATGCGTCTTTTTAAATACTCGCCAAGATTCTCAAGTTCCGTGTCAAACAAGCGTTCCGCACCTCCGTCCCTTATTTTTCAATATGCTCTCTCATTTGCTCTAAGCGTGTTTTTAGGCTTACATCAAAAACCTTTCCGTCTATATTCAGAAGAAAGCCGCCGACGAGCGTCGGATCCGTTTCCTCGTAAAATGTGCAGTCCGCGCCGTATTTTTCGGTGATCTCTCTACGAATATAGGCAAGCGTATCACCCGACAGATTCCCGGCATGTGTAATGGTGACTGTCTTCACCTTTCCGCCTCCTTCTTATTTTCCGCTGCTTGTCGCAAAAAATTCTTCGGCGATTCTTCGGTTGTCGCTGTCGCAGATCTCCCTGCATAAAATCTTTTCCGAAATATCAAGCGCCAGGTCGGCTATCTCGTTCTTCATGCCGCGCAGCGTTTCTTTCCGCTCCGCTTCTGATTTTTCTCGCGCTTCGACCATCAGAGTATCTGCCTTCTTTTTTGCTTCCGCAAGAATAGACGCTGCTTCTTTCTCCGCCTGCTCCGTGCGTTCCTGCTCCATGCGGCGCGCCTCTGCTTCTCCCCGCTTCAGCTTCTCGCCATATTCCGCTTTCATCCGCTCCGCCTCCGCCAGCTTTTCAGCCGCGGCGTTTTCCTGATTTTGGATTCGCTCTGTCCGTGTATCCAAAAATTTTTTTACAGGCTTGTATACAAGTGCGCGCACGATCAGAAACAACAGGATGATGTTGATAAGATTAAGCAGCAAATCCACCGGTATATTCGATAATGATAACCCCTCCATGACTTCTGTCTATCCTTTCTCTGTGCTGTCCGGCACTGAGGCTGCAAATCCGCACGGTCCGGACATCGGACCGCTCCCGCCGGATAAACTTCCGGTCTCCGGTAACAACGCGGATTTAGACTGCTCAGGCGGGAAATTCGCTGTTTTTATGCCTTTGTAAACAGCAGAAGTGCAACGACAAAGGCGTAAATGGCCGTTGATTCCGCCAATGCCAAGCCTAAAAGCAAAATCGAGTTGATTTTACCCGATGCCTCGGGCTGACGTGCTACCGCCTCTACTGCTTTGCTTGTTGCAAAACCCATCATAATACCGGCTCCCATTGCGGGAAGCAGAGCCAATGCTGCCGCTAATCCGTTCATATCTATTTTCCTCCGTTTTCTTCCCGATCTCATCTCAAATACTTTTTATGTCACATGCTGTATGCCGTTCGGGATACGGCATCTCTTGGGCTGTGATATCAAAAACCGATGCATACGGCGTGAGCCGCTCCGGTTATTTGATTTTATTTCAAATCATTCCGTTGCTTCATTTATAAAAGTCATGGAAAGAATGATAAAAATATACGTCTGAATCAGGGGATGAAACAAATTAAAGTAAATACCTGCCAGCGCGGTTATACCGACGGCATAACCGCCGAGCGAGGATTTCAACAGATCCATAACAATCATACCGCCGAGCATATTGCCGAACAAACGGCATGCCAGAGACACCGGAACCGCCACGTCGCTCAGTATCTTCATGGGAAAGATCACAGGCGAAGGCCTTGCCATTCCCCGTATTCTGCCCCATATGCCTTTTTTTCTGGCCCCATAATAATTGATCAGCGCAAAGGTAATCAGCCCCATAGTTCCGGTCATCAGAAGGTCTGATGTAGGCGGTCGCTGACCGAAAAGTTCGGTCGCCGCGCAGCCCACCATAAGGACCGCTATGGAAAACATGTAAGGAGAAAGGCTCTCTCCGTATTCTCCCACTGTGTTCTTAGCAAAGCTATCCATAGCTTCGACGGCTAGTTCCATAATGTTCTGTAGACCGCGCGGCCGCTCACGGAAACGCGGGAAAACCAAGAAGCGGAAAACCAAAGACAGAAGGAGCACAACCCCGATGACAACCCAGGTCAGTATCGTTGTATTGGCGATGGAAACGCCGAACAACACCGTTCTCTCAGAAAACATCTCGAATTCAACCCGGAGTCCGCCACCCTCTCCGCCTGAAAGCCAGTTGAGCAGAACGCCTGTAAAATACCAGGCAGATACGATAATGATCATGGTCATCAAACGGAGCTTGCGTTTCACCTTTTTTGGTGAATCCGGATTTCGATCCAAATAATTCTCTCCAAAGCGTTCCACCAGCCACTCTATGAAACGCATATTCTCTAAAGAGCCATGCTTTTCCCCAGCAGTATACCGCCTCTGAAGAAGCAGTGACAAAACAGCCGTTACACACACAAAGAGCCAGCCGATTATTGTCGTCCAGGCGATTGTGAGGTTTCCCAGTGCAATTCGAGATGAAAAGATCTCCAGAACTTGGCAGAATGTCATTCCTTTCAAGGCCATAAGGAGCAAGACACAGCCTCCCCATCCACTCAACAGAATCATCCACAGCAGAAAGCCTGCCTTTTTGCCAAGGGACGTCTTGGTTTTTTTGTCATCTCGTATTTCAGCATTGGCCGGAACGCCCGCCGTCTGCATTTCCGCCCCGGCCGGTACCGGATCAACCAATTTATTCTCAGCGATATCCTCTGCGGAATCTTTTTTCTTCTTTTTTATTTTGCACCGTGGAATCACAGCGTACCGAAAGCCGATACAAAGTAACGCGGTCAGCACAAGAAGACCGAATGCCCCCCATGCTTCCGGACCCGGATGCATCTCGGAAGACCTTACCGGAGCTGCCGCAGCGTTGACAATCACAGCAGCCCCAAAGAATAGAACCGCCGAGACAAACCAAAGCTTCAGCTTTACTGCAGTACGACCGGGCGGCGGTTCCTGCCCTCGATGCTTGACAACTGCCCTTAAAATTAGAAACAATGCAGCGACGAGCGCTGATATCACCAGTTGTATCATTGTTGCCGGCTGCAACTCAATCACCATGCCTTTCTAAAATACTGACTGAGGAATCCGATGCCATTCCCGGAGAAAAATAAAAGTGAAGCTGCAGAAAGAAACGGTCCGACAGTACCATATGAAAAACACCATTCACGTCAACCGCCTCTCCCTTTTCCTCCGCGATTGCGTCCGTACGATGTCCAGCAGAAAAAGGCAAACGCCGCAGCAATCATTCCCGTTCCCATACCGATGCCAAACGACATAAGGGCCGTCTGAAATACGCCCAAAAGAAGGAGGCCTGCCGCTGTATAAAGCAACAGCTTGGCCGCGGCAAACGGCCATATCCTGCCATGTTTTTGTAAAAGTCCACCTGTAATTCTGTATAACAGGAAAAACTGTATACCGCCAAACAGGAGACCTAATACCGCAGCAGCCATTCGTTATCCTCCCTTCAATCCAAAATTCAAATCAGGAAACGCTCTTCCGTTCAACGCCAACGCACATGGTCGCAGAAAAACAGACAGATGTGTCTGGCGTTTTCAGTACCTGCTGCCGTAGACATCAAGCTTACACGCTCTTTCAGATGTCCTCTCCGCGTTTGACCAACGTATGGAACAGGAGCCAGCATCCCCAACACTGCCGGGCCGCTGCTCCTGCCTGTTCCGCACAATCTATTCAAATTGTCCCCTGCGATTTTTTTATCAGATCCAATATAAGAAATGATTATACACCCTTTTTACCGACTTGTAAAGAGGTTTGAAAATAAAAATTTGTCATTTTTCCTTCTGAATAATACATCGAAATTTCTTACTGTTCCTGTTATTCCGAAACCGCGGTGAATAGGGATGTTTGCCTTTATGCTACGGGGTTTATGCTGTGTATATTTATCAATTTTGATTTTTTGCATTTTGGAAGTATTCAGGGATTCGGTGACTCAGATATAACATTTATACCGAGTGAGGGGCTTAGAAGTACGGAATTCAGCAGAAAGTCCGCCGGCATTCTGTTCAAAACAGCATCGAGGCAAAACAGTCATACCTGCGTAGGAGAGGCCCGCGATTTCCGCCGCAGGCCCTAATTAAATATCCGACTGTTCTGTGAGCTTTTCGGTACCGTAATACATGCTTTGAAAGCGTTTCGTATGCAAATCAGCTTTTTCAGCGATTTTTATATGGTGATCACTTATCCGTTTTCATGATTGCAGCATGATACTCCTGAAGAGATTTCACTGCTCCCGCTTTACCGTCTCCCAGCTCGCGCAGCGCGTCCGCTGCCGCTCTCGCAGCCGCAAGCGTCGTCATATAGGAAACCTTTTTGCGGATCGCTGTTTTCCGGATATAAGAGTCGTCATGGATAGCTCGTATACTGTTGGAAGCCGGCGTATTAATAACCATTGCAATTTCGCCGTTTGTCAGCGCGTCCAGCAGATTGGGACGCCCTTCATATAGCTTGGCAATAGGCACCGCCGGAACGCCGCCCTCCCTTAGATAACGGCATGTTCCCTCTGTCGATACGATCGTGTATCCCATCTTCGAAAACGACTTTGCAATCGAAAGCGCCTCCGGCTTGTCCTCATCATTGACGCTGATCAAAATTTTCCCTTCTGCCGGCAGTCTGACCTGTGTAGCCTCCTGAGATTTATAGAATGCCACGCCGAAGGAGTCTGAAATACCGAGCACCTCGCCGGTTGAGCGCATTTCCGGTCCCAACACCGGGTCCACCTCAGGAAACATGGAAAACGGGAAGACCGCTTCCTTAACGCCATAGTGCGGTATATGTCTGTGCTGCAGCAATTCCACCGGCGAGATTCCCCCTGTGAATTCGCGCATGATCACCTTTGTCGCGATCTTTGCCATCTGCAGATCGCAGATTTTGGAGACCAGTGGCACCGTGCGAGATGCACGCGGGTTTGCCTCCAGCACATATACCGTATCGTCCGCTATTGCATACTGCATATTCATCAGTCCGCACACATTCAGTTCTTTGGCAATGGTTTCCGTATAGCGGCGTATGGTTTCAACATGGCGCTGAGGTATGTCGAGCGAAGGTATGATGCAGGCGCTGTCTCCGGAATGAATGCCAGCCAGTTCAATGTGCTGCATCACAGCAGGGACAAAGGCCTTGCCGTTATCTGCAATAGCGTCCGCCTCCGCCTCCGTTGCATGGCTTAAAAATCTATCGATCAAAACCGGACGCTCCTTGGTAATGCCCACTGCATGCTGCATATAATTTATAAGAGAGGCCTCATCACGGACGATCTCCATCCCGCGGCCGCCTAACACATAGGACGGACGCACCATGACAGGGTATCCGATCTCCGCAGCCACCTTTACAGCCTCCCCGCAGTCCGCCGCCATCCCGGACTCCGGCATAGGTACGCCAATCTTGTCCATCATTGCCTTGAACTGGTCCCTGTCTTCAGCCAAATCTATGGAAGCCGGCGTCGTACCGAGAATTCTGCAGCCGTATTTCTGCAGTTCTCCCGCGATGTTGAGAGGCGTCTGCCCGCCGAACTGCGCAATGATGCCGAGCGGCTTCTCTCTCTCATATATACTGAGTACATCCTCTACCGTAAGCGGCTCGAAATAAAGCGTATCCGACGTGTCGTAATCCGTCGATACCGTCTCCGGGTTGCAGTTGACCATAATAGAGGTAAAGCCGAGCTCCCGCAGTGCGAACGCGGCATGGACACAGCAATAGTCAAACTCGATTCCCTGTCCGATCCGGTTGGGGCCGCTGCCCAAAATCATTACCTTTCGTTCAGAATCGAGCGGTGCTGCCGTCCTCGGCACGCTGTCCTGGTAGGTTGAAAAATAGTAATAAGAAGGTGTTTCCACACCGCTGACCGGTACAGCCTCCCAACGCTCCTCGACGCCGGCCGCCATGCGCTGACTGCGTACCGATTCCTCCGTTCTTCCGAGAATTTTTGCCAGATATTTGTCGGAAAAACCGTTTTTCTTGGCGGAAGCGAGCATATTGTCCGTAATTTCATCTGCTGAAAGCAGCGTCTCTTCTTCGTCCACCAGTTCCCGCATCTGTTCCAAAAACCACTTTTTGATCCGAGTCATCTGATAAAGCTGATCTACCGTTGCGCCTTTGCGCATAGCTTCATACATGAGGAATTGACGCTCGCTTGTCGGCACCGCAAGCATGGTGAGCAGCTCGTCCAGAGATTTTTCATGGAAATCCTTTGCAAAGCCCAGGCCTCCTCGGCCGTTCTCAAGGGATCGGATCGCCTTTTGGAACGCCTCCTTGTATGTCTTGCCGATCGACATGACTTCTCCGACCGCTTTCATCTGCGTTCCAAGCTTGTCCTCGGCGTCCTTGAACTTATCAAAAGCCCAGCGCGCGAATTTGATGACGACATAATCGCCGCACGGTGTATATTCCTTTAACGAATGACCTCTGTAATACGGCATTTCCTCCAGCGTCAATCCGACTGCCAGCATAGCGGACACCATAGCAATCGGAAAGCCCGTTGCCTTGGAGGCAAGCGCTGAGGACCGCGAGGTCCGGGGATTGATCTCAATAATAATGACGCGGTCCGATACCGGATCGTGAGCAAACTGTACATTGGTTCCGCCGATGACACCTATAGACTCGACAATAGCATAGGCATATCTCTGGAGCCTTTTCTGCAGTTCCTCAGAGATCGTCAGCATCGGTGCCGCACAGAAGGAATCTCCAGTATGCACCCCCATGGGATCGATGTTTTCAATAAAGCATACGGTGATCATGTTGCCCGCTGAATCGCGAACGATCTCCAGCTCCAGCTCTTCCCAGCCGATGACGGCTTCCTCGATGAGGATTTGACCGACCATGCTTGCCTGAATACCGCGTGCCGCCAGAGACCGCAGTTCTTCCATATTATATACAATGCCGCCGCCGGTCCCTCCCATTGTATATGCCGGTCGGATGACCAAGGGGAAGCCCAGATTTTCTGCAATTTCCTCTGCTTCTTCCAGACTGTAGGCAGGCGCGCTGCGGGCCATTTCGATTCCCAAAGCTTCCATGGTTTCCTTAAATTCGATGCGGTCCTCTCCGCGTTCGATAGCATCCAGCTGTACGCCGATGACCTCTACACCGTAGCGCTCAAGTACGCCGGCCTTTGCCAGTTCAAGACTCAAATTAAGCCCGGACTGCCCGCCAAGATTTGGCAAAAGAGCGTCCGGGCGTTCTCTCTCTATAATTTCCGTCAGTTTTTCCACGTTCAGAGGTTCAATATACGTCACGTCGGCCATATCGGTATCCGTCATAATCGTTGCGGGGTTGGAATTGACCAATACAATTTCATATCCGAGCTTCCGCAGCGCTTTACAGGCTTGTGTACCGGAATAATCAAACTCGCAGGCCTGCCCGATGATGATGGGACCGGATCCTATAATCAGAATTTTCTGAAGATCATTGCGTTTCGGCATGGGTAATGCTCCTCCGTTTTTCTGAATTTTAAGACTTTGCAGAGAATCAGTGTTTTTTCGCATTTCTTTATATGATACCATGCTTTTGTAAAATAATCAAGTATTCAACATAAAAAAACAAAAAAATTATTTTTCAAATGTATTTTCAAGCATTATCATAAACGATGAAAAATCGTTATTACATTTATTGAAAAGCCTTGATAGCATGGATATTTCGAGCATTCAATGCTCTATTGCCTTTTAATGGAATCTGAAAGCAAAGGACTGCGACAAATAGTATGATAAGAAAAATTTCAAGAAAAAGCAATTTATTTTTATAATTAAATAAGCTCATGTGAAGTTATATAATGTAAAGCGCCCCGCTAAGGTTACGGCCAAAGCAGGGGCTTTTGACTATCAACATTTAACTGATATGTGGCATCTTTGATTTGACCGCCGTGCAAAGATCCCCCACCAGCAATTAAAAGCAGGCGGGGGCTTTGTTGACAAATATCGGCAAGTGTTGGGGCATATGAATGTTTCTTTTAACGATATATTGTAAATGATTGCATTCTTCCCTGACTTATCCAATATTGTCATCTTTAAAGCTATGTTACATTCGGTACATCCATGCTGCCCTCTATGGCATCAAGAATATGCTTGTTGTTCTGGTACAGCTATATTTTCCGCTTCCGATTCAAAGCCGGCGACGGGAAAAATTCTCCCGTCGCCGCCGGATTTTTTCTAGCTGCATTGGGTCTATTTCCAGCTTTTTTCAGAATTTGATTACAACATCATCAAAGGAAGCTGCCGATATCACGGGATAACAGAGTCATAAATGTGCTGTTCGGAATATCCGTTTCGATAGCAAACGGCCGAAGGCTGATATATTTATTGAGAATCATGCTTCGCAGTTTTACACACGGTTCATTTCGGCTTCTCGGAGACTATAATCTCGACACCTTTTTCTTCGATGGCATCAATCTGCTATTTTACGCACTTCCAATCCGTGATAATACAATTTAAATCATTAATTTAAATCATTGGGGCTTCGCATACCCTGACACAAGCATCGAAACCTATTTTTAAGCTTGGCATCAAAAGGTTCCTCTTTCGACTGTTTGCAATAACGGTCGCTGGAATCATCCGTTCCATTGGACAATCCAAAATCCGCAGTCAGACCAAACATCCATTGGGCAAACGGAAACTGCAGTCTGTAAAACCGGAACATCTGCAAAATACCTTGGATGAGCTTAACGCAAAGGTATCTTATACGTGGATATACGGTTAGGCCGCTGTCTTGCGCGGTACCTTTCGTTTTGCTGAATTTTCGAAGCAGCTCATTATCTTCATCCTTATGCAGCTGTCACTATTCGCACACAAAATAATTTTTGCGGACTGTTCAGAATGAAGAAGCAGAAAAATTATTCAACATAACAGTTGAACAGTACAAGCAAATTGTTAATGTTTTTAAATAAAAGACAGAAAAAATTTTGCACAACGTCGCATAAAAATCTTGACTTCTCCCGGCACGCGTTATATAATGTATAAAACTTTTGATTCAAAGGAGTTGAATGCTTATGTACGATAAGAACAAAAAAATCGTTCTGTTTGATGGAACAAATACAGATTCCTGGAAGATGCGTGACGGTTCCGACTGCAATTGGACCATCGAAAACGGCGAACTCGTCGTCGGACACGGCGATATTATTTCTACGGTTGAATACAGGGACGCCCTGATTCATGTTGAATTCAAGTGCCCGGATATGCCTGAATGCCACGGTCAGGACAAGGGCAACAGCGGCGTCTATGTTCACGGCTGCTACGAAGTTCAGGTTCTCGATTCTTACGGTATCGAAAAACCCATCTGCAACGACTGCAGTGCTATTTACTGCGTTTATACCCCTCTTACAAACGCCTGCCTGCCGCCGGAGCAATGGCAGACCTATGATATCATCCTCCGCGCTCCCCGTTACAATGAGAATAATGCCGTCATCGAGGACGCTCGTATGACGATTCTTCAAAATGGACTGCCCGTACACAACAATATCATCCTGCACAGCAACACCCCGGGCGGCGTCACCGATCATGTCGTTCCGAAGGGTCCCCTAATGCTTCAGGACCATGGAAACCGTGTTTGCTTCCGCAACATATGGGTCCTGCCTCTTGATGAATAAGCCCACAATCGACCGGCGCTGAAAACTTTTTTCAGAGCATCCGGCGTCAGCGCCAAAGGGAATGCTTTCCTTTTGGCGCTCTTTGATTTCACAGAGCCAAAGCCATCCGTTAACGGCTGTTCGTGTATAAGTCAAATCGGTTCGACAACCATAAAATCAAAGTATTTTTAAAAAATTTACAAGCCAGGGAGTTGAATTAAAATGCGCCTTTCAGAGCGTAATGGCCTCCGTATTTGAAAAAACTCCGAAAAACATTTCAGCCGTCAATAATCGGTCCCAAAACTGCAGGTCTGAAATAGCCAGATGCAATACATGATCATAAAAACAATAAAATATTTTGTGAGGACTGTATGAACTTATATTTTATTCGCCACGGCAATCCCGACTACTGCCGCGATTGCCTGACCGAGCTTGGCCACAAGCAGGCAGATTCCTGCGCAGAAGAACTTCTTCAACTCCATATTGACGAGATTTTCTCCTCTCCAATGGGAAGAGCCACGGAAACCGCTCAACATCTGGCAGATAAGCTCGGCAAAGACGTCCTCGTCGAGCCTTGGGCGCACGAGGTCGAGCATTACGCATACAGGGACGACGGCAGCCCTACGCTCGCAGTTCAGTTAGAGCCTGAATTTCTTCGCTCACCCGAGCTCGAGGCCCTCGGAGACGAATGGCACACGCACCCCCGCTTCAACGGCTCAGAACAGATTAGGGACATGGTAAAGACAGTAGAAACAGGAGCAGAAACCTTTTTTTACAAATTGGGTTACCAGTACGAAGGACACCGCTTTAAAATTTTGGAGAAAAGCGAAAAAAACATTGCCTTTTTCAGCCATGCGGGTACCTTCCTCATTTTGGCCGGATACCTGCTGCAAATACCGACGCTGACGGCTTGGCACTCCTTTTTCACTTATCAAACGGGCATTTCATGGATCAATTTTCACAATGCCGATAGCGGTTATACGGTCCCTCGCTTTCTGTATATCAACGATACACACCACCTGAGAAAAAACAATCTTCCTCTGACATGACGGAAAGGGGACGAACATGTCTATACGAACATTTAAATCTTCAGCCGACAGCAACGCTTTCCTTCTCACGGAATCAACGGTGGAACTTGTGATACCGGGAATTCCGCGTGAATATACGTTTATTCATATATCAGATCTCCACATCGCAGTAAGCGAAGAGTCGGATTCCGAAGAAGAAAAAACTCTTGTGGCATCCAGAACAGAATTCTGGAAAAATCAGGCGGGGTTGTATCCCATTGAGGCCATTGAGGCTGTAGCGTCACGCATACGTGAAATTTCTCCTGACATGGTCTTCTGCACAGGTGACACCGTGGATTTTCCTTCCCTGTCCAATCTACGGTTTCTGAAAAGATATCTGGACGCTCTGGGCACAGACTGTCTTCTCGCGCCGGGAAATCACGACAGCGTGGGCGAAGATGCCCCGGAAGAAATGCGCCGTTTGTATTTGGACATGACAGGCGGTTCCCCTCAATTTCGCGTTATCGAACTGAATGGCTTGGATATTGTCGTCATAAATGATAGCTCCGTAAGTATTACGGAAGAACAATATACCGCCATGAAACGGCAAATCCGCAAAGGCCGGCCGCTCCTGCTGCTCCTGCACGTCCCTGTCTTTTCTCCGGCCGCGAAGGAGACGGTCTGGAACTTCTGGGGATATAACTGGATGATCGGCGAGGAGCAGCAGAATGAGCTCAACCGGAGGTTTCTTCGTTTGCTGAATGAGAATCGGAATGTAGTCCGGGCGGTTTTTGCCGGACATATACATTTTGCGACAGGCGACACGGAGGACCACGGTCAATCGGTGCTGCAATATACCGCAGCTCCCTGCTTTACAGGATTTTATCGGATTATCCATGTCCGCGGATGCTGAAAGCAGAACTCCGTCTTTTTTATACACGAAAGAATCTTCTCTGCTGAAATTTTCTTCTCTGTCCGCATGTATACAGCGAGACCTCGAAATTTCCGCACACCGATGTTGTGACAGCCATATGCCGTTTCCGTCGTCTGCGGAAGACCTACTGTCTAAATATTTTCCGAAACGACCGATTGGATGCGCACAGAAGCAATACGCCAAAGTACGTTAGGCAAGCCGACACCGTTTTTGTGCGAAGCCTTTATTTCATGCATTCAGCCAGTCCCTGTAAAAACGGCGGCCTGATGATGCCCTTTTCCGTGATGATCGCGTTGATCAGACTATGATCCGTTACATCGAACGCGGGATTCCATACATGAATTCCATCCGGCGCCATTCTTTCCTGATACCAGAGTTCCGTGATCTCCGATCCTGCCCGTTCCTCTATCGGAATAGCGTCGCCGGACGTACAGCCAATATCAATTGAGGAAGTAGGGGCGCATACATAGAACGGAACCCCGTACTGTTTCGCCACGGCCGCCAATACGGCAGTTCCGATTTTATTGGCTGTATCGCCGTTTGCAGCCACCCTGTCGCATCCGACAAAAACCGCCTGAATCAGACCGCGCCGCATCAAGGCTGCGCTCATATTGTCGCAGACCAGGGTGACATCCATACCCGCTTTCTGCAGTTCAAAAGCAGTCAGCCGCGCCCCCTGAAGAAGCGGACGGGTTTCCTCTGTAAAGATACGCAGGCAATACCCCTGCTGATGCGCCAAATACAGAGGAGCTGTAGCCGTTCCGTACCTGACCGTAGCAAGTTGTCCCGCGTTGCAGTGTGTCAAGATGCCATCTCCCGGGTGAAGGAGCTGGAGTCCGTAATGTCCAATCGCTTCACACACGCGGATATCCTCTTCCCGAATCGCTTCATAGGTTCTTCGCATATTTTGGGCAATCTCAGCGGGGGGGCGCTTATCATCCGAGGACGCAAGTTCTGCGTAAACACGCTCCAGCGCCCAGGACAAATTGACAGCCGTAGGCCTGGCGGAAGCCAGAAGTTCCTTCGCCTCTGCTACTCTTTTGCGGAACACGTCGAAAAGGCTTTCCTCCTGTGCAGCATGCTTTGCCGCCAAATACAGTCCGGCAGCAGCGGCTACACCTATAGCCGGCGCGCCGCGCACCCGAAGTGCGCAGATCGCCTCCCGAATCTCTTCTGTCGTATAAAGCCGTAAATACACCACGCGGTTAGGCAGCTCCGTCTGATCGAGAAGAATCAGCGCGCTGTCTGCGTCGTCCAGTCTGATGGTTTCGAGTTCCTGTTTCTGCATATAAGACATATCCATGTATTCAAATGACAGTAAGCACTGTCACTGCCTTTCTTTTTTCTTTCACAACGTGCGTTCCACTAAGACATGCAGACGAAAATGCAATGTAAACAACCCATTTCAATTAAGTATACCATCTCTTTTGGATTTCCGTCAACCCTTTGATGTGCCCTCTGGACCGGCAATTCACTGTCCCCTGCTTTCGTTCGCTTGGTTCTGAAATTATACGGACCGGCGCCGGACCGAGAGATATTCGGAGAGTGCCATATGATATATCCTGTCTCTTATACACATCTCCGAGCCCAC
>DXYE01000100.1 GCA_019415985.1 Clostridiales bacterium
GAATATATAGTTATCGATCTTCTTTACTTAATATATATGGGAATAATTTTTGCTTAATGATTAAGACGATAGATTTCATAAATTGACAAAGAAAGGGCAGGCGTGCCAGGGGATGGTATGCCTGTGAGAGGTTGGCGAAATGTTGAAAATTTCAGTGACGCGGACGGAGCATCCGAAACAGAAGCCGGACGAGAATCAGCTCGGCTTCGGCAAATATTTTACGGATCACATGTTTCTAATGAACTATACGGAAGGTAGGGGCTGGCATGATGCCCGCATCGTACCCTATCAGCCCCTTTCTCTTGAGCCTTCGGCAATGGTTTTCCATTATGCGCAGGAGATGTTCGAGGGCATGAAAGCTTATCTCGACGTCAAGGGGGAGATTCTGCTGTTCAGACCCGATAAAAACATCGAGCGGATGAACCGGACCAACGAGAGAATGTGCATACCGCAGATCGATCCTGTTGACGCTTTGCAGGCTATTTCTGAGACGGTGCTTATGGATAAGGATTGGATTCCTAAAAAAGAAGGAACGTCGCTTTACATTCGTCCGTTCATCATAGCGACGGACGCGCATCTCGGCGTTCACCCCTCGGCAACCTATCTGTTTTGTATTATTCTCTCCCCGGTAGGTGCGTACTATCCGGAGGGAATTAACCCTGTGAAAATTTATATTGAAACGGAATATGTTCGCGCAGTGAAAGGCGGAACCGGCTTTGCCAAGGTCGGAGGGAATTATGCCGCTTCACTCAAGGGGCAGGAAAAGGCAAATCGCTTGGGTTATGCGCAGGTGCTTTGGCTGGATGGCATTTACAGAAAGTATATTGATGAAGTCGGTGCGATGAATGTGTTTTTTGTCATCGGAGACGAGGTTGTGACGCCTGCGCTTGAGGATGGCAATATTTTGCCCGGTGTGACCCGCGCTTCCTGCATTGAGCTTTTAAAAAGCTGGAGTCTGAAGGTCAGCGAACGTAAGCTGTCCATTGATGAAATTTTGGATGCAAACAAAAACGGGGAGCTGAAAGAAGCGTTCGGAACCGGAACCGCTGCCGTCATTTCACCGATCGGTGAGCTGAACGATAACGGAAATATCATCATTCTGAACGGCGGTAAAATCGGTGAGATATCACAGAGACTTTATGATACGCTGACAGGCATTCAGTGGGGACGTCTAGACGATCCCTTCGGATGGACTTTGAAAATCGGCTGAGCGAAGAAGGAGGAGGCGCTCGTGCGGCGAGGAATGTTCCCGCAGCGTGAGCGCCTTTTCATAAGGTTCTAATAGGCTAAATGTGGCAAATGAAGAGGAAGGCTAACGGCATATAAAGATACAGACTGTTGTTTTACAGGTTTTTGAACGGATAGAACGGATACAACATCATCAAAGGAGATTGGAAGCTGTGGGGGAAAGATATGCGGTATACCGTATCTCTCAGGAGGAAGGCGGACGGACTGTAAAATCATATCTTTTAAATACGCTGAGGCTGTCAGGCCGATGCTTGATACGGCTGAAGAAAACGGACGACGGGATATTGCTGAACGGACATCGAGTAACGGTTCGTGCGATGCTGCAGACCGGAGATACGCTTTCTCTTGCACTGTATGACAGTAAGGAATCGCCCAATATCAAGCCGGCGCCTATGTCTTTTGAAATCCTTTATGAGGATGAGGATTTGGTCTGTATCAACAAACCGCCGCATCTTCCGACACATCCGTCGTTCGGACATTCTGAGGATACGGTAGCCAATGGTATGGCATATCTGTTTGCAGTACGCGGCGAACCCTTTGTGTTTCGATGCGCCGGCCGTCTGGATCGTGACACAAGCGGTGTTCTGCTGTTAGCCAAAAATCAGCGTACGGCGGGTGCAATATACCGGCTTCATCACGAGCGACTTGTGGAAAAGTCGTATCTGGCTCTGCTGGAGGGCATTCCCGTACCTGCCCAGGGGGAAATTGTTTTCGGTATTCAGAGAAAAGCAGACAGCCTGGTAGAGAGGGAAATAAGCGAAACAGGAGGTGCACCGGCCAAAACACTATATAAACTTTTGGGCCATGCAGTGACAGCGGAAGGATTATCCGTGTCGGCAGTACTCGCTACACCGGTTACAGGACGTACCCATCAGCTGCGTGTACATTTTTCTTCCCGCGGCGTGCCTATTTTGGGAGATACACTGTATGGGAAAGGGAGCGCTTCCGGTCCTATCGGACGTCAGGCACTGCACGCTTGGCGCCTGCGCCTGCCTCACCCCACAAAGGCAGAGATGCTGTCGCTTAGTGCACCGATTCCAGAGGATATGAAGGAGCTATGCTGTTTATGCGGAATGTCGCTTGATATGCTTACGGATGCATAGATGGCGGCAGTAAGGTTATAAATAAATTGTAAGTACTGTTCTGTTAAAGCCTCGGGGCCGTGACCATCGGTTTGACGCGAGACCTTTGCCGCTGTTTTGTATAGACTTTTTAATACCTATATATACGGGAGAAGGGAAGGTCATCCAATGAGAAAGATATGGTTGGGATTTCTGAAGTATACCACTCGAACGGCTCGTTGCGCTGTTCTTGTGCTGATTGTCTCAGTTTGCATCCATATAGGTGCTGTATGCTTTGAACCGTTTGCAGATTTTATCAGCCGGACAGCAGGTGCCCTTCTGCGCCGGCTGCTTGCTACGCTTACCGGCTGGATTCCGTTCTCCCTTGCGGAAATGTGCTTTCTGGCAATGCCGTTTTTGCTGGTTTTGCTGTATTTCCTTGCTCTGCGGCGCATGAATGGAGGGAAAACGCAATCAATCAGATTTTTGACGTCGTTTGCCTCGATACCGGTGTTTTTGTACGGCACATTTGTATTCGGTTTTCTGACGGCCTATCACGGGACAGCTATTGCGGAAAAAGTAGGTCTGGAACAGACGGATGTAAGCACCGCGGATTTTAAGGAGACCATGTCGTGGCTGATCGATGAAGCAAATGCACTGTGCGGTGAAATCAATTATCGGTTCGGTTCTTTTTCCGTGATGCCGTTTACCTTGGATGAGCTCAACGAACAATTGATGGGGGATTACAGTCGCTTTTGTGAAAAATACCCTTCCTTTCAGAATTACCGTTCCCGTGTGAAGCCCGTAGCCTTGAGCAAAGCGCTCACATATACGCATATTGCAGGCGTGTATACATTTTTTACGGGAGAATCCAATTTGAATATGAATTTCCCGGATTATACACTGCCGTTTACGGCTGCGCATGAGCTTGCGCATCAGAGGGGGGTTGCGCGTGAGGATGAGGCTAATTTTGCCGCCTTTCTGGTATGCATCAACAGCGATAATCCCTATATTCGATACTGCGGCTATGTCAATATGATCGAATATCTCGCAGGACCGTTATATGAGGCGGATGCTTCCGGCTACAGTGAACTGATCGGCGGACTGGATTCCCGCCTTGCGTACGAGCTGCGCTCTTATCAGGATTTCTTTGAGCCTTATCAGGACAATATAGCTGCGGATATCAGCGGTACGATCAACGATACCTATCTGAAGGTTCAGGGTCAGAGCGAGGGGGCAAAAAGTTATGGCCTTGTGGCGGACCTTGCGGTTGCCTATTATTTATCCTGCGAAAAAAATTGATGGTTTGTTTTCGGAATACTGTTTGTTTAGACGGATTTTCACATTTTTTATTCATTGGCATATGATAGGAAATGAGAGCGATTCCTTTGCAATATGATACGAAAACGGCTTAAGATTTTACATGTGAATGATTATAAGTAAAAAAATGATGAATATACCATGAAAATTTATAGATATCCCTTTCCTGATTTCGGAAAAGGTGGTATACTATTCCATGGTGCTTTAGGGCAGGTTTAAACCTGAAGTTTAAAAATGTGCAGGTTAAATGTTTTCAGACAATGAAATTTATGCCAAAGCTGAAATTGATAGAATAGTTGTTACATAAATGGGAAAACATGAGAATATAACGATAGAGCGATGAGAATGCGCCGGTGCATTGTCAGAAGGGCTTGCGCGGCCATTTTTGCTCGGAACCGAAAGGTGCTGCTATGGATAAGATTATCATAAACGGCGGCAAACCTCTTATGGGGACCGTAGAGATCAGCGGCATGAAGAATGCGGCTGTAGCGGTGATTTTGTCGACGCTGTTAATAGATGACACTTGTGTCCTTGAAAACATACCGGATATCAGCGATGTAACGCTGTCTCTGGAAATACTCCGCAGTATGGGAGCGGAAATCAGACGGCTCAACCGCAATACAGTGGAAATCAATACGAAACATGCGGTCTGCGGAAGCGCTCCGTACGCGTTGGTGCGAAAAATGAGGGCTTCTTATTATGTGCTGGGGGCTGAATTGGGGCGCTTTGGTCGCGCTAGTGCGGGTTTCCCCGGCGGATGTGATTTTGGCGTCAGACCGATTGATCAGCATATCAAGGGTTTTGAAGCTCTGGGTGCTACGGTCAATGTGGAAAACGGCCGAATTGAAGCGGCTGCGCCGCGTGGGTTGTATGGAAATCAAATATATTTCGACGTTGTGTCGGTTGGCGCGACGATGAATGTCATGATGGCGGCGGTCTGCGCCAAGGGGATGACGGTCATTGAAAATGCTGCGCGAGAGCCGCATATTGTGGACCTTGCAAACTTTTTGAATGCATGCGGCGCCAGAATTACCGGGGCCGGTACAGACGTGATAAAAATAAAAGGGGTAGACCAGCTTCACGGCTGTACTTACGCTATTATTCCCGATATGATCGAGGCCGGTACTTTTATGATTGCGGCTGCTGCCACACAGGGTGTGCTCAGAATCAACAATGTCATACCCAAGCATCTGGAGTCCATTTCTGCAAAACTTGAGGAAATGGGTGTAGAAATTGAGGAATTGGACGATGCTGTTATTGTATCGAGGCATGAAAAGCTCTCGCGTGTCAATATAAAGACCCTGCCGTATCCGGGTTTTCCATCGGATGTCCATCCGCAAATATGTGTTCTTCTTTGTTTGGCCGAGGGCGTCAGTTATCTATCTGAGGGAGTTTGGGACAATCGTTTCCGGTACGTGGAGGAGCTCAAAAGAATGGGCGCCAATATCAAAGTGGACGGAAAAATGGCAATTGTTGAGGGCGGTACTCCGCTGTCTGCGGCGCCGGTGCGTGCAGTAGATCTTCGCGCGGGTGTAGCCATGATCATTGCAGGTCTGACAGCAGAGGGGCAAACTGAAATTGATGATATCTACCATATTGAACGTGGATATGACGATATTGTTGGCAAGCTGAGAAGCGTTGGCGCCGACATCAAGAAGATATCAATACCCGACACCTATGTATATGACAAAGCCAATTGAATGGTAGAACGGTTAAAGCGAAATTACAATGAAAGGGGTAGAGGGATTAATATAATTAAGTAATAGAAAAAGCGAAAGGGTGGCACTGGAAGTTATGAAAAAGGAATTGCTCAAGGGAACATACCTAATGTACCAGGGAAAGCCATTGGTGCGTGAAAAGAATGCTTATTGTTACGGGGATATGCGCGATAAAGCAGTGCTGTTTCTGCTGGTGTTAACCAATAAAGAGGTAGAGGGCAGAGAGGTGCCCGACCGTGTGCTGATACAAGTATTGAGCACAGATCCTAAAATTGACAATGCACATAAATTAATAAAACAGGGCGAAAAGAGCGGGCTTTATCAGGCTCTGGACACAGGGCTGGTATGGCTGAAAAAAGCGTTGACGGCATAAAAACCTGCGTGCAATTCGGTTGGAATGGAACAACGCTTAACGCGGTTTTAAAGAAGAAAACAACAGTCGGAATTCGAAGTTCACTTAAAAATACATGAAGGCGGCAGATGAAGTCTGTCGCCTTTTCTGTTCTTTCAAAGGGTGTAAGAAAAAATAAAAAAATTTCTTGCTTACGGTAAAAACTAATGTGGTATTTAAAAATTGGAGGATTATAATTCAAATATTTTCACGATGCAGCATCATTATCAAATAGCATGAGTTTTTTGTCGTTTTAAACGTATACCCGGCATATTCCCAAAAATAAAAAATATACGATAAGCAGCCTGAAAAGGTGAGGACTTAACTGTGGCTTCTTAAAATTGTATTTCTGTATTTCAACGGGATACAAACGGAGACGGGCTTCCGGAAGAAAAAGTGAGTCCGTTTATATCGCAATTCTCCGGTTTAATTTGATTGCTTTCGGTGTAATAGTGTGCACGGGGGATCTCGATACCTATTAGACAGGCTTCACCCGGTTTAAAGAAACTTTTAGGCCGTATCCAAAAACAGAATTCAGGTCTGCATTGGCTGAGGCAGGACGAGCCTGAGGGAGGAGATATGCTGCATAACCGATTGGCCGGTCTGCATGCAGAAGCCAGTCTATACCGGTTTATCGGCTATGATCCTTTAAATAACTCCGTCATGTCGCCTGTAGAATAGATTGTCTGGTAATCGTCAGTATCCGCGATCGTTCCGTCGGAGCTTCGTGTTTTAAGGATCAGCGGCTTTGTGACAACCATACCGGAGCCGCTGCCTTTTTTTCCTTCGGCAAGTAGGAGGCAGGGAGGATGCGAGACGGTGGGGTGTACTAAGGTTAAACGTTTCGGCTCAAGTCCTGCCGATCTCATGGCGTACAGCAGATCTGATAAGCGTTCCGGTCGGTATACAACATAGAACATACCGCCGAACTTTAACAGACGCGAAGCAGCCAAACAGAAATCTGCGATACTGCCGCAGATTTCCTGCCGTGCCATACGATTATCCGGGGCGGCTGCCGGGATACCACTACCCGCTCTCATATAGGGGGGATTGGTAAAAACCACATCCGCGGGATGCGGCAGATCAGATTGCCTGAGCTGACGGATGTCCGCGTGAAGCGGAAATATGATGTTCTCGAAATGATTGGCGGAAACATTCCGTTGAATTATGGAGACGTACTCCTCTTGCAGTTCAACTGCATATATGGAGGCAAAGCGCTTTTTTGCGGCACAGAGTAACGAGATGACGCCGGTACCGCTGCCGAGATCGATTGCATGTCCCCGTCCGTTGCCACGAATCATTGCAGAAAGCAGGTAGGCATCGGTCCCGAAACGCAGTCCGGTCTCTTTATACATTAATAAAAGCTCGTCGTTGATTCGGATGACCCTGTCTTCTGGTAGGTTTTCAGGCTGCATGTTGTTTTCCTTTTCTGCTCTGTCTGAATCATGCATTTTTTGCCGGGGTGATATTCGGTGTCTTGTGACATCAGAGCAATATCATTTATAGAAACAAAAAGCTGCTGCACGCGTATGCAGCAGCTTTTTGCAATACCAAGCCGTTCAGTCAGCCTGCGGAGCATCTACAGGGCAGACGCTGGCACAGGTTCCGCAATCGATACACTCATCTGCATCGATCACATATTTTCCGTCCTTTTCGGAGATACAGCTGACAGGACATTCGCTTTCGCATGAGCCGCATGCAATACATTCGTCGGAAATTTTGTATGCCATAAACATTCACCTCCAAACTCACCAATGTCGGAAGTAAAAAAGGCACTTCCGATTTACAGCTAATATTGTAGCACAAAAATTGAAATTGTCAATGCCTTTCATAATAAAATCTATGTTTTAAGGTGCCATAGAACGACTGAACGGCGCTTAAGAGGAGGTATAAAACACGAAAAGAACCATAAAACTATTGCTTGGTCGAGCTTTGCCGCCATCTTCCGAAAGCTTCCCTTCGGTCTCTTTGCCCCACATTGCTCCCGGTTTAATGATACCGTATGCAATGTTCTCTCTTTCAACAGATAACATATTCGCGGTGAATCTTCCGATGGCTCCTCGCAGATATTCTTCAACCATTTCACAGCATATCCATTTGCGATTTAATCTTTCACACACTTCTCCCGTTACACAACTACCGGCAAAAGGGTCCAGCACAGTATCGTTCTTATCTGTAAGCATTCTTATAAAATATTCAGGCAATTCGCTGGGAAATCTGGCCGGATGCGGAGAAAGTCCTTTTTCCTTACAATATCGTATATAAGAACTATTGCTTTCAGTATTTGGGATAGCAAGGAGGTTTGGGGGAATGGAACCACCGTTGTCAAGTGAAAATTTGTCGCTGATATCGTGTCCGCTGGGGCGCTTTTTGGCTGTATATCCATTTTTAAATAATTCCTCCATACTGTTGCTGTATGTTTGCAAAACGCGTTTGTTGCTTGCTTTAGGATATGGCGTTTTAGATAACCACCATACAGTGTTAATTGCATCTTTTTACTCTAACTCTGCGAACGTTTACCTATTCCGCAGGGGTAGGAAGTTTAGAGGGATTCCACCAGTAATAATCCTGTGCCAAATGAAATCCAAATTTTTCACAAAGCATAATAACTAGCTAAAAATGGTATAAGCTGCGTGTCGGTTGTCCTTTGTTCCATGCGCCGTCAATATCTATAACAAGGCTTCCATTCTCTGCGAGAATACGATGAAACTCTTTGGCAAAAGGGACAAACCATTCCAGATATTCATCGGCATCTGCATTGCCATATTCTTTTTTTCTGACCGAACCGAAAGGAGGGCTGGTCATAATCAAGTTTATGCTATTTGAAGGTATCTCCCTGATAACTTCTAACGAATCCTTAAGAAACATTTTACTTTGTTCTGTTTGGAAGTAAGGCTTTATCGTTTCAAACATAACAAACACCTCAAATATTTAACTTTTTTAAGCTCATGGTTGACTTTGCCTCTCTTTCAAACACATCCACAATGTCAACTGGATTATTAGCGATTTTTTTAATATTTTCACCGTCGATTATCACTATACAAAGATTTGTATCTTTCATAACTACATGACTGTACTTTCTGGCATCCGCACGGATTTTTCCGGTGCTGATAATTACAATAACATTGCTTTTCAAAAGCTGTGTAAGTCCTACTTCTTTTTCAACGTCTTCTAGAGAAGCATGGGAAGTGTTTTTACATTGAACCTGCCAGCGCGAAAAAACCACCCTTACTTTTTGTTTTGGGCCAGGGGAGCGGAATGAACCGGTCAGCATTGCCTCGTTTACGTATTTTATTCTGTTCCGTACCTGGAGGATGTCGAAGCCAGTATAGCATATAGGAGGGGGTTATCCTATCCGTTTGTTTTATATGGTGTCGCGGAAAATCAGAAAGGATCCGCTCCTATACGAT
>DXYE01000101.1 GCA_019415985.1 Clostridiales bacterium
ATCCTATTTGTCCTCGACACCCCGGATCGTTATGGGAAGTCATCAAACGGCTGGCGGCTCACCAGCTCCACGGGAATCTCACCCCCGGTAGGTTCTCTATCGGCTGCTCTCATTGCCTGCGACGGCTCACACACGAAAAATGCTGCTCGCTCGGACTGTGACTGAACAGGAGTATCATTAGCCCTATTGCTTATCATCGCCATACCGGGAGCCTCCCGATACTTATAGCCGGCTGTTTATCGCTCCTTGCCGGAAATCAGAAAGCCAAAGACCGTATAATCAAAATAGGTGTAATCTCGTTGCTTCTGTTTTCCGCAAATCGTGGCGCAGCCGCTAATGTGGCTTATGCTCATCACAATAGCAATAGGAATGTGTTTGATGAATGGGTATTCAGTTGTAAAAGAGCAAACCCATTCACCGCACAAAACGGAAAACAGGCAGAGAGTTTTCGTACCTCTCCACCTGTTTCCTCACTTAAAGCCTAAAACACAGGGACTATTTCAAAATTTTTTTCAAATTATTCAGAGCGGCATAAATCGAATCCTGCACCGTCTGATATTTGCATCCCTCCATTTCTGCAATTTGGGAGTATGTAAGTCCATTGAAATAATACAGTATGAGCCTGCGCCGTTGTGTTTCGGGCAGTTTGTTTATAGCGTTGTGCAACGCCTCATACCGCATATTGCGAAGAACCGCATCCTCAACCGATTCCGGGAGAACAAACGCCCGGTCATATAAAGTAGCCTCGGTAAGTTCTGAATGCTCGTAATGCCGATCCATTTCATTAAGAAATGAAAGATCGTCCAGTTCAAAGCAATCCAGAAGTTCAAATAATTCTTTGTTTATCAGCAATTCCCGTAACACACCTTGTCCGTCCCGAAAGGAAAGATAATGCTTGTCCTGTCGTTTGGAAAGTGTATAGGGATTGTCTTTGTCTTTTCTGCGTTTTGGACGCTTCTCGTCCATAGTCGTTTCCTCCGATCAATCTGAAATTTGAGAAATTCAGATTGATCGGGGCGGTGAACGACAGCGTGGTAACGGTGCTTTGCTATATACAAAAACGCACCTGCATAACGGCAAAAATCGCCGTAACACAAGTGCATTATAGTTTATGTCATATAAAATATGGTCTGTGGGTTCAGGGTAAGAGCCATAATATCCCGATGCAAAATTTAGACTTTTTTTGACCGTGTACCATCGGGGCATAGGCGGTCTAAGTCATACAATTATACTCGCTGCTCATAATCAGCAGCGAAGCGTTGGCGGCAGTCCAGCGCATAAAAAACCTCCAAACCAAAACGCTGAATTGGAGGGATAGGCATAACTACACACCCCGGCAAAACCTCGTTTTTTTATTTGTCGGGGCTGTTATTCTATTCAGTTCAATAATTTACGAACTGCCCGTTCATTTATAATTGAATTACCATGCCATTATCAACATGACATAATTAGGTACAATTATATGTGGAGGTGAACCGACAGTGCATAAAGAACCTGAAACGCTTGGAGAAATCCTTAAAACTGCTCGTATGCGTGCCGATATTACAATGGAAACGCTGGCGGAAAGAGTTGATATTACCGAGCGATACTTATATCGGATTGAGAACGAGGGAAAGAAACCCAGTTTTGATGTCCTCTATAAACTCATCCGGGAACTTGCAATACCAGCGGATTCGATTTTCTATCCCGAAAAGCCGTCCAAAGATTCCGAAATAGAAAATCTTGTCCGTATGCTTTACGGCTGTAATGAGCGTTCAATGGAAATTATCAAAGCAACCGTAAAAGCCACATTGGAAAGTCAACCAAAAGAACAATCATAAAGCTGCTTTTCAAAAAACAGAGCCGATGATCTGCGAGGTATCTCACAGGTCATCGGCTCTGCGTCTATGCGTCCGGCTCTTTGATGACAACTATATTCAAATTTTCAACTTCGATCAAACTTTCCTGCTTGCATTTTGGACAGTAGAGAGGAAAATTCTTTAATACCGTGTCCTCTCTGATTTTGTCACGCGTTTTACTGCCGCAAGCAGGGCATAAAATCCAATGCTCATTTTTCATTGCGCCACCGCCTTTTCATACAATCATTTTTACATCATCACACAAAATCATTTCTGACATCCGCAATAATATCTCCATTTTTGATTTTCCATAGCCCATATAGCGATGTAAGAAACATAATAAGGAACATAGCCAATGAAGATATTACAAATGCTCCAAGCGGAAATACAAAATCAATTACCGCACCGACTACAATGCTTTTATATATCAGATAGCATAACGGCAAAGAAGAAATGCCGCCGATTAAGATCGCAAGCAAACCATTCCGCAGGTTTTCGATGCAGAGCATAGCAAACAGCTTATTTACCGTCATTCCTACCGAACGCAATACCGCAAATTCACGCTTACGCATATTGAGGCTCGTAGTTATGACATTGAAAACATTTGCACAGGATATTACGGTCAAGAGAATTAAAAAGGAAGTTGAAAACAGCTTTATCATTGCGGCAAAGTTTCTCTGCGATTCATAGCTTTCAGCAGAACTGAATATTGACACATCTTCGGCAAGACCAACGCTCGTTAAATAATCCGTTGTGTTTTTTTGAATGTTCGCATAGTTTGGGGATTGTATCATTATTTCCTTGCTTGTGATTTCTGCATTAAACTCAGGCATACGGCTTTCGGGAATCAAAATACTGATGCCTCCGTAATTCGGTCTGAATTCAAGCGGAAAGTCATAGTTGCCAACCGTAAAATTAACGCTGAAAAAGGTATCGTAATAATTCTCATAATCAAAGCGGTCATTTGGATTTGCGTTAATATCTTGGCTGAGCCGTTCACTCGCTGCTTCACTCATATAACGCACATCGGCGTGATAGCTTCCGTCTTTCAAGATAGGAAAACTCGTGCTTTTACTATCCTCGTCGATTTCATCATAAAAGGCACTCGCATAAACGGAATTATCATTTTTAAGTCCATTTTGCGAAAGGAACTCGGAATAGCGTTCATTTGAAATAATGAATATATAAAACGGAGCTTTATATAATTCGGAGCTTTCTTTAAGTGTAGCCCAATCCGAGCCTCGGTAGCTGTCAGTTATCCATTCCGAATCAAGTAAAACACTATGGAAATGTGAGGGACTTTCCGCAAACCAACCGACTTCATCAATGCCGTCCTGCGATTTTACAAAGCTGTATAGCTCATCAAATTCTTTCGTGCCAAACTCCATAGAATAGTTCATACGCAGATCGTAGCCTATGTTCTTCCGTTCTGCTTCTACAAATGAGAGCATATACAGGCTGAACGCATTTGCAGACACAAAAAGAAAGATACTGATTGCAAGCGAAAATGTTATTGCACGAAACGCTTTCTTTTCTCGTTTTATAGTACGCTTTGCAAGCAAATTTTCAGCAGAAGAAGTAAAGTTACTGCACTTTACTTTCATCACGCCTTTTTCACCTTTCAGATTGCCTATTATCGAAATTTTAGAAGCAGCGCGAGCAGGAACACCGGCGGATAGTAACACCAACAGATAACCGAAAATTGCTGTCATCATAAGCAGCCATCCGTTTATATGCAGCCGCATACCAATGTTCACATAGAGTACTTTCCCCATATATGCTCCGAAAATATCAAGCAACGCCCAAGAAGTCAAAAGACCGAGGACTATACCGATCGGTATCGCAACCGTCCCAAGTAAAAGAGCTTCGGAATATACAATCGTGCGAATATCTTTTTGGGTTGCACCAATCGAGGATAAAAGTCCGAGTTCTTTCGTCCTTTCGGAAACGGATATAGCAAAGGCATTGTATATCAAAGAAATTGCACCCACAGCGATGATAAGAAGCAAAGCGGCGGCAATCCCCATTATTAGGCTCTTAATACTCTCGCTTTGTGAAATCCCGAGATAGGAAAGCAATTCCGTGTGATACGAATATTCTGTTGTTTCACTTAAATATCGGCTTGCAAATTCGTACACCTCGTCTGGATTTTTAAGTGTAATGCGGAATACATCATTTTCGTCAATGGAGATCATTTGGGTGGATAAAACGCCCTCTGCCGCTTCAAGGTCTGCTATTTGTTCTGCGGTGGTGTTATACACGGCAATATGCCAATATCCGTCCTTTTCGATAATGGAATCTATCGCAGAATCGAGCATAGAATTTAACAGCGTAAAAATCGTACACACCATGAGGACGGACAATACAATTCCCATAAGTGTTATCAGCGTTCGCCCTTTATTTTTCCGCAAGCTCCTTGTTGCAAGTTTAATACAAACACCCATAGTTATCCCTCCGAGAGCTTACCGTCCTTGATGATAAGCATACGGTCTGCCAACTTTGCAAGCTCCAAATTGTGCGTAATCATAATGAGCGTTTGACCGTATTGTTTATTTGCACTCCCCAGAAGCTCCATTACCTCTGCTGCACTTTTGCTGTCAAGATTTCCTGTCGGTTCGTCGGCAAGCATAAGCGCAGGATTTGTAAATAAAACTCTGCCTATGGCACAGCGTTGTTGCTGACCGCCTGAAAGCTGGCTCGGCAGATGACTTCTTCGCTCTTTCATTCCAAGCGTATCCAGCAATCGGTCAAGCGTTTCTTTGTCGGTTTTCTTTTTATCAAGGCGGCAAGGGAGCGTTATGTTTTCCTCAACCGTCAAAGTGGGAACGAGATTATAAAACTGATAGATTAAGCCCGCCTTTCGTCTGCGATAATAGGCAAGCTCCTTTTCGCTCTTGGCATATATATCCTCACCATCTACATACACCTTGCCGGAGGTGGGGCGGTCAATACCGGCAAGGATATGTAACAAGGTCGATTTTCCCGATCCCGACGGACCGATGATAGAAACAAATTCGCCTTTTTCTACGGTAAAAGATACATTGTCAAGTGCTTTAACCTCTGCCTCTCCCGCTTGATATGTTTTGCATAGATTACAAACATTCAGTATCGGCATATAAATCATTCCTTTGTAAGGCTTTCTTGTATTTTAGCTTCTGCTTCATCAAGATTGGCAAAGCTGGTAATTGCACCGTCAAACAGATCAGCATTGAAACGAATAGCTCCGTCGGACAAGATAACAGCAAAATGATCTTCTCCGAACATAGAATATTCGCAAATATCGTCATAGTAAAAAGTTTTTCCGTTGATTTCCGCACAGCTCTGTTCTGTTACTTCTTTCAAAAGGAAAATGCCCTCTGTTCCATTCTCCAAATGCGAGATTACAACAGACGAGTCATTTGCAGAAGCGTTATCCACACATTTCGGCAGCAAAACCGTTACCGTGCTGTCTGCTTTTGCATTTCCCGAAATAACCTTTGTGATTTTTATGGTAGCAAGTGCTTTTTGAGCAATTTCACCTTTGCCGTAGTCGATTTGAATATTGCGTACTGTTTCTATTGTACCTCGTACAATCGTATCGCTGTAACTGTTAAAGATTTCTTCCGAGGTCAATGGGGCGGGCAAGATTGTTGTTTTTTCAAATTCGTCAATGTAGGTAACCTTAATTCCTTTGGATCGCTCCAATTCAAAATCACCTTTGGAAGAACAGCCTGTAAAAATAAGGGTAGCTGCGATCAGCAAGAGCGAAAGTGTAAAAATGGTCTTTTTCATAAGTTTTGCATCCTTTCATAATTTGTTTTAGGCTTTCATGCCTTACTTATATAAACACAAAAGGCGAAATATCGGATGCAAAAAAGCAGGCATTTTTCAAAAGAAAACTGCCTGCTTTGCGGTGCTGATTTTATATTGTTAATCAGTTACTATTTTTTCAAAATAGTAAAATTGCCCATCGCCCTGCAAAATGATAACCTCGTCACTATATGGATATATCTTGGCTCCGATGATACTGTCTTTGTCGATCACGCTATCTGTCTGTATAATGTCCGTTTCGGTTAAAATTCCCGTAAATAAATCCGGGTTCTGTTTTAAGTCCGAAATATTGTTAAGTCCGTATTTGTCAATAACCAAGCGATTTGAAAAATAACCGTATTGCTCATTTTCGTATGAAATAGTGATTGAATAAATCACTTCTTGAACTATATGTTCCGGTTCTTTATTGAGAACAAATACAGCAGTAATGCTTAAACTGATAATCAAAACAAAAGTGGCAGCTAACGCGCTTATCTTTCTAAAAGACCATACAGCAGCCGTTTTGTGCTTGTTTTGATTTGTGCCGAGCATTGCATAAACCTTTTCGTCAAGAGAAGTAAGGTCGTGCTTTTCTTCTGATTCAGACGAAATATTATCAGCCTGTGTTTCGATATACTGTTTCATTGCTTCTTTGATTTTTTTATCGTTCATATCCATCCTCCTTTAATCGAGCTTTCAGCAGCTTTTTTCCACGAGTGAGTTGTGATTTTACGGTGCCGTGCTTTCTGTTCAGAAAATCCGAAATCTGCGATGTGGATAATTCGTAATACAAATGGAGGATTAGCACATCCCGATATTCGGCAGGCATACTTTTTATATTCTGATAGATGATTTTGCAGCTTTCGTCTATAATAACACTTTCAGCAATGTTTTCATCACTTGCAAATTCATACTCAATGTCTGACAAGGAGACCGTTTGAATATGTCTGTCCCGTATCATATTAAACGACATATGTTTTACCGCCATTGTCACATAATATATACAATCTTTGCTGTCAACATCTTTTATCGCATCTAAATTTCGCATAATCGGGGGGATTGTATTATGTACTGCGTCCTCTGCGTCCTGCGGATTTTTTAATATTTTCAATGCGACTGCATACATTGTGTTTTTATGCTTTTCATAAATGGCGGTCATTTTTTCAATTTCTTTACTCATACGACCTCCTAAATTATAAGACACTCTCTCAATAATCTATAACACGAAAAAAAGAATTTCGGATGCATTTTAGATAGTAGATTGAAAATTTATTTTTTCACTGTTTTTAATTCCTCAATAGCGTTCCTTTACTGCCGTATCGTATATTTTAACACATAAAAGTTAAGAAATATAGTCTGCGTTTTGTTTCCTGATAATTATGTACCAACCGCCCCCAAAAAAGGCGGTTGATTTTTTAATACGCAGGCACTCCGTAACCGAGGATTTCATAATGCCCTACGGCATAATGATTTTCCCGGCAGGAATCCCCGGAATTGCCTTCTATGGTATAAATAATTCCGTCCTCAACTCGTTCGACAATTCCTACATGGTCGGATAGCCCGTCCTGCGGACCGGACGAACCCTTGTTGTTCCAATCGAAAAAGATAATCATACCCGGCGACGGCGTGGCGCTGTTGTCAATCCATTGACCTCTATCCTTAAACCATTGCACGCCGTTTGTGCAGCCTGCAAATTTCGGGATAATACCACTATCAATATACCCGCACTCATTCGCCGCCCACGAAACAAAACAGGCGCACCATTCCACACGGCTGTCAAAGCCATACCATGACCAATAGGGTTGACCGCCTACATTGCCGATCTGCGACAGCGCCACCGTAACGATGGCATCGTCCCCGGAGTAAATGCCATAAAGAACCGCGCTCCACATACTGCGATTTTCTTCGGCAAGAAGTTCCGCAAGCTGCTTGCGCTGATCTGCATTGAATCCGAATTTATCTGCCATTTCTCCGGCGGTCTTATGAGCCACCGATATATACAGATAAGTCCGTGTGACCGTCGTTTTCGTTTCAACAATATTGCCGTGACCGTCATCCGTTTCGGTGATAATTTCCTCGGTCTTTGTTTCGGTTCGTGAGGATATGGTATTCATCTGCCAGAATATATCTTTTAGAATCGCTTTTTTTGAAGCGTCCATAGTGGCGACATCCTGCGGATTATTCGGATCGGTAGTAGTCTTAACCGCATAAACAGCCAAAACCTCCGGCCAGACGGCACGGGAGCCGGACATTTCCAAAACATCATAGGAGATATTCGTTTTGGTGGTGTCAAGCTGCGTTTGGTAATCGGTGTTGATTTCCTGTACCACGCTTTGCATTGTCATACTGCTTCCCGAATCCTCGCCCGAAAAAAAGATACCGAAACACGAGCCGACAATCAAGGCAATCAGGCATACCACAATGATAATCACAACGGCAACCCAACCGCCGGCGGCGATAGCGGAAATCAAGGCCTTTGTTCCGGCTATAATCGCCTTGACCGCCGCAACCGTGGCTTTGGCTGCCGCCTTTATCGTGGCAACGGTCGCTTTGGCGGTGGCTTTCGCCGCCTGTGCTGCCGTCCTTGCCGCTTTAGCCGAAGCCTGTGCGGTTTTTTGAGCGACTTTCGCTGCCTGTTCACTCGTTTTAATCGCAGTTCGGGCGGTCTGTTCGGCAGTCTTAACCGTTTTCTGTGCGGTCTTAACTGAACCCTTTGCCGTTTTAATTGTAGATTTACCCGTGGATTTTGCCGTCTGCTTGATCGTTTTTTCGCCACGCTCCAGCGTCTTAATGGATTTTTGAGCCTGCCGCTGCCGAAAATGCTCTTTTGCTTTGGAGATATTGTTTTTGGTAGATTGAACCCCACGGCGGCCTTGTTTGTCAAACTGCCGAACAGCCTCACGGGTGACGGTATCAGCACAGCCGGAAATACGGTCTGCGGCATATTCTTCGGCTGAACCCTCTGCAGAATAAACGCCGTGCTCCGCTTTGTCCTTTGTGCGGATATAGGCATCTTTCATCCGCTCTGCGGCAACCGCCGATTTATGAATCGTTTTTACTGTTCCTTTGACAACATTTTTTGTTTTGATGTCCGGCATAGCGTCACCTCCGATCCGAGCCGGGATAATTCTTTCCGTAAAGCAGCGTGAAACGCTTTGCTTCGGATATTGCCGCCTGCGGCCTGCCATTTAGCTTCAAAGACAAACCGGGCGGCAAGCTGACGGACAGAATAATTTTTGATAAAAGTCCTCCAAGTGCTTTCGTCCCATTCTTCAAGTTGCCGCCATAAATCCGGGAAATACCGATATAGCTTCCGCAGTTCTTCTAAACTTTGGAGCGGGCAGCACCAGCAGGAAACACGGCTGAAAATACGATATAAACCGCCCCAATCAAAACCCCGCCTGTAACAATAGGAAAGACAGTCCTTTTCTGTCATTCCCCATTCTACAAGCGGGTAAT
>DXYE01000102.1 GCA_019415985.1 Clostridiales bacterium
CTAGCTACCCTTGTGACTACGTCACAGTCATAGTTTTTGGCAGCCCGCACGGCATTTTCAATGAAGCTGAAATCGTTTGGAACATGCTCCATATCGATCCATATACTGTCGAAACCGCACATTGCGGCCAGCTCGGCGTTGCGCGGGTCGTTATAATTGAGTTTTACACAGGTCGCAACTTTCCCATTTTTCATTTGACGGAGCACGCGGCTCTTACGCATATCCATTTTAATATCCTTTCGTCTGCTGATCTGTCGCAGCAGTGCCCACTGCGCCGCCGGGCGGCGGTAATAAAGTTGTGAGAAAAACGTATGTCAGCCATCGGTCGAAAAAAATGGTATGGCCCACATTGCAAAATGATTGAAAGATGCAGTCTTTGCCGAAATCCATTCGCAGGGGAAGGGAAGAGAGCGAAAGACGGCACATCTATATACTAAAAATGTTTATTTTGCTGAGTATCCGCCGTCAACGGGAATCGTCGCTCCGGTGACATAAGACGAGGCTTCTGAAGCCAAATAAACGAGAATACCCATAACATCTGTCTGGTTGGCCATGCGCTTTAAAAAGGTTCTCGAATTATATCTTTCCAAGAACCGGGGATCCTGATTGTTAAAGAGCCCGCCAAGGGCGAGGTAGTTACAGCGAACATTCTTGGGTCCGTAATACGCAGCCGCGAATCTTGTCAAATTGTTCATGCCGCCCTTGTGATAAAAATAATCAGGGGCAGAGAAAGCATCCATTTCCGGAAGATCTGTATACAGAGTATCGTCACAGCCGAGATACCCCATATAAGAACCAATGTTAATAATACTTCCCGAACCATTTTCTGCCATATGATCTCCGAAAACGCGAGTAATGACAAACAATCCCGTACCATTGACTCGAAGGCTTTTCTCAAAGTCCTCAGGCGGCGCATCATAAGATTTCACACAACGCAGAACAGAATTGTTGACAAGTATATCAACACGCCCGCATTTTTCCTTCATTCGGCCGAGGAGCGCGCATATACTTTTTTCGTCGCTTTGATCATATGCGTCGGCGTAAACCGTATAACCCTCACTGCGCAGCTCTTTTGCATATGCTTCATTGCTGTCCAGATGCCTCGATGCTGTCCAAACTACGGCGCCTGCCTGTGCCAATGCTAACACCATCTGTCTGCCAAATCGGCCCGCACCGCCTGTAACCAGCGCAGTTTTACCATCCAGCTTAAACATATCCAAAACATTCATTGTTAAAACCATATTCTTTCCATAAATTTTGACATTTTAGAAAAGAATCCCTTTCTGCCTTGTAACTTTTACCTTTTACTGAAAAAATATTGTAAATGCCTGCCGCCGAACGCCAGCCGGGTTCGGCGGCAGGCCCTCTCAACCGCTGATGCTATATTCGCTGACACCGGAACACTTGAGCGGCTGTTCCCCGCATTGGTATCCGATTTTATTCACCCATAACAAGAACTTCGCACACTCTTTCGCGCTCACGCACCTGATCCCAATCTATGAAATAAATAAAACCGAAGTCCCCAAGAGACGGAACGCCGTTTTCAAGGATAATGTTCTCGGAACGTCCGAAGAAAACGGAACGGAGATGCGCGTCCGTGTTGAGGCTTCCATATGCGACCTCGCCCGGGCATGAGAGAGCAAACTCAATGTGCTTGGGACCCGGATGGTAGTACTGTCCTTCTGTACGGCAGGTAGGGATCAGCTTTTCCATAATTTCAATCAGATCCATCTGCATATATTCCCGACCATAATAATTGGTATCGTGAGAGGATTCCTGAACAATGACAGAACAAGTGGTGTGATGTGAATAAACGGTAATCAGACCGTTTTGAATGCCCGATTCTTTCACGATTTTCTTAACCTCATCGGTCACGTTATGAAAATGCGGCAGATGATTTCGAGACTGCAATTTGATTTTTCCGATATGTACGGCCATGATAGATGCCTTTCTCCCAATAATGAATTAATATACAAACCGTTTTGGGGAACGGTCTGCGACAAAAACCGCGAGACTTATGCTGCGAAAGCTTTGTGAAAGCAGTATAAGCATAAGATTCGCTGATTTTGACATAAAATCCAAACCCATGCTAAAAGATTGCTTGGAAAACCTTTGATCTCGCTCAGGCGGATTAAAATCAGGGATGTAGCTCATCCCATGCCTTGCGCAGGGAATAAAGCATTTCCTCCGTCATTTCATAAGGGTCGTCCGCTTTGATAATGCCGCTCGTAGAGCCGGTGGCCTCGGCACCGGCCTTGATCACATTATAGACATCCTGACCGTTGCTGATTCCGGCTCCCTGCAGAACCATTATGGAGGGATTTATGGCATGAACGGTTTCGATTGTCGACCGTACGTAAGCCATATTGCTGGTTTGTCCGGTGCCGATCAGCTCCGTCGGTTCCGCTACGATCATGTTCGGCCCGAGTTCGGCAATGGCGCGAACGTCTTCCACCGTATCGGCGCAAACAATAGTGGCAAGCCCCACCTCGTCTGCACGTTGTATTGTCTGAGCTATGGTTTCGAGCGAAATCGGCTTTTCTGCGTGATTGAGCATAACCCCCTCCGCGCCTGCTGCCTTTACAGCTTCAGGTAAAACAGAACCCAGTCCGCGGCCTACGGGAAGAGGATCCATATGCTGCGCGAAGACATGAATGTATTCCGTATTGGCTGCAATGAGGGAGATGTCCGTATATTGCGGCGTTACAATAACGTCAACATCATATTTATGGGCAACGCGATCTATGACTTTGGCCAGTTTCAGCATTGCTTCGCCATACAAATAGGCTTTAGGGCCTATCTCAAAAAACGGCGGTCGAATTTTACACTTGCTATACATTTACATATCCATGCCTTTGGACGAGCAAAGGCTCCTTTCTTTACCCGAATGAAGTATTTTGCAGCTTACAAATTTTGTCCGTAGTCTGTCTTTTAATGCCGATTGAGCATTTCACCTACAGCGCCGCCCGGATGAATGAGGGCAAACTGCTCACGCTGGTAATTTGTTTCTTCCATCAGTGCCACAAGCAAAGCGTCGAATATGGCGATGGTTGCAACGTAGCTGGCGGTCGCCATATAATTGTATTTATCACTTTCACGCTCAATTTGCATTTGCAAGACGATATCTGCCTGCTTTGCCAGCGGTGACTCCAGGTTTTCCGTCAGCGCAATCAGTGTAGAACCTCTTTTCCTGCAAACATCAATGACAGGCAACAGTTCGGCCGTTTTTCCGCCTCGTGACACCATAACCAAAACATCTTCCTTTTTTAGCGCGCCCAAACCGCCGTGTACTGCTTCACATGGCGGCATAAACATAGCGCCACGCTCAATACAGCAGAGCGAATGCGCAAATTTTTTTGCTGCAATGCCCGAGGAACCGCTGGCACATGTCATAATGCGCGAACAGGCAGCTAGAGCGTCGACAGCGCGTGCAAATGCCTCTTTATCTATATAGGTAAGGATATCCGATATCGCTTTTGCCTCGATTTCAAGGGAATGCATCGCATCAGTGTATGCTTGTTCTTTCATAAGGGAGAGCTCCTTTTTACAGACTGTACGATATTTTTTTCCAAGTTTCGTTGCGTCTCATGTTACTTATGTTATACGCAGATCGTTTTATAATACTTTTTTAGCGCCTTCTACAATAACTGCGCCGGCATTCTCTGTCATCATTGAGGAACCGACCTCATATCCGCCTTCTTCGAGAGCTTCCGGTGAGTAGATATATCCCGGCAGTCCGCCGTTCGTCAGCTCAAACACAAATGTCTTTTTATGTTTGGAAGCAGCTTTGATCGCAAGACCGTATTCCACAAATATTTCTCCCTGAACACCTACAATAATAGTGTCTCCAAGCGTAATGGACTGTATTTCACACGGAAGCTCTGTGCACTGATACCCCCTGGCAATTTCGCGGGAATAATAATAGATATTTTCCGCGCCGAACATATCGAGTTCCGCATTGCGCATGGTGATATAATCCGCGTTCCTCAGAGAATCAAAACGCTTTTGAGCGGCTATCATAGCAGACTTTGCTTCATCCTCAGGCGGGTAGGCTTTCCGGGGCAAATCGATTTCTATACTCTTGACTTCGATATCGAGTGTATCTGTGTAATCCATACTTTCCAGACAATTGTTCACCGCAACTCCGAGCGTTGTGCCGACACGGGCAGCCTCTTCAAAATTCTGCGCTACTCGGTGGTATCTGGAACTCTGATCTCCGGATGTCCCCTGAGCAAACAGGAAAACAGCATCTGGCTTTGAGAAATGAAGAAAACGTCTGACATATCCCGGATAGTCTGCACTGACCAGTACGTTTTCTGCATGTAGGTATGTCGGATGCAGCGCATAATTCAGAAGACATGCACGGACCTTGCCTTCCATATCCTTTACACCGATTACGTTGACGGATGGATCACAGAGACCGCCCTTGTGGCGGCGATTGCCGCCTACGCCCTGCTCAGCGCCGCACTTTCCTACAGCCGTACCGATGACAGCGTCAAAGGCATGGGCCTTAGCTTCCAGGATCTTTTTCTGCAAATTCGCCATCAGTGCCTCTATATAAGCGTCGTCCCGACGAATGCCTTCTTCATATTCAAAGGAATAAATTTCGCCTACCAGCGGACCCGAATGCGTATGTGACGTGGTTACCATAAGATCAAAGCCGACGGCTTCACGCAGCTTTTTTACGCAATTTTTATCGAATTTTAAAAGATCAAGCGTAAGAAACACCACTTCTTTTATGCCGTTGTTTAGATACAAACAGGCGGCATAAAGCGGATCGTGGATACCCTCGTTCGGCCGGGGACAATGGGGATAACCTGTGAGTTGAACGCCTTTTTCAGGCGAAATGTCTAAAAGAGAAACACCTGCTTTCAGCATGATACCATTTCCACCGATGCATCTGTATGCAGCATCGGTTCCTTTCCCAAAAATTATCGAAATACCGTAAACAAAATCTTATATAATTATGATGAAAACGATAGCTACAGCGCTAAACGTGCTATGAATCCTTAAAAACGTTAAATAATAAGTTCGAAAGAGTCGGCCGACGCCATTGCTGGCCGCGTTGCCGAAATCAGAGAACGGACACAGCAGCAAGCGCACATGTTTTTATGCAGAAACAACAGTCCGCAGGGCCCCCTACATAGTTATAATGGACGCGATTATTCGGTTTTCTCCAATTCCGAAGTACGCTTGGGGTAGTATAAAACCGGAAAGCACGCCTTATCAACGGACTAAAATAATAAAGAGAAAACCAAAACCAGGACCTTCTGCGATGCATCGTATAAGTAAATACATCTCACAAACGCGGTCAAACCAAATCAAACCGTTTGGCCGCCTTTTATCACTTTTTTGACATGACAATTCGAATCGATGAGCAATATATCCGCTCTACGCCCGGCGGCGAGAGAGCCAATTTTGTGATCCATTCCAATGGCCTTGGCCGGGTTTGCGGCAGTAATCTGAAACACCTCGCTTATGGAAAGTCCGAGCGAAAGAAAATTTCGTGCAACCTGATCCATCGTCAGCTTGCTCCCCGTCAGTTCGCCGTCAAGGAAATTCACATCCGTATTCGAGGCATCACCGGTACAGGCGTCTGTAATACCGATGATTCTTTCAACGCCAACCGTTTTTAAAATGAGTCGTATCATATCATGTCTGACGTGAACGCCGTTCTTGTCACAGATGATTTCATAATAAAGGTTGTTGCAAAGAAGCGCTGCGTGGTCAAAGGATACCTCCTGTGTTCCGCCGTAGCGTGTCGGAGAAATGCTATACCCCGTAGCGTCCATTAGATGTGTCACGATCCTAGCTCCGCCTCGCGCGGCGGAATATACCTGCTCGGGAGATGCCGCAGAATGACCTATAGCCGGTACAATTCCCCAGCCGCAAATATCGGAAAGGAAAGCATCCGTCCCCTCCATCTCCGGTGCAAAGGTCCACTGACGAATCAAGCCGGAGGCGGCATATTGCGCATACTTTTCCTTACACACCGGCGTAGAATAACCCGCTTTAGAACCATATACAGGATTTAGATAAGGTCCCTCCAGATGCACACCGAGCAAATTGGAAGCGCTTTTCATTACTTCTTCGACACCCTCGATGGCTCGCAGTGTTTTTTCGTGCCCAAGATCCCGATAAAATGTGCACAATAGACCTGTGGTACCGTGCCGGAGGTGATGGGCGGCCATTGCAGCCGGATTGTCATACCCCCAAAAGGCGCCTCCCGCATGGCAATGAATGTCGACAAATCCCGGAGTAATGACGCAGTCTGCCGCTTCGATCACGGCCTCGGGAAGGAGAGCGCCGCTGCGCTCTCCCGCATACACTATGGTATCGCCCCGAACGATAACAGCGCCGTCCGGCTCCTCACCGCTAGGCAGAATCGCCCGACCGACCAGCGCAAATGTAAGGTTCTCCATCAGTATCCCACTCTTTCCAAAACCTCAATAGGCTGTGCGATCGCTTCGCTGACATAAACGTCAGTTTTCATAAGCTGCAGAATGGACGCAGGAACCTGCGGCGTGACTTCTCCGTGCAAAATCAGACGTGAAATCATTCTCTGCCAGGAAGAAAAAGTTCCGTGTGTTGTCAAGCCATGAGATTCCAATCTGTTTCTCGCACGTTTGATATCAGCCGGTCCGATTGTAGCAGCTCTTGGCGGTACATTTGCAATATCGCCGCTGCAGCCGAATACGCCATGCAATGAATTCTGCATAATTGTCATGGGATTCAGTGTAACGATGCGCGCATCCATATCCAAAAATTCCTCAACAGAATTGCATGCAAACTCAGAGGTATCCGGATCAATAAAGGCAATATGGCCGGCCCAGCCCGGGCCGCTGTAGCAGATATCCGCGCCGCCTTCCCCAACTTCCGTGATCATTTTAGAATAATCCTTGATGTTTTCCGTTGTTGGAAAATGCATATGGCTTTCCGGCATCCGCAGATCCTCACGGATTTTTCCATAAAAATATTTCATGCAGGAATAGGAAAAGCCGGCTCTATAAGTTACAGGGGCAACATTTCCATCCTCATCCGCCCATTCGTCCATTGTAAACACGTGAACGTTGCGGCAGCTTATGTTGAGCAGATTCAGCGTATCGGCAACAGGCTCATAAATCCCCGGGCACGGATTCGGCAGGATCATGACCAGCTTCTCGTCGCAGAGATCGGAACGCTGGATACGCGCCACCATGTCTGCGATATTAATACCATCTACGCTGCTTACAATATGAATTTTAAAATCCGGATTTGGATGCTTGTCCAGATCCTCCACTTTCATATTGCGGACGCGCTCTAAAACCTCTTCATTTTTATAAGGAACAAATGGTGCGGGATGAAATTTAAACATGACAATTACTCCTTTGCTTTATTTTACATATCTATCTAAACCTGAAAGGGGAAGCGCAGCATATTATTTTGAGGTAGCCGAAATTGTGCGGAAAACCGGTGACGGAGCAATCCTGCCTTCTGAGGCCAGAATCGCCGCACCGCGCGAAGCGGTTTCGGGTGTTTCCATGACTAAAACTTCACTTTCCGTAAGCTCGGCCAGGATTCGGCACCAAATTTCACTTTTTGCGCCGCCGCCGAATACGCAGAGACGCTCCGCGCCACCCAGTGATTTTAAATACGAACCGATCTTGCCGCATATGCCCTCATACAACGCACGGACCATGTCGCCGGCTGTTGTCGACAGCGTAAGCCCGGAGATCTGAGCGCCGTTTGTAAAATCAGGCGTATAGGAAACCCCGTTTGCCCCTTTGGGCGAAGCTTCAGCAAGCTTATCAAGCTCACGATACGTTTTACCGCCGAACATTGTGCACGCCGTCCACTTTAGGGCCGCGCCGCAGGTTTCTACAACAGCCTCTGAAACGTAGTAATTATCGTTAAAACGAAATACCGGACATACACGGCAGCCGGCATCGAAACGGTTCCGCAGAATGGAAACAGCGGCAGCGGTACCCAACGAAACCGTGGCCATGCCGGGCTTTATGCCGGCGCCGAGTGCCGCCAGCTTCTGATCCTGACCGCCCAATATAACCACAGCATCTCGATTGATTCCCGTTTCCTCGGCAAAATCCGGCAAGACAGGCCCCACAGTCTCTCCCATACAGCAAACCTCGGGAAGCTTGCTTGCATTGATCCCGGCATAACGGAGCAACGCATCGTCCCATACTTTCCTTTTTATGTCGAAAGCCATGGAACCGCCCGCAATCGTATAATCCGTTACAGCCCTTCCGGTCAGTCTGAAATTCAGATAATCAAGAGGAAAAAGAAGCTTATGCGCATGGGTCAGCAGTTCAGGCTCCTTTTCAGCCAGCCACATGAATTTTGAAAGAGAATAGGTGGGATTTGCGGGTTTTCCCGTTTTTTGAAAAAGGGCCTCTTCGCCTATGTCCCGGCATAGCCTATCACACTGAGGCCATGCCCGTGTATCCAACCAGGTTATTGCTGGCGCCAGAGGTTTGCCTATTTGGTCAACCGGAACAAAAGAAATGCTCTGCGTGCTGAGGGAAAGTGCGTGTATATGCGGATAATTCGCTTCACGCATCAGTGTATGGACAGCTTTTTTTGTCATCTGCCACCACAGTTCCGCATCCTGCTCGATAAAATCCGCTCGAAAAAGCAGCGGATACTCCTCCTGAAATTCCGCCTTTACCAAACCGTCTTCATCATATAAAAAGCCCTTGCAAACCGTGGTACCCAAATCTATGCCAATATACAAAGCCCTTCATCCTTTCGGAAGTCAGGGCAAAATACGGGATAGAATCCCTCCTTGCCCTTCCATTTTTTACACATGATAATTCATTATACTATGAGTTTTTCGGGCTGTCAAGATTCACATCCCCATTCTTCTTTTTATTTTTTCGAAAAAGCAATTCGGTCAACTTTGTCGGTTCTGGTTTGAACAGAGCGGTCTGCCATCGAAAGGCAAAATTTCCATTTAAGAACAGGGCATTTGACAACATATGTAA
>DXYE01000103.1:0-3770 GCA_019415985.1 Clostridiales bacterium
GGCTTTGAAGCAGACTTCCCGGTATACGGCTTCGGAACAAATTCCTTGTCCTCTTCCGTCTTATCTTCGGGGGCTTCCATATCCATAAAATATTGGACAGCCCACTGATAGCATAAATCATCCGGAACATCGCAGCCGTAACCATCGGCGGTAGGCTTTTCGTCATTATCCTCCATTTCCTGTTTGACAAATTCCTTAGCTTTGCGGGTAATATACCGGAAGCAGCGGATCATGGTCTTTCTGGGATGCATGACCTGCCTCGCAAAATCCATATCCTCATAGCAGTGCGTTTGGATATACTCCGTCACGCATTGCTTCATGTTGCGGCGGGTGACACGCTCTGCATCATCGCCAAGGCGTTTGACGGATGCTTTCAGCAGCTGATCGTCATCCATTGCTACAGCGTTTTCCCAAGCAGCTTGTTCCGCCTCTTTCCGTTTTCTCTGTTTTTCCTCCCATTCGGCTTTGCGTTTAGCTTCGGCTTCTTCATGGGCACGGCGCTTTTCATCTTCCTCCTCCTGTGTCTTTGCGGTATTATCTTTGGCGGGTTCATCTTTTGCGCTGTTTTGCATTTGCTGAAGCATTTTCTGTGCAGCTTCTGCTTCTGCCTGCTGGCGTTCATCATCTCTTTGTTCCGCCAGAGCAGCCAGATCCATCCCGGTTTTCATTTCCGTATCTTTATCAATATTCATAAATGTTCTCCTTTACAAAAAACAAGGGCACGGTATGGAAAAACTCCATACCGTGTCCCATTCTTACATACAGCCAAAAGCGGCTGCATTTACTTCTTCGCCAGCATTGGTGAGAACTTTACCGGACAAAACCCGTCTGTGTCACGATAAAAATAGCGTCTGCCGTTTTCATCATACAGTTCCAAAACATCAGACGGAGCCACGCTTCTGCCTCGGTACTCTGCCGGAAGGATATCTCCGAAAGTCTCGGCAATGTGCATAAGCCTTTGGTAATCGTCCTCGCTCTCATCAAAACACAGCGTACCTTCATGCACCAGCCTGTATTCCGCTGCCGGCGGGTATTCGTGATATTTCTGCATATCCTTCAATCCACCGAAAGCGAAAGGGATCACTTTAAGCAGGCTGATATCCAGCTGGTATATCCGAAATTTTTGTTCCTGCCTTTTAGACAGCAACCGCCGTTCCAGTTCCGCAGGGTCCGACAGCAGCAGCGAATATTCTTCGCTTGTCAGTCCGAGATGCTCATGCAGTTCGCATTCACATTCGGTATTTTCGTGCCAGCTTTCAACCTCATCGTCAACGGCGTCAAAATGACAGAGACCATACATAAATCTCTGCCTGAAATTCTTTTTTCTATCCTCCTTTACAGATGCGCTTTGCCTTAGAGCAAGCTGCCAGTCATCAATGCCTTTGTAATTGGGGTTCCAGTTCAGTCCCCGGCACTCCATACCGTATTTTTTTGCCAGCTCGTACAGCTTCAACGCACCTTTATTCACTGCCTGATTACGGTATTTGTCCATATCCTCAGCTTCTATAATCGTATGTGTTCCGTTGTCTGCAAGCTGTTTAAGCAGCACTTCAAGCTGCGCCGTATTATTGGCGCCGGCCGTTGCAGCAAAAGTTCGGTTCATCAGATAATGAGAAACATCCGATTTAATGAAACCTTCCGTAACATAGACAACGCCGGCATTGAGATCTCCGACAAAGTGTACCGGACTTCCGGAAGAAGTTCCTTTGGGCTTGCCGGAAGAGGAAAGCCAGATATACTTGGCTCCTGATTTTTCAGGCGGGTCATCTTCGTTTTTCAGAGGTGTATCCAGGCGTATCTGACAGCCGCATATCTGTCTGTCCAAGCTTCGGACAGGAATCAGTATCCCTGCCGTTCTGCTGGAAAAAAGAACCGTCCACCGGCCGTCTTTCTGATAAAATCCCGGAACTCCCTCCAACTGATATCCTTTTTGCAGAAGCCTTTCCGCTAACGGACGACACAGATAAAAGGCAGGAGTACTTTTATACCCCAGTTCCTCAATCTGATTGTCCGAAAGCCCCCTGACCGTCTTCAAATGCTCACGGTGTTCTTTGGATAGCGTCAGCATGGCAAATAACGCAGTATAGGTTGCGTGCCGTACTGCCGCATCCGCAATCGGAATGTTTTCAACCGGTGCGATCTCCGTCTTGCTCGGATACCTGAAAGAATGGCCTGACAAACCTTCTCCGTTCAGTATTGCATCGCAGATTTCCCGGTAGGCTTCACGATTGCTGATATTGTGCAGTCTGGCATAAAGAGACAGCATACCGCCGCTTTCGTTACAATAATTGCATCGCCATGTATCATTTTGAACATTGACATGCATCTTTCCTCGTTTGTCATTGCAGATAGGGCAATCCACATAAAAGCCCCGGGGGCTTGGTCTTCGTATGTTCAGATGCAGCCTGTCAACCACATCCATAATACCAAACGGGAAATCGTGCGTCTGCCCCATAAGCAAACCTCCTTTCTTGCGGAAAAATCAGCAGAAAATCAGCTTGCTTTCTGAATGTCAAGCGCTGACTGCATGATTGTTGCCGCCGCACGAAGAATATTATCATTGCCGGAATAACCGTTGATGTACCATTTCAGGCTTGCGGGACGACGGTCGGAAACCTGTGCCAATGTCCATCCCTTGCAGGTCCCGATAGGTACGATCACATTACCGGCTTCTTCGTATGACATCATAGAGCAGATTTCTTCTACCGACATATCCGCTGTATAAGCAGGGAGCTCAGAGCTGTCCGCCGGAGCTTCCTCCTCGATTTCTTCGCCTTCTTCCAAAACTTCCACCACAGTATCCGCTGTTTCTTCGGCAGGCGTTTCAACCGCTTTGGTTTCCGCAACCGTCAAGTCCTCTGCTGCGGTTTCAGCAATGGCTTCGCCTGCCGGAGTTTCCTCGACAGCATCAGCGACAATTTCTGTTTCGTTTTCAACTGCCGCCACAGCCTCAACAGTTACAGGGGAAACATTTTCTGCAGTTACAGCCGGTGCTTCCACTGTGATCTCATCTTCATTTGACGGAGTGGCAGAAGTAAACTGCACTCCAAAGCCTGCGTCCGATAAGGCCTGATCAATAGCAGCATGCTGTGCTGACTCGATATACAAGCCTCCCGGTGTGAGTTTAGCGTCCCTCTGTGCGATAAAGCTGGCTTTCGGCTGCGTATCGTTTTTGTCAAAATAAACGCGGGCTTCAATAATTGCCAGCTGGTCTGTGATTTTGAGCGCTGACAGTTTGATCCTGCCGTTGGGATATTTCAGACGAAACCAAAGCTTTTTGTATTTCAAATCGAGCTTTTTTTCTCCTTTGTTCGTCCTGCGGATAAATTTCAGCGGATCAAAGCCGGTTACCTTGTTCAGTTCGGACACTACCGGAACAGACTCATACATTGTGGTACTTTGATTTGCATTCATACTTAAAAAACTCCTTTCATAAATAAACACGAAGCACTTCTGCATTTTTCTGCAATCGTCTTCGTATTAACTGACCTTTTTTAATTCATTTTGGCGGGCAAAGGCTTTCAGGTATTTGCCAATGCGTTCGCCGAGCAGCGTATTTCTCTTCCCGGTGGTTTTTTTGAGGATCGCCATAACCAATGCTTTCTTCTGACCGACCGGAATAACCTGTTCCTTGGCGCGGGTAATTGCTGTATAAACGATATTGCGGTTCAGCATAATGTAGTGGCTGCGAAGGACAGGCATAATCACGATATCAAATTCCGATCCCATAGCTTTGTGTACGGTAGTCGCATACGCCAATTCCATATGCG
>DXYE01000103.1:3870-7553 GCA_019415985.1 Clostridiales bacterium
TCATTGATACGCTTTGCGTTATATGCAATGATGCTGCCTTTTTTCTGACGGAATATCTCATTGAGTACCGTAACGGGAATCAATCCGCTGTCAATCAGTTCACGGAAAACATCACCGGCACCGACGCTTTGCAGCTGATCCACATCTCCGACCAGAATAACCCTTGTCCCGGGACGGATACGCTGAAAGAACTGCCTTGCCAACCACATATCTATCATGGAGCTTTCGTCCACGATTATCAGGTCAGCGTCCAACGGTTCTTTTTGCTTATCCTTATTGATCGGCTCGCTGTCGCCAAGAAGGCCTAACAAACTGTGCAGCGTCTTTGCTTCGTTTCTGCCCGTACTTTCTGCCATTCTTCGGCTGGCTCGTCCGGTTGGTGCTGCAAGCATGATCTTTCCTTTTGGATAAAGCATCTGAAACACTTCAATGATTGCACGAAGCACCGTTGTTTTCCCTGTACCCGGAGAACCTGTGATGATAGACAGATTACTGCGGAACGCCATATATACAGCCTCGCTCTGCCTTTGGGAAAGGGCAATACCAAGGTTTTTCCGGACAAATTCGAGAGAATCGGATATGTCCAGTTCCACCGGCGGCACCGCCAGCATTTCCGCAATTTTCCGGGCTGTTTCATCCTCCTGAATAAAGCAGTTGATTTGATAAATGTTCCCGTTGCTCGAAACAATTTCTCCCTTCAAAATCATATCCTGTATGACAGCGTCTACTTCTTCAGGCATTACTTTGATTTGCCCGTCCGGGGTATTCTCGTTGAGCAGCTTTACGCTTACCTTTGCCAGTGCGGTTTCATCCAGATAGAGATGTCCTTTTTCGCTGCGCTGCGTATCCAAAGCTGCAAACACGGCTCCATGGATTCTCATAGGGGAATTCAAAGGCACCGTGCCTTTCCGGACAATGGCATCGACTCTTTTGAAGCCGAACCCGGATACCTGACACAGCTCATATGGATTCTTTTGCAGAATGTCCACACTTCGGGATCCAAAATGCTCATAAATCTTCATAGCGGTTGTGGGCGTAACATTGAAGGGTGTGAGCAGGATCATCAGATCCCTGACACATCGGCTCTCCGCATAAGAGGCTTTGATATCCTCCAGCTTATCCGGGGTGATTCCACGGATTTCAAGCAGGCGCTCGGGTTCTTTCTCCAGTACGCGCAGGGCGTCTGCTCCAAAACGGCTGACAATCAACGCCGCCGTTTTTTCACCGACTCCCTTAATCAGTCTGGATGAAAGATAGCCAAATACGCCTTCTTTTGTTTGCGGGACAATTTCCTCGCATCTTTCCACCTGCAGCTGAACGCCGTGCTTTCCGCTTTCCCACTCACCATCCAGAATCATGCTCACTTTGTCGGTCTGAGGCAGCTCATATCCGACAGCGATAAACCGGATCATGTTGTCACGGTGACGGTATGCGCTCCTTGCCTGCTGCGGTATGCTTTGATCCGAACTCTTCACTCTGATAATGCAATACTTATTACTTGGATTGTAGAAAATGGTCCGTTCATAAGTTCCGATGTAACTCATTCTTTTTAATTCCTCCTTCTTCTCGATCCCAACAATGCAATCAGGATGGCAACAACAATCCAAATGATTTTCAGCGCCAATCCTATTAAAACAGGCAAAAAAACAATCAGCCAGGACCATTCAATAACATGGAGCAGCTTCAATACAACGAAAATAATCGTCAACACTCCAAGGACGCCAAGACCGCCGGAGGCTACACTGCTTTGTTCTTTCATGCTAAAAAACTCCTTTCCATAAAAAATTAAGCTGCGGTTTCCTGCAGCCTTTTAACATAAAATCTTCTGCTTTCTGACACGGTCACATATTCCTCGTAAATATCGGGATGCTGCGCCTGAAGCCTTGTCAGTCCTGCCTTGTCGATACCGGATTTCAGTACCGGTTTATAGGTAATGGTATATGAACCGTCACTGCCTGTTGCGGTAGCGACACAGCTTCGACCCATTTCCGCAACGATACGACCCTGCAGCCGTTTCATTTCGTTATCGACACGCTTGACTTCCTGATTCAGCACGGACTTTTCCGCCTGCAGCTCTGTATATCGCACAACGCTGCTTGCAAGCGGTACGCTAAGCTCGATATCGGGCGCGTTTTCATCCGCCGGACCGAAATGCCGCCTGGCGCTCTCAATAATCAAATCACCGTCTTCCGTGTATGGCGGTGGAATCTGAGTCTGAATATGGTTATTCCAGAAGTTGCCCTCCAGATCAATCAGTTCAGCCTCATAATCCAAGTCGCGTACAATGTGCCTTATGATGACTTCGTCCTCGTTGTTGCCATAGAGGCAGCAATAATACACTTCGTCAATATTCATTACGCACATATAATGGTGTCCCTGGATTTCGTAGTTGATAGGAACGATTTCCTGCCCATCACACCACCAATGATCCTTTGCATTATAATTTGTGGTCTTAATTTCAAGAATCGCTGTTTTGCCGTTTGGCAATTCGATGAAGTAGTCAATGTCCGCCAGCATATAGGTGTAGATCGGATGATAAAACATCTTCTTCACCTGATAGATCCGAAAGCCTGTTTTCACATGGAAAATTTCAGCTACCAGATCCTCAAGCAGATGACCGACCTTTTTTGCCACCCAGTTGCTTTCGCCGTCTTCATAGGATATGACCTTTAGCTTGTCATAGTAAAGATCTCGGGCTGTTGCAAAAGGGGACACACCTAATATAGCAGCAGCGTCACTTCCGCCGATGCCTCTCCGGCGCCATTCCAGCCATTCGTCTTCCGGCAGATTTTCTGTATCCACCAAAACTAAAGGCTTGTAGGTACCTGTTGTCTCCGGCATACTATGCACCTCTTTTCCTGGCTTCTCTCAGCCTTGTGGGGTAAACATATAGCAGCTTCAACGGGTACTTTGCGAGTTTTTGAGCCTCCTTCCTCATAATCTGCCGTTTTCGCTCGGCAGGTCTTGACATTCGCTTTCGCAAGTGTCTGCAATTTCGTCTTTTCATTTGGGTTCCGCCTTTCTTAATATATTCCAAAAGCGCAGGGCTTTTTGGGCATAAAAAAAGCGAGAACAACAACCGCACCATTCAGGCAATTGTGTTCGCAAATCAATTACGAACCGGCGTCATTCTCGCAGAGGATACTATTTATCCTTATAAATAAAAAAAGTCAGTACAAAACCGGCCTTGCGGCACAGCTTCACTACTGACAAATTACAAACTTAACCATCTGTGCAATGCAGAATTTACTGCTGTTACCCATAAGGGTGATGCACAAAAATCAATTACAAAATAATTATAGCACAATATATGGTGTTTGTCAATGATACAAATTCTATATATAGGTATATTCAAAAAGATATTTATTATTAAAAACTCATATTTCCTAAAACCATTGATATTACAAGGTGTTTCGCCTGTCCAATGCTCGATTTTCATGTATTTTCCCTTGTTTTTGCCCTTACGAGCCGAAACAAGGGAAAGTTTTTTATGCCCCGCCGACTACCTTGTCCAGCAGCCTTGCGGAAGTACGCTTCGCTTCCCTTGTAGCGTGAGCGTAGATTGACATTGTGGTATTGACATCGGAGTGTCCTAACAGCTCCTGCACATCGGTGGGCTTTGCCCCGCCCGACAGCAGGTTGCTCGTGTAGGTGTGCCGCAGCATATGGAAGTGGAAATCTTC
>DXYE01000103.1:7653-8856 GCA_019415985.1 Clostridiales bacterium
CAGAAGTCCACAGTGCGGACTTTGCTCCGCTTAGTCGTCCCTATCTCGGTCTTGTGCCTTGTGCCGTTGTACCGCATACTGCGGCGTACCGTCAGGTACTGCTCGTCCAGATTGATGTCCTGCCATGTCAGGCCGCAGACCTCGCCAATGCGAAGCCCCGTGTAGTAGGCGATCTGTACGGGCAGCAGCGCAGGGTTTTTCCTGTCTTTCAGATAGCCGGTCAGCTTCAGGTATTGCCCGTGGGTGATGGTCGGTCGGGAAACCGCCTCGGCTTCCTCCCCGCAGAAGATGTCCGCTTCCTCTTTCCGTCCCCGCAGCCGTACATACTGCATCGGGTTGAAGGTAATCAGCCGTTTCGGGAACACCGCAAAGCGGAACGCCCCTTGCAGCACCGCAGAGAACTGGAGCATATATCCCTTGCTCATAGGGGGAGAGATTGTCCCGTCCGGGTTTGTGCCGCCATAGCTCATAAAGTCAATGAACGCCTGCAAATGGTCGGCTATGACGGTTTTCAGCCTGCGGCTGCCTATCGGGTATTTCTTGATTTTTTTGACCGCCGCCGTGTACGCCATGACCGTTCCGTTGCTCAAGCTGCTGGGCTTTAAATCTTCCTCAATCCACATATCCAGCATTTCGCCTACGGTAATGTTCTCCGCCTTGCCTACAAACCTTTTGGCTTCGTAATCTTCCATCGCCTTGCGGAGCAGGGCTTCCGTTTCGCTTTTGTTTTCCGTGCCCGCAAACTCTTTTTGTACCTGCCTGCCGCTTTCATCTTCAATATAAAAGCGGTAATACCACTTCTTGCCTTCGGTCCATCAAAAGCAAGGGCTGGCTGCCTAACCTGTTCCGCAGTATCGTAAACAAGGCAAAAGAGTTTTTGCAGAACCTGATACGCCAGACGGAGCTGCCGCCCAAGCCGGTGCTCAATCTGGATATGGCGGAGTTTCACACCATGCAGAAGCTGATGATACGGGTGCAGGACAGGGCAAAGGAAATCCGCAGCTTGCAGGAGGAAGTACCCAAGTTGAAAACGCAGCTTGCCGAAACAAAGGGCATTTTCAAAGGCAGGGAGCGAAAAGAGCTGGAAACAAAAATCCGGCGGACGGAAGAAAAAATCTCCGCCATGCTGGAAGCACTGCCCGAAATCTTAAAAGAGGACGGCTATCCCGATGTACGGGCGTTCATGGCGACTTACCGCAAGGC
>DXYE01000104.1 GCA_019415985.1 Clostridiales bacterium
TACGAAGAGTACATATACAGGAACTGGTCATGGTAGAGAGCTTTAATCATGACCGCGTCTGTACACTGGCCGATGGAACGATGTTTAAAACGCCGGTTACCTTGTCATCTTTATATGAAAAACTCAAGGAATATCCCTGTTTTTTTCTGCCTCACAGAGCATATATTGTAAATTTTAATTTTGTAAATGGGCTGACGCAGACGGAGCTTCTGATATCCAACAGGAGACGTGTTCCCATTTCGCGCAATAAAGTCGAAAGAACATTTCACGCCAAAAAACGACATCTCACGCAAGAGATGTCGTTTTTTTGTGTGGTTTATTTTATACTTAAAAAGTAACGAAAAGGGGCTCATCTGTCAATGAAAAAAGGCAGGCAATGGACGTTGAGGTTGTTTCGCAGAAAAAAGTTATGGGCTGCATTTTGAGGATGCCGCCCGTTTTAACTAGACGCTGGATACAAATCAGAAGCACCGGGACACAATGGCAAAACTAACCGAACCATTCTTGTACCTGACAGAAGAGGAATATACCCAAAAAGTGCTGGAATTGTTTCGTCAGGCAGTTCTGAATTTGACCGGCGAGGAAATAAAAATGCTGTTGGTCCTGAGGCAGCAAACGGACCAAATGCTGCTTGTGAAAAGGAGGAAAATAAATAAGATGATCAATCAAAGACGCGTGGCGACAGTGATACTGGCAGTCTGTATTCTACTGGGAAGTTCCACATGTACAGCCAAAAAAGAGAATCGCGCGCTTGATGAACTGTGGGAAGCCGCTATGGTAGATGCGGTTTTCTTCGAAGACGATGAAGTTCACGAATTGGTCACTCTAACCAAGCAAGCCCCGGATGTCATTTGGGATGAGGCCGGAGAACGGGTGCTGTTGCTAAGTTGGCATAACTATGGCGATGTATGTGCTCCGTTCCGTTCTACCGACCTCATTGCCGGCACAAACGGTATCGATGCGGTTCTGGATGGCCATTCCCATAGTGTTATCTCTTGTAACATCGTGGAAAATAAGGATGGCGAAAAGGTTCTTTTGTCCTCCACCGGTACAGGATTGACCAATATCGGCCAACTCGAGATTGCTGCCGATGGTAATCTCATTGCTGGGCTCATTAGTAATTTCCCGGAGACGGATACGGAAACGGACGACTATGTGAAGTGGATTCAAAGCCAATATGAGGAGAAGCTGAATCATGTGGTGGCCCAAATTGAGGTGACGCTAACTACTCTTTTGGAGTCAGGCGTGCGTCTTATCCGTAACAGGGAAACCAATTTGGGTGACTTTTGCGCCGATGCCTACCGGGTGATCGCCGACGCCGATATTGCCTTTGCCAACGGCGGAGGCATCCGGGCGGATATAAACGCGGGCGATGTCACCTATGGCGATATGATTGCCGTACATCCTTATGGTAACACCCTGTGTGTTGTTGAGACGACCGGCCAGGAAATCTTGGATGCACTCGAAATGGCCAGCCGTTCCACGATGGCGGAAGTCAGCGACGGGGAAAACGCTATGGGAGAAAACGGCGGATTTCTTCAGGTGTCGGGTCTGAAATATACGATTGATACCTCGATTTCCTCTTCAGTAGAAGTGGACGCGGCAGGGATGTTTGTTTCCTGCGGTGCAAACCGCCGGGTAAAGGATGTTCAGGTGCTCCAGGCGGACGGCGGTTATTTGCCGATCGAACCAACGAAAACCTATACCCTGGCTTCCCATAACTATCTCATCAAGCAGGGCGGCGATGGGCTGAACATGTTTATGGACAACACGCTGACGATGGATGAGGGAATGCTGGATTATCAGGTACTCATTACCTATATTACCGAGCATTTGGGCGGGACGGTGGGAGCCGACTATGCCGAACCATAGGAACGGATTACGATAATGTGAAGTGCAGGAGAACATAAAAACCTCTTGCACAATGTTTGAGACATGGAGAAAAAGATTGTATCATACTATGAAAGGTCAGGGATTTCCCGATTGGTATGTTCTGTCCTTGCATAAAAACAAAAAATAAAGAAAGTTGGCTTAACGGCAATAAAAGTTACCGTAATGAAGCAAAAATTATATGAAGCAATAATTTCCATCGCTTTAGCTCATAGAGCGACTTGCGTTTCCTATATCATCTTTACTTTTTTGATCCTCTCCTGGAGCGAGAAGAAAGGTGACGGCTGCAAATTTTATGCAAGGCAACCGCTCTTTTTGAAAACAGTTGGCGGTATTTATTTTGGAAAATCCGACGTTTTCTTCAGATTTTGATTTTTGATTAATAAAATACAGGCGATGATAATCTCTCATCATCGCCCGTATTCCGGATTCTTTGTATTTTGGTTGTCTAAAGGCTCACTGCCGCACCATTTGCTCTGCCACCGTGTCAAGAAGCAGCCGCATGACGTCATCTTATGCTATAATCAATCGAATTCTTTATACGCGCAGATGATTTCCTCAGAAGCGTCATTGCATATTGACAACAGGCTCAGTCGTACTATTGTAGACATATGTGTAAACCCCGCCTTCGCCCAGAGTGTTGCCCGCAAAATTCAGCGTATACTTTGCAAAATCTTCACCCTTGACAGCCTGCAGGAGGACAAACGCCTTATTCCACATATTGTCCGTATCTGCAATATTTTTGGAAATGTTAAAGGTTGCGGTCGTGTTGTCATAATTGGATAACCGTATGGCGTTGGACACATTTGTAAAGCTGTTGTTCTCAATGTTTATTACCGCGCCGTCTACGACCTTGTAAATGCTGATAGCGTTGTTGCCGCAGTTTACAAAATTATTTCCGGAAATTGTAAGGCTGTTTACTGCGGAACTCTGGCTGAATTCTACGCCGTTATAAGTGAGATTGGAAATGGTATTTCCGGTGAAGGTAATGTCGCCGCCTGCCGAAATGTTCACCGCAGTATGGTTACCGCCGCTGCCCGTATCAGCCGAAATCTCTGAGTTAGTCATTGTGAAGCCGGTAACGGAACTGGGAACCGTAACTGCCGGGGTAGCCGTCTGGTTCACCGTAATCTTTGCATTATTCAGCGCTACATCATCGGCGGTTACAGTTACAGGTGCCGACGCAGTTAAATTGTTCACCGTAATGCTTTTATCAATGGTTATTGCCTCAACGACCTCTCCGGTAACTGTCAGAACGTCGCCGGGTTGTGCACTGTCAATGGCGTTAGCCAGACTATTGGCAGACGTCAAAGGACAAGCTACAACCGGATCATTAAACGGTTCTTTCTGAATGGCATACGCTCTGAAAGTCAGTGCGATGCCCTTCTTCAAATTCCCCTCTGCGTCCAGCATATCGCTGTTCTCTAATGCCGCATCATAGGATACCGTATTTCCCGCGAGAACAGAGAACGCCTGCTCTGTATCGCTGGCCTCCACTTCGCGATAGTAGACGTTTTCATAGCCGTCAAGAAGTGTCCACCCGCCGGCTATCTCGTAAGTGACCAGCTTCTCAGTGGTGTCGTTGACCTCCACATACACATACGCGGGGACCGTAGCATTGACTGCGACGGTAGGATCCTTGTCCTGCGATGTGCCGGGGATGATCTCATATTGGTTGCCGGTGGTCTCGGTAAGATTTACCATAACCCGATTGGTTTGAAAGTTGTTGACTACATCGTCGGTGCTACTCTGCAGATAGGCGAATGTGCCTCCGCCGATGACCATGGCAGCTGCAAGAGCAACCGCCAGACCGGTAGTCAAAAGGTTTCTCCTGTTGATTGACATAAGTTTTCTACCTCCTTTTCAAACTGTTTACCGCTCTTAATTGATAACGGCGTTATCTTTGCCGGAGCCGGTCAAGCTACCGTAGGTTGTATTCGTCAGGGTCGCATTGGCGTTTGTCACCAAGTTTATTTTACCATTGATCGTACAGTTTTCTGCAATAAGGGTTCCACCACTCCCGACCATCACATCGCCGTTTATATTGCAGTTACGCATGATCACTTTGCTTCCTTCATAGCCTGTGACGCAAACCGCATATGTACCGGTGCTTGGATAAAGCCCCTTTTCGGCAGTTATGGTCATATTTTCAAGGATCAAAGTAGCCTTATCTGCATTCACAACGGCGTTATTAGTTCCAGCCGTCAGGGTCTGCACAATCGTTCCGTTTTTCAGAGTGGCCTCGGCCCCCTCGGTTTTCAGGAAAAACCCACCGTAGCCCTCCGGACTCTCAATCATCAGCGTGTTGTCACCCAGATCAAGGTTATCACCATTCGCGAGCGTCAGCTCACTCTTTGTGGCACTAACGGTTTCGGGCGTTATATACCGGATATCCTCCGCCAGCAACAGGCTTTGGCCCTGCCCGACGGAAGCAAGCAGACCGCTCGCGTCTTCCGCAAGCGCAACATATTGGAAGGCTTCTTCTATCTGGTCAGCTGTATACAATTGACCGAAATTCGTCCCGTTGCAGATCCAGATCATGCTGCTGGTCAAAGCGTCGGCACCGGCCCCCATCACATAGTTATCGGTAATATCCATATTCTCAAAATAGAAGCCTGCTATCGTAATGGCGCTGTCTGAACAATAATCGCCGGACACATTGATAAAGGTATTTCCGGTGATTACCAGCTTGGTGTCTGCAGAAACATATCCAGGATTCCGAAGCTCCAGGTGGATATAACGATAGCCTTTTTCCGTGTTTTCAAAGGTGTTGTTGCGGATTATGATGCTGTCGATGTTGGGATTTGTAAGCTGGATGGAGTCCCATTTTGCATCTTTGAAAGAGCAATTTTCAATCACCAGCTGGTCGATCTCGTCCTTATTTGTCACATAAATTGCGGATTCATTGCCATTGTTGCCATTGCTGAAATTAACACCGGAAATCATCACATTGCCTGAAGACGCAAGATGAATGGGGCTTCCTGTAACCGTAATCCCGTCGCCGGCAATGGTAATCCCATTCTCGGCTTTAAGAGTAACTGCGGAATCCAGATTTATATCCTCAGTCAGCACCACGGCCGCAGGCTCTCCGGCCGCATTTGCGTCGTCGATCGCCTGTTGGATATCGTCAGAGGTAGCCACGGCTGTGCCTGAAGCGTATCCGTAAGCAAGAACCATATTACCGTCAAACGGCTGTTTCTGGATGGCATACGCCTTAAAGGCGAGATCAATTCCGTCCTTGAGATTACCATAGGCGTCAAGCATATCGCTGTTTTCCAACGAAGCGTCGTAGGAAACGGTATTGCCTTCAAGAACGGCGAACTCCTTGTTTGCAGCGTCGGCCGTCACCTCACGGTAATAAACATTGGTATACCCGTCAAGAAGGGTCCAGCCGCTCTCAATCTCATATGTGACCAAACCGTCTGTGGTGTCATTTACTCTGACAAAAACATAGGCATCAATTGAGTTATCCACTGTAACGGTTGGATCCTTTGTTTGCGAGGTACCCGGGATGATTTCATAATTACCGCCGGTGGTTTCAGTAAGTTCTACCGTAACCTGATTCGCATTGAATTCGTTGACCACATCGCCGGTGCTACTTTGCAGATAGGCAAAGGTTCCACCGCCAACAAGCATAGCCGATGCGAGTGCGACCGCAAGCACGGCGGGCATACGCCCTCTTTTTTTACTTTGTGCCATAAATTATCACATCCTTTCTTATCCTCTGAGAACTGCAATGTCATTGAGCGTGAGATCGGTATGAGCCGTGTCGTTAAAGATACCACCATTAATATCAACGAAACTTGCCGGTCTGGTGCCTAACGTGTAGATAGCATACTCGGCGCCATAAATAAACGTTCCTCCATTGATTATAAAACGATCCGATTTGTTACCATCCACCTGGAAAAGCTTTTGACTTACGCCATTTGCGGTGAAAGTACCCGCGTTGATTGTGACGCCCTTATTCGCGTAGATGCAAACATCGTCGTTTTCTCTCGCGTTATACGTTCCGCCGTTGAATTCCGCTTGTGCGTCGGTGATGTAAATCGCACCAGTTACATTGCAGTTATCAAAAGCTACGGCAGCGCCACCATTGATCACCTCAACAGCGCGGTCATCGCTGTCAGCCGCAATAATCGTAACATTCTCAAAACGTTCATTTGTGGGACAGTTTTCATCGGCGTATATAGATACGAGCGGATATTCCTCATGTGCCGTGGTATTCTGAAAAACTCCGTTTTTTATAATCAAATTTATATTTGACTGATCAAAAGTCGGATTTTCAACACAAAAGCTTGTCATTTCCAGCGTATGGCCGTCAAGATCAAGAACGAAATCCCCAGTCCCCACATAGACAATGTCATTCAAAACGATGCTCTGGCTGAGCTTAATGGTTTCTCCCTGCTCGGCCGCAGAGATTGCCGAGAGAAGCTCGTCCGACGTCGATACAACAGCAGGAATCTGTTTCCACGCATCCAAAGCGGTTGTAAAGCCGTCCTTCTGGATGGCGGACGCGGCAAAGGTTAGGGCCAGCCCCTCCTTCAGGTTGCCGCCGGCATCCAACATATCTTTGTTTTCTAACGAAGCATCGTAGGAAACGGTATTGCCTTCAAGAACGGCGAACTCCTTGTTTGCAGCGTCGGCCGTCACCTCACGGTAATAAACATTGGTATACCCGTCAAGAAGGGTCCAGCCGCTCTCAATCTCATATGTGACCAAACCGTCTGTGGTGTCATTTACTCTGACAAAAACATAGGCATCAATTGAGTTATCCACTGTAACGGTTGGATCCTTTGTTTGCGAGGTACCCGGGATGATTTCATAATTACCGCCGGTGGTTTCAGTAAGTTCTACCGTAACCTGATTCGCATTGAATTCGTTGACCACATCGCCGGTGCTGCTTTGCAGAGAGGCAAGCGTACCGCCGCCAACAAACATAGTGCCCGCAAGCGTTATCACAAGACCGGTAATCAAAATGTTCTTTTTGCTAAGATTCATTTTTCCCTCTTTCAATTTTCTACAATTTACTTCTTAATCTCATTACGTCTTAACTTCCAAGTTACCGCAAGTCCTGCAAGACTGAAAAACATACCGAGTATGTACCATTTAAAATGACTGTTATCGCCGGTCTGCGGACTTTCCGGGACATCAGGCTCAGTTGAAACGTCCGGGTCAGTCGTAGGAACGGATGGTTCAGTAGATTCTTCTCCCGTAAAGGTGTTCACACAGGTTGCTGAAAGAGAGGTAATATAGGAAGCGGTACTTTTTACCGGCCGTGAAAAAAGTCCGAATATCAGACAGGCACATAGCGAAAGCAGAAAAAGCTGTTTGCAGGCAAAGGCCCAACCTCTGCTTTGAGTCATGCAAAATACCTCCTTCTTTCAGATTTGCATTCGCATCAACCTATATCTGGATAATCTGCTGCTGTACCGTCCGGCAGAAATTGATCCACAGCGAGATCAATGGCAGCCTGTGCTGTTAGGCCCTGCGTCTGTACGGCATACGCCGTCACAGAGAGCTTTCTTTCACCAAGTTCTTCGATATCCTCAGCCGTCAGCTCATTTGAAACGCTTACCGTTGTGAAAATCGGCTGCAGTGCAAGATCGGTATCCGAACTTGAAGCATCCACCTTTGTGCTGTAAACATAAACGGCTTTTCCGTCCGCCTCAGCGACCTTCAGCCACGATTGAGTGTCATAGTTCATGGTGAATTTATCGGTCAGACCGTTTTCCACACAAAGGAACACATAACATTCCTCACTGCCCTTCAGCACCGTAGGGGTGGGATCCTTGTCCAACACGGCACCGGCAACATACTTGTATGTGTTGGCCGTGACGCGCTGTGCACCTTCTCCCTCAATCGCCTTTCCAGATGTATCCACCAGCGCCTCATCCAGTTTGATAGAGATTGCGCCGCCGGCAAAGGTGTTCACAACAGGCTGACTGGTTGACGAAAGCCAAGAGAGTGTTGGTGCAACGGTGACCACTGCGATCACAACGAGCATCAGGCAAGTGAACAGCAATTTTGGGCTTTTTCTCATATCATTTTTCCTTTCTGTAAAATTTTTACTTTAAAATATATATTTTCATACGGTGGATGCGCCGGTATTATCAGACGCACCACAATATAAAAAACCAAATTTGAATGTCTACTGCCGTGAACCGTCTGACGAGGACTCGGCCGTACTCTTATCACTGTCGTTTTTTTCCATATATTTCAACATCCCGTCCTTGCTTTCCACATTACCGGCCGTATGCGGCTCTTCAGACCTCATGTCACCAGCACGTTTTCGCTTTTTCCGAACCGTCAAATCCCATATAAATGAAATGACAAATAGACCGACAATCAACGCAATGACGATCGGACGGTTCTCCGCATTCGTCAGAAAACGCATCGGCTTTCCAATGGCGGGAATACCGAGAAAAACCTTTCCCACTACGTTATCCCACAATACGGGCGAGTCTTCGTTATTGTTGGCGTCGCCTTTCGTGATAAACGTGCGGTTTACGGAATCGATTCCGATGACACGGTGCGTAACCAATACTCCGTCTTCATTCAGCACATATGTAATGACGTCACCCGTTCTGATCTCCTCTGGAGAAATGTTTTGTACAATCACCAACGCATCGACCGGATACAAAGGCGCCATGCTACCGCTGTCAATAGAAAACGTATGCCAGCCAAGGATCTTTATCAAAACAAATACAACCGCAACCATTGCGACTATGGCCGTAATAAAGGAGGAAATAAAGTTTCCCGCTATTTCAAGTGCGTTCTTTGTTTTTGGACTCAGCTTGCGCATAATTTTCACCTTCAATTGTGCTCATGCAGAAACCGACGGAATGAGACAAGCCACATAAATAGATTCCATACTTTTCACAAGGGTAATTGATTTGCAAAAGAACAATTACCCAGAAAATAATTATAT
>DXYE01000105.1 GCA_019415985.1 Clostridiales bacterium
GGATAAAAGGTGGTATTCTATAAACAGGATATTACCTTTTTTTATTTTTCAAGCGAGATAGGCGCAATGGATCAGCCGGGATCACATGGCTCAGGGCAAAAATGGGATCCTATGAGCCGCGTTCGACCATTTGAGCGGGGACATTTTTACAAACCGGAAAATATAGTACAATTATATATGGAAATTCACAAATGGAATTCGGAGGAATGAACAATGAAAGAAAGACTTTCAGCCTTTGAACGGCATCTGATAACAGAAGAAAAAAGTGCGGCATCCATAGAAAAATATCTGCGGGATGTGCGATGTTTCCTTTCATTTTTAGGAGATCGCACACTTTGCAAGGAGGAAACCATTGCATTCAAGGAACACCTGACAGCGCAGTATGCTCCGGTCAGTGTGAACTCCATGTTAATTGCACTGAACGGCTTTCTGCGATTCGTCGGACAATCGGACTGCTGTGTCCGGCTAATGAAAATCCAGCGGCAGATTTTCTGCAGTGAGGACAAGGAGCTGACAAAGCCGGAGCTGCACCGACTGGTGAAGGCTGCCGGAAATACCCGGCTTTCGCTGGTGATACAAACCATCTGCGGAACAGGAATTCGGGTTTCCGAGCTGCCGTATATTACAGTAGAAGCGGTGCGGAGGGGCAAAGCCGTGGTAAACTGCAAGAATAAGACACGGATCATTTTCATCCCCACAGCGATACAAAAATTGTTGAAGCCGTATATAAAAAAATCCGGCATCACAGCCGGAGCAATCTTTGTGACAAGGAACGGAAAACCGTTAAATCGGCGGAACATCTGGCGTGATATGAAAGCCTTGTGTGAACGGGCAGGGGTTTCCAAAAACAAGGTGTTTCCTCACAATCTGCGGCATTTGTTTGCCAGGACGTTTTACAGCGTGGAAAAGGATATCGTCCGTTTGGCCGATTTGTTAGGTCACAGCAGTATCGATACCACTCGGATTTATACCGTTGAAACAGGCTGCGAGTATAGGCTTCGGCTCGAACGGATAGAAAAAAAGCTGTTGATGACATAATGTCGATTATGTCGCCAAAAAACAAAATGGGGACGGGGAATAGGTCTTTGGTATTGTAAAAAGACGTAGAGAGATCCATACGATAATGAAAAAAGCGTGAAAAAGCAGCCGGAGGAAAATATAGGGACATCCGGTTTACTTATTTGAGATCATTTAAAATTTTTTTTACGAAATGTATTGAAAAAATCGGCTGGCATGATATAATAATAAAGGAAATAAATAGAAAATTATTGCGTCTGTTGGCGACATAATCGACATCATGTCGCCAGGTGCTGATAAAAAAGCGGGGAAAATGAGGAGACTTGAAAGATCAATCCTTCAAACGCAGGTTTTGTGCCTGACGTGCCGAACGGAAGGCGCGCATTTTCTATGGAAACCGGGCAAAACATTGCATCGCCGCAGAAAGGAATGGTCATAACGATGAAGTTATGGATAAGCAGGGAACAGACAGGCCAGAAGCAAAAGCGGCTGAAAATTGCTGTCATTGTTTTGGCCGTCCTACTGACGGTCAGCGCAGGCGGCCTGGCAAGCCGATATATTTATCTGTACTTTTTCGCTCCGACACAATCTACCGTAACCGTACCGGACAACCTGATCTGCGAAAAACCGGAGCTCCCTTCAGGTGAAAAGCTTGGCGCCTGGGAGAGAGAAAAGGAAGCTGCTCAAATAGACGAAAGCGAGGCTGCAGAGGCAGCGGGCAGTGCCGGTCATCAAAAAGAAGCTGAAAGCGGGAGTTCTACGCTCACAATGCCCAAAGCTGCAAAGCTGGAGCTTTATACGGGTAAGCCGGAAATCAACAGAGAATTTGATGTCCGCAATATGTTACCCGGCGACGTGGAAACCAGGTATTTTTGTGTCAGGGCATATCATAGCACGGATATCGATGTGTTTTTTCAGGCGAATATAGCCGAGCAGACCAAAGCCCTGGGAGAGGTTCTGCATATCAAGGTGACCCAAATGGAAACCGGCGAAGTTCTGTGCGATGCGCCTTTTTCCGAAATAGACGGCAAAGAATTTGCTGTAGAGGTTGCCGCGAATACCCGGGGGGAGACTACAGTCTACTATCAAATAGACTTGTCTCTCGACACCTCGGTAGGGAATGAGTATCAGGAGATCATGCTGAAAGCAGATTTTAAGTGGTATGTCAAGGACGAAGGCAGGCTGGACTCGCCGCAGACCGGCGACGCGGCAGACCTTGTTCTCTGGTTCGCGGCGACTATTTCCCTACTGCTGATCCTGCTTTTGCTGTTTACACGGCACGGAAAGGAGGAGCGGTATGAATAATTATCTCAGCCAGACGAAAAAAAAGGCCATATTCAGCATGATTGCCATTTTCGTGCTGTTCTGTATGCTGGCGCTGACGACCTATGCGCTGATCACCTCCTTTGTATCGGTGGAGGACAATCTGTTCTTAACCGGCAGAGTAAAAATCGAGCTTAACGGCGGTAAGACCGTGTTCGACGGATCGGATATGAACATTGAGCCGGGACGCAGTCTTGCACGAGACTTCACGGTGGAAAACAAAGGCTCGGCCGATGTCTATGTCCGCCTGTATCTGGAAAATGTGGAGGGCGCTTTACAGGAGGCGCTGACCTTTTCCATTTACGATGGCAGAACCCTGCTTTTCACCGGCAAAGCAAAAGATTTCAATGAGAACGCCGCCTGTATCAGCGGTACGCCCCTGTCTGTGGGAGAAACCCGGACGCTGACGGCAGTGGTGAAAATGGACGCGTCCGCAGGCAGCGAATATCAAACCGCCGGGATCACCTTTGACATGACAGCCGAAGCGGTGCAGTCCAAAAACAATCCGGATAAAGCATTTGAGTAAGCTGTGCTGTTTGCTCAAATGTTTATCAATATTTAAACTTTAAAGGAGGACGAATACATGAAAAGCACCAAGAAATCTCTGCTGGCCAGTGGGCTGGCGCTCCTGGTCTGCTGCTCACTGCTGATCGGGACGACGTTCGCCTGGTTTACGGATAACGTCACCAATAAGGATAATAAAATCCAGGCCGGCACACTGAATGTATCGCTGGCCGAATGGGACGGCGCTGCCGGCGGGTATGTAGAGGTCGGTGAAGAGCCCATTTTCAATTATGATTTGTGGGAGCCGGGTTACACCGACATTGCAGCTGTGAAGATCGGCAACGAAGGCACCCTGGCGCTGAAGTATCAGTTGGATATTATCGCCCATGGTGCGTCGGACCTGGCCGAAGTGATCGACGTGTATTATTATCAGAACGGTAACGCTGCCGAGGGCCTGCCTGAGAGCTTTGCGGCAATACAGGAAGATGCTGAAAATTACGTCAGGCTCGGTACGCTGTCTGAACTTATGGAGCAGGCGAAAGCCGGCGGCATGGCAAACGGACATCTGGAAGCGGGTGAAGCGGACTTTGCCATAATCGCCTTACATATGCAGGAGGACGCGGGCAACGAATATCAGGCCACCTCTATCGGTTCCACCTTTGATATTGTACTGAATGCCACTCAGTATACCAGTGAGAGTGAGAAGGATGCGTTCGGCAGCAAGGACTATGACAAGGATGCCAAGTACCCGGTGATTACGACGGTTTCCGATATCGACAGCTTGAAAGAAGCTCTTCAGAACCCCGGTGTTCCCGTGGATGTCACCCTGGACAATCACCTGAGCGGGGTACGTAATGCTCTGGATGTCACCGGCGATGTCACCCTGAATATGGGCGCGAACTCAATTTACTCCGTCACACCCACCTCCGCAGCGGATGCGATCGTAACGGATGGCGGATCTCTGACCGTTAACGCCGAAGCAATGAGTGGCCTGAACTATAACCTCGGCCAGCTGACAGCGGACGGCGATGGTAGCATTCTGACCGTCAACGGCGGCAAATACGGGGAAAGCGGAAGTGGTAAGCCGCAGACTACCGCCACCAACGGCGGCACCGTTGTCATCAACGATGGTTCCTTCAATTCATCCGGATATCAGGGCCATGCCGTGACCGCCACCAACGGCGGTACCGTCATCATCAACGGCGGCTCTGTCGGCTCGAGCGGCGCCGAAAGCATCGTGCTCTACGCTGACGGCGGCACGATCGTGGTGGAAAACGTTACCTTCGCCTATATCAACGGGCAGGCTTACGGCGCGGTCAACGGCGGACAGATTCTGGTTTCCAAGGAATTCTCTCCGTCGCAGCCCACTCGGGTGGCAGCCAACTGCACCATCACCGGTAACGGCGACTACTGGCTGATCCAGGAAGCGTAACCCTTTTTCTCGTAAAATTTCGCGCCCGTCCCTCCTATGGATACAGGGACGGACGGGAATCAAGGGGCATAAACGGCTGTTTGTGCCTTTTGATTTCGAAAGAGGGAAAGTGAGGAGGCTCATTTAACTGCATGAAGAAAGTACTCAATATAGCAGGAAAAATTGTGACGGCGCTTGTTATGCTTTTTACCTTCTCTGTCATGATCTTTACCGTCATTTCGGTCAGTACCGTTGGAAAAGACGCGGATTTTTTTGGATACAAACCGAATATAGTCCTGTCGGATTCCATGAACGACATTTTTTCGGTGGGCGATTTGGAAATCAGCAAAAAAGTAGATCCGGAAACACTGGAGGTGGGGGATATTATCACCTTCAAATCCATTGATCCAGCCAGTTATGGCTCGGTTGTCACACACAAAATCCGTGAAATCGTCACCTATGAGGGAGAACCGGCGTTCACAACCTACGGCACGACTACCGGTGTGGACGATGTCTACCCGGTGCCGTTCAGCAATGTGATAGGGAAATATCAATTCCGGCTGCCGAAGATGGGGTATTTCTTTGAATTTCTCCGTACTCCCGCCGGGTATTTCAGCATTATTCTCATTCCCTTTCTTTTCTTAATTGCTTTGCAGGCAGTCAAATTTTTCCGGCTGGCCCGGCAGTATAGGGCGGAGCAGCAGGCGGAGCTTGCGGCGCAAAGGGCAGAGGTGGAGGCACGGCGCCGGGAAACACAGCAGATGAAAGAAGAACTGAATCGGTTGCGTTCACAGATGACGGGCGGCGGACGGACAGAAAACGAAGCAGAGAAAAATACATCCGGAGGTGACAGGAGTGGCGCTTCATTATAAAGAGAAGCTCGCTGCAGCGGCAGGGCTTAAGAAAACCGTGCGGAAAATGCTGGCGCTGGCCTTGGCGCTGCTGTACTATTCCGTAGCGGTATATGCTAGGTTTTCGGCCGGTATTGCCAACACAGGGAATGTTATCCGGACAACGACCTATTCTCTGGAGATTTCCGTAACCGACCCGGACGGAGAGGAAGTGAACCCAACAGAGGGCGTGTATCAACTGGAAGACGATCAAAGCTATACTGTCAAGCTTACGGCAGCGGGCGGCGCTTCTACCGGATACTGCGTAATCCGGGCAGGTGAAAGGACATACTATACCGATCCGATCACAAAGAATGCTCAAGCTTTTACCATTATCATGGAAGCAGGCGGCGACTGCACTTTTACCGCCGTGTGGGGCCGGTATTCCGGCATAGCGGATCTATCCGATGGCGATATTGTCGGGAAGAAACAGTTGGGTAATGGTATCGGTCTGTCTGGTCCGCAGGCAGACGAAACAGATGCAGGCGTACATATTGTACAGTCCGGCGATACGCTGTGGGATATTGCCGGGCTGTACGGAACGACAGTGGAGCAGCTTGTTGCGGACAACGGCATAGAGACCCCTGACAATCTGCAAATCGGACAGGAAATCAAAATTTCGGCAGAGGAGAAAACGGCATCTGACCCTGCTGGGCAGGAGGCCTCTGTATCAACACCAGATGCTTTGGCTGACGGAGCTTCATCGGACAGTACAGTACGGGAACCCACGGCAGAGGAGAACGGGAATCGGATACAAAAATGAATGGGCGTCCCGCGGCGACCGGCTGTATGCTATCGCGTCGGGCTTTAACGAATGTCAGGAGGATGAGTTGGATGCATTTTTTCGGATAAAACATCATTATATTCTGCATAAATGTAAGAGCAATACAGAAAAAAATAAAACGATCAGCGTAAAGCGCATCATAAATTTCGGCCGACTGAAAAACCTCAGTCGGCCGAAGAACTTCTATTATCAGTACCTGAGCAAATGCAATCGGCATTTATCAGCCCAATGTGCCGCTCAGAAGGAACGATGTGACTGCTGCCAGCGCGATGCTGACATAGCACAAGGCTTTATAAAACATGGTTATGACCGCTCCTTTCAAAATTTTGCTGTTTTGGTTTTGTGAAAAAACGCAAAACGGAACATATATTCTTCGTTTAAAGGATTAAGGCGGCCGGAGCGACAAACAGAAGTTTAACGCTCCGGCCGCTCTTTGTGTTCTTAGTATCTGAACGTCCGGCTGGATCTATTCTTTTCTCAGATCAATCTTTATTCGTAAAGTTTACCCAGTTTTGTCAATCTTTCGTATTTTGCCTTCGCATTCTTTTCTGCTTCGGCAAACAGCTCGGCAGCTCTGTCGGGGAACTGCTGGGCAAGACGACTGTACCTGGTTTCGCTCTTGATAAAGTCGATGTAATTTGCAGTCGGCTCCTTGCTGTCGAGCGTGAAAGGATTCTTTCCTTCGGCTCTCAGTGCAGGATTATAGCGGAAGAGCTGCCAGTACCCGGCCTCGACGGCCTTCTTCATTTCACTCTGACAGTTTGACATACCGCCCTTTACACCGTGCATTTCACACGGCGCATAGCCGATGACAATGGACGGACCCGGATATGCCTCGGCCTCAGCCAACGCCTTTATGGTCTGATTCATATCTGCGCCCATGGCGATCTGTGCTACGTAAACATAGCCGTAGGACATTGCAATTTGCGCAAGATCCTTTTTGCCGATCGCCTTGCCGGCCGCCGCGAACTGCGCCACCTGGCCGAGGTTCGAGGCCTTCGACGCCTGTCCGCCGGTATTGGAGTATACCTCGGTGTCAAAGACCATGATGTTGACGTCCTCGCCGGACGCGATGACATGATCCAGTCCGCCGAATCCGATGTCATAGGCCCAACCGTCGCCGCCGAAGATCCAGACGGACTTCTTGGCCAGATAATCCTTTCCTTCTAGGATCTCGCGCTCTGCGGGAACCGTCTCGCAGGTACCGCGCGCAACGTCCTCGGAGAGCATCTTGATCATGTGCGCCGTTGCAGCCTCGTTTGCCTTTGCGTCGTCGAGTGTATTGAGATAGCCTTCCAGGCAGTCGGTCCACACCTTTTCGACATTCATCTCTTTATAGCGCTCAAGCAAATCGCGCACCTTGCGGATGTAACGCTCGCGCAGCGCCTTCTGACCGAGATACATGCCGAAGCCGTGCTCCGCATTGTCCTCAAAGAGGGAGTTTGCCCATGCCGGACCGCGGCCGTTTTCGCGGCTCACCGTATAAGGCGTTGCAGGCGCACTTCCGCCCCAGATAGAGGAGCAGCCCGTTGCGTTGGAAATGTACATTCTTTCACCGAAGAGCTGCGTGATCAGACGTGCATAGGAGGTTTCCGCACAGCCTGCGCAGGAACCAGAGAACTCGAGCAGCGGCTGGTTGAACTGGCTGCCCTTTACGGATGTGTCGGCAAACGGCGTCTGCTTCTTTGTCACATTCTTGACAGCGTAATCGAACGCCTCCTGCTGCGCCGACTGGCTTTCCTGCGGCACCATCTTGAGCGCGCGCTTCTCGGGCTTTGTCGGACAGACGTTGACGCACAGCGCGCAGCCCATGCAGTCGAGCGGACTTACGGCAATGGAAAAGCGATAGTTTTCGCAGCCCTTGCCGATCATCTTGGCAGTGAACTTCGTGGAGGCAGGGGCGGCCGCCGCTTCCTTTTCGTCCATGGCGAACGGACGGATGGTCGCGTGCGGACATACATAGGAGCACTGGTTGCACTGGATGCAGTTTTCCGGAATCCATTCCGGAACATCCACGGCGACGCCGCGCTTTTCATACGCTGCCGCGCCCTGCGGGAAGGTACCGTCCACGTGATCGAGGAAAGCGGAAACCGGCAGGGAATCACCGTTCATCTTGGATACAGGGATGAGGATGTTTTCCACAAATTTGACGAGCTCCGGACGGTCTCCCTCGACCTTGTCGCCGTCGCATACAATCTGCGCGGACTTCCAGCTTTCCGGTACCTCGACCTTGACAATGGCGTCAACGCCCGCGTCGATCGCCTTATAGTTCATTTCCACGACGGCTTCGCCCTTTTTCAGGTACGATTTCTTCGCCATGTACTTCATGTATTCGACGGCCTTGTCAATGGGCATAATGTTGGCGAGTGCGAAGAACGCGGATTGCAGAATCGTGTTGGTACGCTTACCCATGCCGATTTCACGCGCTTTGTCGATGGCGTTGACGATGTAGAACTGGATGTTGTTTTCCGCAATGTAGCGCTTTGCCTCGGCAGGCATGTGCCGTTCGACCTCTTCAGGCGTCCACTGGCAGTTGAGCAGGAAGGTGCCGCCGGGTTTGACGTCGTTGACGATCTTGTAGCCCTTGATCATGTAGGACGGATTGTGGCAGGCGACGAAGTCCGCCTTGGTGATGTAGTAGGAGCTTTTGATCGGGCTGTCGCCGAAGCGAAGGTGCGAGATGGTCACGCCGCCCGTCTTCTTGGAATCGTACTGGAAATACGCCTGAATATATTTATCAGTGTGGTCACCGATGATCTTTATGGAGTTCTTGTTCGCACCGACCGTACCGTCGCC
>DXYE01000106.1 GCA_019415985.1 Clostridiales bacterium
TATAAAGACAGATCCAAGATACCAAATAAACTGATTATACTGTTTTACCTCGATTCATTGATCAAAGGAGTCACATTTTTTCTTTGCACGGAACTTTTTCGGTTCCTGTACAAACAGTGAAAGCATATATTCAACCTTTTTCAAGAACGCATATCGCCATTTTTACAAATAGCTCCTTGATTTTTGGTATTTTTGCAAGCGGTGTAAAATAAGGCCGCAGCGGGATTTCTTTATAGTAACATGGCTTCAAATTCAGATTCTTAAGCATATTTTTAAATCTTTTTAGCGTCATTTTATTAATATATCCCATATGTTCTATACCATTCTCATCGGTATAAAAACGAAGTGTCAGCCGTTCCTGTTCATCGGGAACACCGGCGATAAGATGTTTGTAAGCCCTGATAAGTGCCTGTTCATTATAGAACAGTTGAACCCACGGAATATTGATCGCATCGCTGAGATGCGCTCCTGTAGGATGATAATAGGGAGGAAAATTGATATAAATCCTTCCGCCCGGCTTGACCAATCTCATGGCTTCCCTCAGCGCAGCGTCCGGCTTGTCCACATGCTCCATAAAGTCGTTCATGATGATGGTATCAAAACTGCTATCTGCCATCGGAAGCGCATATGCGGATGCACAGACAAAGGTAAATCGGTCCTGCATGCCCAGGGATTCAGCCATGCGATTGGCCTTTTCCTCATAATGTTCGACAATATCGACACCAGTCACCGATTTTGCCCCGAGCGAGATAAAATACATACTTTTACCTCCCGCGGCGCATCCCATATCCAGCACATCCTTGCCCGAAAACATTTCCTCAGTCGTAAAGCGGTCCATATACAGACGAATCGTATCATAGCCTTTGATATACTGCCATTGTGCAAAGGTTTCAGCTCCGGCGTTCTCCAAATTCAACGGATGAACAATTTTGGGAAACCAATTATTGGTTTTCAGTAATATTTTATAAGAAAGTCCCATTTCAGCCCCCGTTTCATGATTCTTGACTATATTTTAAATTTTGCAATGAATCTATCGAAAAACTCATATAAAGGGGACATTGCAGATCCCCTAAGGAATATATCGTTATTTTGCGGAACCGTGGCAATGTTGTTTCTGAGTGTGTAATACGGCTTCCACAAATTTCTGGTCATTTGCTTGTAAGAAATATTGTTACGGATCTGGTAAACGCCTTAAATTTCATCGGTATCTTTGATTTCTAAGGAATCCGCGAACCAAATTCGGCCGATACTCATTTCTCCAATATTGAATATGTAGAATAATTGCATGGTATAAGTGTGAATGAAAAGCACAGGGTTCTCGCTGCGCCAACTCCATCTGTACACCCGAATCCGTTGCAGATTTCACGCTGCAGAATTTTAATTGCAGTAATAAGCATATTTGTTTAGCATCAGAGACTTTCCCCAGGCATATCGGTAAAATTCAGATTTGATGCATAAAGATATCGCCTTCAAAAACAATAGAGCAAAACGCGGCCTGAAATTGACAAACCGCGCTTTGCCCCGACACAATTTATAGACCTAGAACCGCGGCGCCGATGATACCCGCATCGTTGCGGAGCGTAGCAATCCGCAGTTCTGTGCGCTTCATATCCTCGCGCGCGTACTGTTCATGTGCGACAAGTTCGCGAAGCGGATTTAACAGATTTTCTTTTTCATTGGAAATTCCGCCCCCGATACACAGTACCTCTGGCTGAAAAATATTGATGATATTGCCGATGCCGCATGCCAGATAGGAAAGGTACTTGTCTACAACCTCCTGCGCCGCACGGTCACCCTCACGAGCGGCCGCAAACGCGGTTTTACCGCTGGTCTTCTCAATATCTCCTTCCACCATCTGATGCATGAGGCTGTCCTTTTCCTCAAGCATTTTTTCCTTTGTCATGCGGATCAGAGCCGTCGCAGAGCTATAGGATTCCCAGCACCCTTTTCGGCCGCAGCTACAGGGAACGCCGTTGTGTTCGATTACGATATGACCAAGCTCGGCCCCCGCATAATTAAAGCCCGAATACACTTTATGATCAATAATGATTCCGCCTCCGACACCTGTACCCAGCGTGATCATGACGGAATTCGCATATCCTTTTGCAGCTCCTGCAACCGCCTCGCCTTTTGCGGCTGCGTTTGCATCATTTTCAATTAAAACTTTATCTACATCAATATATTTTTTCAGCACCTCTGCTATCGGAAAATTGCGGAACGGCAGATTGCAGCAATATTCCACAACGCCGTCGTCTCGGTTCGCCACCCCCGGCGTTGCGATTCCGATATATGCAATGTCCTTTGCGGTGAGATCCGCCTCACGGAGCAGCTGGAGGCATAAAGATGCCATATCCTTTACAATCTCTTCAGCACTGCGCTCCGGCATTGTCGGTGTGCTTCCCTTTTTGACGATTCTGAACTGATTGTCGACAATACCTGCCGCTATATTTGTTCCTCCCAAGTCAATACCGATATAATACATGAAAATTCCTCCCTTTTCCTCGGAAATGCTTCCGAGATCACTTTCCTTAAAATTTCATTGTTATGTTATTTATCTTTCCGGGCAACTTCCCGTTCCTTTGGCGTTTTAAATTTTAGACAGACTCAATCAAATTTATAGAGAATATAAAATTTCGCTGCCAGCATCAGGATTCCTTAATGCCAAGCTCTCCCATAAGGCGCTTATTGAATTCTTCTGCGGTGTTATAGCCCATTTTTTTCTGACGATTGTTCATTGCAGCTATTTCAAGAATAATAGCAAGATTTCTCCCGGGCTTTACCGGAATGGTTGTGGTGGGAATCTGCAGCCCCATAATGTCTGTCGTTTCCTGCTCTAAGCCCATCCTGTCATACATTTTCCCCTGCACCCAGGGTTCCAGATTGATAATAAGGTCTATTTTTTCCGTTTCCTTGACAGCGCCCATTCCGAAAATACGTCGTACATCCACGATGCCAATGCCGCGCAGCTCCACAAAATACCGAATAATTTCAGGCGCTGTACCAACCAAGGTTTTGGCGGAAACCTTTTTAATTTCCACAGCATCGTCGGCAATTAGACGGTGTCCTCTCTTTACCAGCTCTATGGCCGTTTCGCTTTTACCGACGCCGCTGTCTCCAAGAATCAGTATTCCCTCTCCGTAAACCTCGACCAACACACCGTGACGCGTAATGCACGGAGCCAGCGCTACGTTAAGAAATGCGATCAACGCCGCCATAAATTCCGAAGTTAGAAGTGAGGTGCGCAATACCGGTACGCTGAATTTTTCCGCAGCTTTCAAAATACCGTCAAACGGAATCAGCGATGAAGAGAGGATAACCGCAACCGGTTTTTTTTCCATAAAACGATAGATGCTCTGTTCCCGAAGCTCTTCAGACAGCGATTGCAGATATTTATATTCTACGTTTCCGATAAGTTGAATTCTTTCAGGCTCAAAATGATCAAAATAACCGATGAGGGGAAGTCCCGGACGGTTCAAATCACTGCGTACAACACGAATGTTTTCCGCCAACTGCGGCATATAAAGCGATTCAAGTGCAAATTCTCCGATAATCTCGCTGAGTTTTATACTGGTTTCGTCTGTATTCGCCATATAAACAATCAAAACCACCTTTCATGCAGAGCTGCGGCTGATTTTGGGGGCAAGGCCCAAAACATCTCAGGCAAAAGTGAATATACTAACAAGATATATATCTTTAAGATCAAAGATGTTCCATATTCTATTCCTTTACAATGCTGCCGGCACACAGTATAACATACTTTTCCCAAATTTTCAATGATAAGATTTAGGATTTCACAACTTTTTTGCATTTTCACTTGCAAATACCTTATATTTTGTGGTAAAATATTGAATATATTTTATGCGGCAAGCAAAAAACGGATATCTTTAGAAGGGGATTCGTATGGGGCCGATATATGACAACGAAACCTTTTTTGCGGAATACAGGACACTGCGCCGGCAGGACGACTGTCTTAATGATCTTTTAGAGCAGCCCGCCATAAAAAAGTTGCTTCCGGATCTGCGCGGCAAAGCCGTGCTCGATCTTGGCTGCGGCTTCGGTGCAAATTGTCTCGATTTTGCACATCGCGGCGCAGAACGCGTTGTCGGCCTCGATGTCTCAGAAAAAATGCTGCGTGCGGCACAAGCGGAATCCAGCGCTCCGCAAATAGAATATCTGCATATGGATATGAGCGATATCAGTCGTATCAACGAATCCTTTGATCTGATATACAGCTCTCTTGCCTTTCACTATATAGAAAATTTCAGCCAACTCAGCAGAGATATCTTTCCGTTGCTAAAAAGGGGCGGAAGACTTTTGTTTTCACAGGAGCATCCCATTGTAACCGCTACCATCGGCGGTCAGGGGCATTTTAACCGGGATGAAAACGGAAATCGGGTTTCCTATACCTTTTCGAATTACAGTCAAAGCGGTCGGCGTGAGAGTTTTTGGTTTGTCGACGGCGTTGTGAAATATCATCGGTCTATGGGTGAAATCATCACAGCACTGGCCGAAGCCGGACTCGTGATAGAAAAGGTCGAAGAGCCCCGTCCGGAGTCTTGGGCGCTTGAAAAGCTCCCTTCCTTATCGAAAGAATTATTGAAGCCGACTTTTTTAATTGTACGGGCTAGAAAAGTTTAAATATGCCGCGTCTCAGATGTCGGTGGGTTTTTATGCCAAAAAATAATACCATAATCTGAAAGAAGGAATTTTACAATGATGAATTATCACATCTCCGACAACATGAAAAATATGAAGCCATCCGCTATCCGCGAAATTTTTAAAAGTCTGACGGACCCTACCGTCATCTCCTTTGCCGCAGGCAATCCATCCCCTGCCTCTTTTCCCGCAAACGATCTCGCGCGAATTTCCGCGGATATCTATCAAAAGGAGGCTGCGTCTGCGCTGCAATATGGAATTACCGAAGGATATACGCCGCTACGTGAGGCTGTTGCCGCAAGGCTGCGCGACAAATTCCGTATCGGACGCGATTTTGACAGTACGATCATTGTGACCGGCGGTCAGCAGGGAATCGATCTTTCATGCCGCGTGCTCTGCAACAGAGGAGATGTGGTGATCTGTGAAAATCCAAGTTTTGTGGGCGCGTTGAACGCCTTTCGTTCCAACGGCGCAAAGTTGGTTGGTATTGATATGGAAGGGGATGGGCTGAACATCGAGAAGCTGGAAGCTGCTCTGCGTTCATATCCGAACGTCAGAATGCTTTACCTGATTCCCACCTTTCAAAATCCATCGGGTACCTGCATGTCTCTTGAAAAGAGAAAACAGGTATATGAACTTGCGCGCCGTTACAACACGCTCATCCTTGAGGACAACCCGTATGGCGAGCTGCGTTTTTCAGGAGAAGAGCTGCCTACAATTAAAAGCATGGATGAGGATGGTATCGTCATATATTGTTCTTCCTTCTCAAAAGTGCTCTCCGCAGGCATGCGTGTGGGATTTCTTTGTGCCCCCGAGCCAATCATCCAGAAGATCGTCGTGGCAAAGCAGTGCGCCGATGTTCACACGAATCTTTTCTTCCAGATGCTGTGTTTTCGCTATATGACCGAATGCAATATGGACGCGCATGTCGCCTCCATTCGCGAGCTATATCGCGGCAAATGCGAGCTGATGTTATCGGAGCTTGACAAATCCATGCCGGATGATGTAAAATATACGCGTCCGGAAGGAGGCCTGTTTCTTTGGGGTACCCTTCCCCCCTCTGTTTCGCTTCAGACGTTTATCGCCAGACTGGTGGAAAAAAAAGTGGCTGTTGTTCCGGGTGTCGCTTTCAACTGCGACGAAGATGCGCCGTCATCTTCTTTCCGTATGAATTATTCCACGCCTTCAGACGATGATATACGAAAGGGCGTCAGCATCCTTGCGGAAACGGCAGAGGAACTGCTCGCCCAATGATTTTAAATTAAATATATAATATATATAGAGGTTTCTGCCATATAAGTATCGGCTTGCTTCTGAGGGGTGCTTGCTTTCTATGGCAGAAAAAGGAGAGAGCTTTGAATATGGATATAGATATAAAAGGCAAAAAAATATTCTCGGGCGTTCAGCCAAGCGGAACACTTACGATAGGCAACTATCTCGGCGCGATTAAAAACTGGGTTCAGATGCAGGACGACGCTCAGTGCATATTCTGCGTTGTTGATATGCATGCGCTAACTGTCAGACAGAACCCCGCAGAGCTTCGCCGCCGAACGCTCGAAACGCTGGCTCTATACATGGCTGCGGGACTTGATCCTGAAAAAATCACATTGTTTATCCAAAGCCATGTCAGTGCTCACGCAGAGCTTTCCTGGATTCTGAGCTGCTATACCATGTTCGGAGAGCTGTCGCGCATGACGCAGTTTAAGGATAAAAGTGCGAAGCATGCAGACAATATAAATGCCGGGCTTTTTACCTATCCTGTGCTGATGGCTGCGGATATTCTGCTCTATCAGGCAGAACTTGTGCCGGTCGGCATCGACCAGAAGCAGCACGTCGAGCTGGCACGCGACATTGCGGGACGCTTCAATTCTGTTTACAGCGATACCTTTACCATTCCGGAGCCTTTCATGCCGGATACCGGTGCGAAAATTATGTCGCTCTCGGATCCGTCGAAAAAAATGAGCAAGTCCGATGAAAATACCAACGCATGGGTAGCTATACTGGATACAAAAGACGATATCATTAGAAAGTTCAAACGTGCTGTTACGGACAGCGGCTCTTCTGTAACCTATAGCGAGGACAAACCGGGTATCAGAAATTTGATGTCCATCTATTCCTGCTTCACCGGAAAAAGTTATACGGAAATCGAGAGGGAATTCGAGGGCTCCGGTTACGGCGCTTTTAAATTGGCAGTCGGTGAAGTCTGTGCGGACGGCTTGTCACCTGTTCGTGAGGCGTTTGTGCGGTTTATGTCCGATAAAACGTATCTTGAAAATGTGGCGCGAAAAGGTGCGGAAGAAGCAGAACGGATTGCAAGACGCACGCTCTCAAAGGTTTACAGAAAGGTCGGTTTTCTACAGCTTTCTTAAAACGTTTATTTACGCGGCTTTTGATCCGTATTCCTATGAATTTCCCTCCCATGCGGTTATAATCTACATTATTATTGCTTTAGACGTCTGTCATAAATTTCATACGATCATAAACGAAGCAAGGAAATTTCATGTGCCGGCAGCGGTAAAAATGCCGAAAAGATGGGCGGCGTTTTTACCTTCCGTTCCTCAGTGTATATGGATATACTTGTAGCCGGACAGGGTGTGCAGCCGTGTAACACGTGCGCATAGTTATTGAAAATGCGGCAATGCAGACTTATTTAAACGTTATTCTGGTTTTTGCGATTAGTTGTCTTGTTTAAAACCCGAAAGGAATGTCTGCCGCAGAAAAGCGGCAGCTTACAAAGGATAATCATGGATAATATTTATATTCAATTGCTGCTGGCTGTTTTGTGCGCAGCAGTTATAGCCTTTGCCTCTACGCCGATCATTCGCGTTTTGGCGTATAAGCTGGGGGCAGTGGATATTCCTAAGGATGGACGCCGGATGCATAAAAAGCCCATGCCTCTTCTTGGCGGTCTAGCGATTTTTGTCGCATTCTCTTTAACCTCACTGATTTTTTTCCTTTATACGCCCCAGTTTCTAACCATTTGGTTCGGCGGTCTGGTTATTATAATATGCGGTATTCTCGATGATATTTTTTCGCTCAATCCCTTTGTCAAATTGGGCGGACAGGTTCTTGCCGCCCTTATTGTCATATCTCAGGGAATTGTGATTGAGCATATCAATATTTTTGGTACCTATATTCAGTTCGGTTGGTTCTCTATCCCTATTACCCTAATATGGATCGTTGGGCTGACAAATGCAATCAACTTAATTGATGGACTCGATGGGCTTGCCTGCGGTGTTTCAGCTATCTGCGCCACTTCTCTTCTTGTTGTTTCTATTCTGCACGCAGATGCCTCAATTATGATGATTACGGCAATTCTGGTAGGCTCCTGTATTGGATTTCTGCCATTCAATTCGAACCCTGCGAAAATTTTTATGGGTGATACAGGGGCGATGTTCCTCGGATATACCCTTTCAGTGGTTTCTGTGGTGGGTGTTTTCAAATTTACGGCCGTCGTTTCTTTCGTAATCCCCATAATCATTTTCGGATTGCCTCTTTTCGACACACTGCTGGCTATACTCCGTCGCGTGATACATGGCAAAAGCCCTTTTTCAGCCGACCGCGGTCATCTGCATCATAAGCTTGTAGATATGGGGCTCAACCAGAAGCAGTCCGTGACAATTTTATACGCGGTATGCAGCATACTGGGCATACTTGCCATTATGCTTTCTGAGGACAAGATCGTTTCCTCTATCATTATTCTCTGTGTAGCTGTAGTCATCGGTATTATTAATTATGTGTTTTTCAACAGCAAAAAGACAAGAGATTTTACGGGTCTTACCGACGAAAAGAATAAAACCGAAGCGGATGTTGCTGCAAACGCAGAGAGCAAAGCCTCCGTCAGCACACCCAATGTAGAGGTCTCCTCAAAAAATGATACAAACGTCAAAGAGGACCATATAAAAAAATAAAGTTTACCTACTCAGAGGGTTTTCAAGGATTATTAAAATCAGGTAAATATTTATATTCAAAGAAGAGACTTATACGAAGCCAACAAGCAAAATGCAGATGTTTCGGTGACGAAACATCTGCGTATGCATTTTCATTTTAAT
>DXYE01000107.1:0-1549 GCA_019415985.1 Clostridiales bacterium
TGGTACAATAATACAAAGATAAAGATACGACAGAGGTGCGGTACGCACCATTTCAAATTTGTTGATTTTAGGGAGGAGGCATCGTACGATGTCAAACAGACTGTTTCAGGGAATCATTCATCAGATGAAGGATGCAGTGGAACGCATAATCGGTGTCATTGACGAAAACGGCGTTATCATTTCCTGCAGCGAGCTTGTGAAAATCGGTGAGACGCGGCAGGGCATCCGAGATGAACTTACCTATACGAGCGATGCCATTGTTACAGGCGGATATACGTATCGGCCGCTTTGCGGTACATCCAAAAGCGAGTATATCGTGTTTGTCGAGGGCGAGGACAAGCTTGCAGATAAAATATCCGTCGTTTTGGCCATCTCGCTGAACAACATAAAAAACATGTACGACGAAAAGTACGATAAGTCCTCCTTTATTAAAAATATCATTCTGGATAATATCTTGCCGAGTGATATCTATATCAAGTCCAAGGAACTGCATTTTGCGACGGATGTCATGCGCATGGTCTTTCTCATTAAATTCCTCGGTAAAACTGAGACGATACCGTTTGATATTGTCCAGAATATGTTCCCTGATAAAAACAAAGACTATGTGATCAATGTGAGCGAACGGGATGTGGTTCTGGTCAAAGAGATTAAACCGCAGTATGACATTCGTGATGAGGAAAAATTCGCAAAGCAGATCGCGGATACAATCAGTTCCGAGTTCTATACAAAGGTACTGATCGGTATCGGAACAGCCGTGCCGACCATAAAGGATCTGGCGCGCTCTTATAAGGAAGCTCAGATTGCCATTGAAGTTGGGAAGGTATTCGATACGGAAAAGGATATTGTCAGCTATGAAAACCTGGGGATCGGGCGCCTCATCTATCAGCTTCCCACGACGCTCTGCGAGATGTTCATGAACGAAGTATTCAAGGAGGGTTCTCTGGAGGCTTTGGACCGTGAAACACTGGCAACCATTCAGTGCTTCTTCGAGAACAATCTGAATGTGTCGGAGACCTCACGCAAGCTATTTGTTCACAGAAACACATTGGTTTACCGCTTGGAGAAGATCCGCAAGCTGACGGGCTTGGATTTGCGTGAGTTTGAGCATGCCATTACATTCAAGGTAGCGCTTATGGTCAAGCGATATCTTTCGGCAAAGCCGGCAAAATTTTGAAGAAGGATTGCCAGTCCTATACTGAAAAAAGCGTGATGTTTCAAAAACAATAAGCGGTTGAATTTGTCAGAAGACAGATCGGCATGTCCAACATAAAAAATGACAGATACAGTATGACAAAACGCTGTTATGATTACGTAATAGCGTTTTGTGCAGTTTTATGCATTTCAGCATGGCTGACGGTGCCGAAGCTGAAAATCTTTCTATAAAACAAAACGCACGTCTATGTCGTTCGCAGATACGGTAATTTCAAAAGGACGATAGGAATACCAGAAGGGATACATAAAATAATGATAGAATTCAGGGATGTGTCAAAGATATATCCGAACGGTACCATAGCGCTGGAGAATGTCAACCTGACAATAGAGGATGGAG
>DXYE01000107.1:1559-8681 GCA_019415985.1 Clostridiales bacterium
TCGTTTTTATTGTGGGAGCATCCGGCGCTGGAAAATCCACGTTAATGAAGCTTCTGCTCCGCGAGGAACGTGTAACGAGCGGAAAGTTACTTGTAGGAGATTACGATCTGGAAAAGATTCCGAATCGAAAAATACCATATTATCGCCGGCAGCTTGGAATGGTGTTTCAGGATTTCAAGCTGTTTGAGAAAAAGACGGTGTATGAGAACGTAGCGTTTGCCATGCGCGTAATTGGTGAGTCCTCAAAAACAATAAAAAATCGGGTGCCTACCATTTTGAGTATTGTCAATCTGATGGACAAGTATAAAAATTTTCCGACAGAGCTTTCCGGAGGCGAACAGCAGCGTGTCGCGCTGGCGCGGGCCTTGGCGAACAATCCAAAGATTATTATAGCGGATGAGCCTACGGCTAACATCGATCCCAAAATGAAGCTGGAGATCATGAACCTGTTGAAAAAGATCAACCAGAGAGGCAAGACAGTGATCGTCGTGACCCATGAGAAAAACATAGTAGACCATTTCCGTCAGCGTGTGGTTACGCTGCGGGAGGGAAGGGTGATCGACGACCGAGTGGGAGGGATGTTCCGTGCGCAGGTATAGTATCTTTTATTTTTTCGGACAGAGCATTAAAGGACTGTGGAGAAACGGTGTGATGACCATAGCCTCCGTAACGGTGTTGATGTCGTGCCTGATGCTTATGGGAAGCTTTGCACTTTTGGTGTATAATATCGACGCAAATCTCAATGAAATTGCGTCGCTGAATGAAATCGTTGTTGCAGTCGATTATGAGGCGACAAGTGAACAGATAGCGGAAATCAGCGCACAGATTGACGCGCTGGACAATATACAATCCGTCACACATGTTACCAAGGAGGAGGCCCTTGAAAATGAAAGGGAAAGGTATGGCGAGTACGCTTACCTCTTTGACGAACTGGATGAAAATCCTCTATCAGACTCCTTTTTGATCACATATAAAAGCAACGACGGCGTTTCGACGCTTGTGTACAACCTGGGACAAATTGACGGCGTGCGCAAGGTTACAAACCGTATGGATATTGCACAGTCTATTGAAAGTGTCAAAAACGGTATATCCTTCGTCTTTTTGTGGTTCCTTGCGGTGTTGTTCATCGTCAGTATCTTTATTATCATCAATACGGTCAAGCTGGCTGTGGAATCCAGAAGCCGTGAGATTACGGCGATGCGTTACGTCGGTGCGACAAACTTTTTTATGGCGGTTCCGTTTGTTCTGGAAGGCGCTCTTATTGGCTTGGTTTCGGCAGGTATTGGCTTTCTGATTGAGTGGTATATGTATAATTACGTATACCAGCAAATCATGACAAGCTATCGAATGTTCACGGTTGTCGAATTTTCCGCAGTAAGCGTCTATACGCTGATCGGTTTCGTCGCCGTCGGTGTTTTTGCCGGCATACTCGGAAGCTGTATTTCGCTTCGAAAGTATATGCGTGTCTGATACAGAAGGACATGCACTGTATTTTGAATCTTCGGTTTTCGGCTGGGAGAATACCGGCAGGGGGCCGTCTGGGGAAAGCATTCCTACATTGTGCCGCACCGAGGTATGGTACGCAAAAACGGTAGGGGCTTTTCCTGTAATGAAAAGAACTCTAAATTTTGCTGTGAGCCATCGTTTTGCTATAAGGGGGGAATCAGGGGATGAAACATGTTTCAGCCAGAAAAGGAAAACTAATTCGGCGTGCAGCGGGCAGCATTTTGTGCGCATCGCTTCTGCTATTTATGGTACCGCAGACGGAGCTTCCCGTTGAAGCGGCAACGACCGTGGAAGAGGATCAGGCGGCTCTGCAGAGACTGGAGGATGAGCTGGCACAGATATCACAGACGAGAAGAGAAGCCTCTCAAAATTATCAACAGGCGCTGTCAGCCTACAACAATGCGAGAGCGGAGGAGCAGGCTGCGCTGGATGTAAAGAATCTGCTTGACAAAGAAGTGGAGGCGCTGAGACAGGAGATTACACAGACAAATGCGCTTCTGGAGGAATATAACGCACAGCTTGAAAAATATGAGGCAGAGATTGCTGAGAAGGAAGCGGATATTGATAAAAAATATGAAGCGCTGAAAGAACGGATTCGGATAAGCTATGACGAAAGCTTTGTCAGCTATCTGGAGCTGATTCTGGATTCGGAAAGCTTTACGGATCTGCTGACCCGTGTGGATACCGTTGCAAGTATGATGGATTATGATGCACGTATGCTGCACGAGCTTGAAGCAGCGCGCGAAGAGCTTCTTGTCATGCAGCAGAATAATACAGGGCTGCAGCAGAAAACCATGGAGCATTTGAAGACGTTGGAGGAACAGCAGCCGGTTCTCGATGCAAAAATAAAAGAAAGCGAAGAGCTTCTTACAACCTTATCTGTGAAAGTCAAAGAAGCACAAGACATTTCAAAGATGACGGAAGCGGAAAAGGCTGAATGGGAGCAGAAGCAGGCGGCTTTAGAAAAGAAAATCGCTGAAATGGAAGCGGAGATCGAGAGAAAGATACAGGCTGCACAAGCGCAGAATCAGGCGCAGTATGTAGGCGGTGAATTCATGTGGCCGGTCAATTTACAGTATCGAAAGATCACATCCTATTTTGGCATCCGGACCAGTCCGATCAGCGGTGCTCAGGAAAATCACGGTGCTATCGATATACCGGCAGGTTACGGTACACCTGTTTATGCGGCCAACGACGGAAAAGTCATTGTTGCGGAATCTCATTGGAGTTACGGCAATTATGTTGTAATCGACCACGGCGGTGGCATTAGTACGCTTTATGCGCATAACAGTGCGCTGCTTGTCGGTGTCGGACAGACAGTGACGAAGGGACAGCAGATTGCACAGGTCGGCTCCACGGGCAGTTCTACTGGGAACCATTGCCATTTCGAGGTGCGTGTCAACGGACAGCGGGTTGACCCCTTGGGTTATGTCGTTCAGCCGTAATGCATGCTTTGGCATGAAATTACATATAGATATATAACAGAGGAGAAAACGGCCGTCCGTTTCTTTTTGAGCCGGAGGGCTGTTTTTCGTATCTTGGAAGCTGAGGCATCAAGTCGGCGTCGGAAGTCTTCGGCATAGGTCAGGCGGATGAAAATTGGATAAAAAAAATGCTTCTTCCCATTGGATTTGTGCGTGCCGAATAAGGATATTGGAACCGTTTTTGTTTAGCTGCATATTTCTGTTAGGCGACGGCTTTGCTTTGGTTTCCGTTTGTCGGAACGCTCTGCCGTTTCATCGGACGTTACGATAATGAAAAGAGAAAGTGCGGGTGGTCGATACAGGCCGCAGAGGGATTTGTTATGTCAAAAAAGATACCCTTAAGCGTAGCGATACTGCTTTTGCTGTTGGCAGTTCTTGCGACGTTCCTGACAACGAACGCGATAATGGGGGGCTCTTACCGTGCGCAGCTCCGTGCGTTTGTCAGTCAAAATCAAGCGTTTGAAAAGCTTGCGTATGTGGATGAGCTGTATCGGCAGCTCTATGTGGGAGAAATTGACGAGGAACAGCTCGGTGATTATTTAATCCTCGGATATATCGCAGGTACCGGCGACAAATATGCTTCCTACATGAACGCTGAGCAATTTGAGGAATATATACAGAGTTCAGCCGGCGGCATGGTCGGCGTGGGGATACATGTCGTCAACAATACGGAGTACGATGCCATTGAGGTGGTCAGCGTTATGCCGGATTCTCCTGCACTTGAGGCGGGTGTTCAGCCCGGAGATCTGATCTATAAAATCGGTGAGGAGAGTGTGGCGGAACTGGGGTATGAGACAGCAGTGAACCGTATGGTCGGAGAAGAGGGGACGGTTGCCGAATTTTCCGTTCGGCGTGGGGAAGCCTATGAGGAGAGCATCGATTTTAAAATTGAGAGAAAAAAAGTGGAGAGTACAACGGTTACGTACCGTATGTTCGACGACAGCATAGGCATTATCAGGATTCTGGAATTTGCCAGCAATACCAATGAGAGTGTGAAAGAGGCTGTCGAGGCACTGCGCAGCGAAGGGGCCCAAAAGCTGATTTTCGATGTGCGCTACAATCCGGGAGGGGAATTGACAGGTATTGTCAAAACACTGGATTATCTGCTGCCGGAGGGGCCGATCATAAGAATCGTCGGCAAGGACGACGAGCAGGAGGAGGTTCAGTATTCCGATGCCAGCGAGCTGGATATGCCAATGGCCGTGTTGATCAATGAAAATACGGCAAGCGCTGCCGAACTGTTCTCCTGTGCACTTCAGGACTATGAAAAGGCTGTTCTTGTAGGAAAAACGACGTACGGAAAGGGGACGATGCAGCAAATTATTACTCTGCCGGACGGTTCCGGCATCGGAATTTCCTACAAGATGTATAACCCGCCGTACTCTGACAACTATGAGGGTGTCGGCGTTATACCGGATTATGAGGTGGATATGCCGGCTTCTACAGAAGGAAAGAATATATATAAGATTACGGACGAAGAAGATACGCAGCTACAGAAAGCCGCAGAGCTGCTGCGTGAGCAATCGTAAGATAAGAGTTTTGTTCGTAGCCTTATAATAATCCGGTAGTTATAAAATTTTTCAAAGGATTATGACAGACAAGAAAGGAATGAATTTTCAATGGCAGAAACGAAAATTGTAACCGTAACAAACGAAGGCCTTCAGAAAATGAAGGAAGAGCTCGAATATCTCAAAAATGTAAAACGAAGAGAAATTGTTGAGAGCATCGGAATTGCCCGCTCCTTCGGAGACCTGTCGGAGAACAGTGAATATGATGAGGCAAAAAATGAACAGGCAAAAGTAGAGGCACAGATTGCTGAGCTTGAAGAAAATCTCAAGCATGTAAAGGTAATCAGCGGCGAAGAAATACAGACTGATACGGTAAATATTGGCGCTAAGGTTACGGTGCTTGATTTGGACCGCCAGACAGAGTCGCATTATACATTGGTAGGCTCGACTGAGGCGAATCCTCTTGAGGGCAAGATCTCGGATCAATCGCCGATCGGGAAAGCGATTATCGGAGCGAAAGCGGGAGATACGGTGGTATTCTCTATACCGAGCGGTGAGAAGAAGATTAAAATTATCTCCATAAGCCGCTGAGACGGTATGCCAAGTTTAACTGATAGTACCGCTTTGAACTGAAAACAGATCACCGAGATACGGTAAAGACATATACGCGCTGTTTAAGAGTATGTCTTTAAAGCTCGGCAGAGAGATATATAATTTATGCAGACAAGGGCGGGATAACGTCAGATAAGACGTTCCCGCCTGGAAATAATTTCAGAAGGGAGACTGCCGCGTCTCCTTTATCGGACGCGGGAGATGAAAATATATGAACGACAACGATCGCAGGCCGGAAATACAGGAATCCGCGCAGGATATGAGTGAGGTCCTGCGAATTCGCCGGGAAAAATTAAATACCTTGATGCTGGAGGGAAAGAATCCTTATCTGCAGACCCATTATAAAACAGATATCAGCCATAAGGAGATACGCGATGCGTTTGAGACGCTGGAAGGCAAAAAGGTTTCTGTTGCCGGTCGTATGATGAGCCGCCGTATTATGGGCAAGGCAAGCTTTATGGATTTACGGGATGCCTCTGACCGGATGCAGATCTATGTCAAACGCGATGATATTGGAGAAGAGACCTATGCAGATTTTAAAAAATGGGATATAGGCGATATACTGGGGGTCGAGGGCGTGGTCTTCCGCACGCAGAAGGGTGAAATTTCCATCCATGCGTCCCGCATCATACTTCTTTCAAAATCCTTGCTGCCGCTTCCGGAAAAATATCACGGTCTCCGAGATACGGACCTGCGTTACCGTCAACGGTATGTAGATTTGCTTGTAAACCCTGAGGTCAAGGAGACATTTGTAAAGCGATCACAAATCATACGTGAAATACGGAACTTCCTTGAGGAGAGACGGTTCCTTGAAGTGGAAACGCCGATGCTGCACAGCATTGCAGGAGGAGCCGCGGCCCGTCCCTTTATCACACACCACAATACGTTGGATATTGATCTGTATCTGCGAATAGCGTTGGAGCTGTACTTGAAGCGCTTGATTGTGGGGGGCTTTGATCGCGTATACGAAATTGGTAGAGTATTCCGCAACGAGGGTATGGATACCCGTCACAATCCTGAATTTACGTTGTTGGAGCTGTATCAGGCGTATACGGATTATCACGGTATGATGGAACTGACAGAAGATATGATACGTCATGTCGCCGGAAAGGTTCTCGGTACGCTGCACATACGCTATGGCGAATGGGAGATCGACCTTGAAAGGCCGTTTGAGCGGATAACCATGAAAGAGGCGGTAAAAAAGTATGCGGACATTGATTTTGATACGATATCTGCATTGGAGGAGGCACGGGAGCTTGCCCGGACGCACCATATCAAATATGAGGAACATCATGGCATAGGCGATATTCTGAATCTGTTCTTTGAGACCTATTGTGAGGACAAGCTGATTCAGCCGACTTTTCTTATGGATCATCCAACGGAAATATCACCGCTTGCCAAGAGAAAACCTGAAAATCCGGCATATACCGAGCGCTTTGAGCTGTTCATTACAGGGCGGGAATTTGCCAATGCTTTTTCGGAATTGAATGACCCAATCGATCAGAGAGCGCGCTTCGAGCAGCAAGCTATATTAAAGGCGGCAGGTGACGAGGAGGCCAATGACGTTGACAATGATTTCCTCACAGCGCTGGAATACGGTATGCCGCCTACGGGCGGTATGGGCATGGGAATAGACCGTCTGGTCATGCTTTTGACAAACAGCGCGTCCATTCGAGATGTCCTATTGTTCCCCACAATGAAACCCTTAGACAAGTAAAAGTCGAAAAAACCCAGTATTTATGCGGGTTTGCAGACTTGGGAATAAGGCAAAATCGTACACCTTACACCAAACTTACACCATTTGATGTAGGAAAATGTGCAGAGGCAGAAAAATCGCATAATTAACGGAATAAATGGGCAGTCCCTTAATGGGATTGCCCATTTTTAGAAGAAATACGAAAAAAACTCTTGACCTGTACGCAGCGTACACGCTTATACTATCATCACAAGGAGGTGTATCCGATGTTATTGAATGAGATTATAAATGAAGTCGGAATGACTAAGCGTGCAGT
>DXYE01000108.1:0-5857 GCA_019415985.1 Clostridiales bacterium
GTGTAGCACAATGGAAAATGAAAGATATGCATTAAACAAAGAACTGGCTCAAATGCTGAAGGGCGGCGTTATCATGGATGTGACGACACCGGAACAGGCTAAAATTGCCGAGCAAGCAGGTGCCTGCGCTGTCATGGCGCTGGAAAAAATTCCTGCTGATATTCGAGCCGCCGGCGGCGTCTCACGAATGAGCGACCCAAAAATGATTCGCAGTATACAACAGGCCGTTTCCATTCCTGTTATGGCCAAGTGCCGAATCGGCCATTTTGTTGAAGCGCAAATACTTGAGGCTATTGAAATTGACTATATCGACGAAAGCGAGGTGCTGTCGCCGGCGGATGATAAGCATCATATTTTAAAGCACGCATTCCGTGTTCCCTTTGTCTGCGGAGCACGCGATCTTGGAGAGGCGCTACGCCGTATCAGTGAGGGCGCTTCCATGATCCGTACAAAAGGCGAACCCGGCACGGGGGACGTCGTTCAAGCCGTTCGCCACATGCGGCAGATGCAAAGCGAAATAAGAGCCGTACAGAGCATGCGTGAGGATGAGCTGTTCGAAGAAGCCAAACGACTTCAGGTCCCGCATTCTCTGATCGAATATGTTCATAAAAACGGTAAGCTTCCCGTTGTAAACTTTGCGGCCGGAGGTATTGCTACGCCTGCCGACGCTGCTCTTATGATGCAGCTTGGTGCAGAAGGCGTTTTTGTGGGATCCGGTATTTTCGCGTCCGGAAATCCTGAAAAACGCGCAGCAGCTATTGTGAAAGCAGTGACCGGTTTCCGGGATGCAAAGCTCTTAGCCGAGTTGTCCACAGATCTCGGACCAGCGATGGTCGGAATCAACGCTGAAGAAATTGAACTGCTTATGGCAGAGCGCGGAAAATAATGAAAATTGGAATTTTGGCCCTTCAGGGCGCGTTTGCAGAACATGGTGCAATGCTGGACCGCCTCGGTATCGACCATTTTGAAATCAGAAAACGGGAAGATATTGAGAAACCGTTTGACGGTCTGATTTTACCGGGAGGAGAAAGCACAGTCATGGGCAAGCTTCTGCGTGAAATTCAATTATATGCGCCGATACGAGCTTTGATACAGCAGGGGATGCCGGTACTTGGAACCTGTGCGGGAATGATCCTTTTGGCAAAACATATAGAAGGCGGTGAGCAGCCGCATCTGGCAACCATGGATATCAAAGTGGTCAGAAACGGTTACGGCCGACAGCTTGGAAGCTTTTGTACCACGGCGAAATACGGCGATATCTCTTTGCCTTTGGTTTTTATTCGGGCTCCCTATATTCTTTCCGTTGGAAATGGTGTTGAAATTCTTGCTACCGTCGACCGCAAAATTGTAGCGGCCCAACAGGGCAATCAAATAGCCGCAGCCTTCCATCCCGAGTTGACCGACGAAACCAGAGTCCATGAGCATTTCATTTCGCTGGTTCACAGATAAGTCTCCCTGACGACCGACAAATAAGCGAAAGGATATTCATAAATTCATACACCCCGCAGGTCACAGGCGGATATTTTAAATTCAGTATCCAAAGCGGGCTCTGATTTTCATCAGAACACAGGATATCTCTGCATTGTTCTTCTTGCCCATAAAACGACCTTTATAAACTGTCAGAGGCTGTGTAAAGATTGAGCAGCCCAAATACGGTTCAAAAAAATTCGAGCTTGCCATTCAGGTACAATGTTATATATCTGTTTCTTTCGATAAGCTAAAATGGACAATCTCTCTTATAACAGTTACATCCCATTCTGTTTTACAGACATAAAGCTTAGCGCTCATTATAAATAGTATTATGTAAAAAACACGGCGTACAGAAAATATTCTGTACGCCGCAGTGTTACAGTTTTTTTAAAGAAAAACCGCTTTTCACAAATTCTTCTTTAGTCATTATTTCGAACGCGTCTTTCTCTGAGTCCGCATAAACATTGAACGCGTCTCATCAACCCTTGTACTTGCGTTTTCTTGCCGCTTCAGATTTCTTTTTGCGCTTGACGCTCGGCTTCTCGTAATGTTCTCTTTTGCGAAGCTCGGTCAGCACACCGGATCTTGCACATTGTCTCTTGAATCTGCGAAGAGCGCTGTCCAGCGATTCGTTCTCTTTGACTCTAACCTCTGCCATTCGTCATCCCTCCCTCCGCATTCAAAAATGTGCATAATACGATATGATACATATTATGTAATTATTATACATGAAAAAAATTGATCTGTCAAGAGTAATTGCAAGATTTTCAGAATTTTTCAGTAGGAGGCGCCATTTTATTGTTAACAATATATTCAAATACTCGCCGCACGAATATGCTATAATATTACAAGTTTTGGAATTGGTTCTTTGAAACGCCAAAACGAATGCATACAGGAGAAGGGCTATGGCTCCTATTTATCAGCAATTTCTGCAGATTGGAAAGATCATCAATACCCATGGAATACGTGGTGAGCTCAAGGCGGAACACTGGTGCGATACGCCGGAGGTCGTTGCGGCTCTGCATACCGTGTATTTGGCGTCTGACGGCACGCGGCCGCTCACACTGCAGCGGGTACGGACAGCGAAGCGTTTTTTGCTGCTGACATTCCGTGAAATCATTTCATTGGATGAAGCAATTCCTCTGAAAAACAGAATCCTTTACGCCAATCGTGCGGATATTCAAAAAAAAGATACCGACATTTTTTTATGCGATCTGATCGGTCAAAACGTGTATGATGCAGATTCAGGGGAAATACTGGGTGTGTTGAATGACATTCTCGACAACCCGGCCCATCCATTGTATGAAATCCGCAGTACCAGCGGACAAACCGTTCTGGTTCCGGCGATTCCGCCGTTTGTCGTTAGTCTTTCGGTGCAGGATGGTATACGGCTCCGCCCCATTACAGGTATGTTCGGCCAGCAGTCCCGTCAGGTCAACGCATCAAAAAAGGTTGAGGATAACAAACATGATGAGATTTGATGTCATGACGCTGTTTCCGGAAATGGTAAACGCTTTCCTCCATGAAAGTATTCTCGGCCGAGCACAGAAAAACGGTATTTTTGAGACATATTCTCATAACATTCGAGACTACGCTAATGATAAACACCAGCGTGTCGACGATACACCGTATGGAGGCGGCATGGGTATGCTCCTTAAGGCGCCCCCGATCTATGACTGCTATCGTGCCGTTCTGAATATGCAAAAGGACAAACCCGACTGTTCGCGCAGAGTGATCTATATGTCTCCGCAGGGAGACGTTTTTACGCAGGATAAGGCAAAAGAACTGCTGGCCTTTGACAATTTGATCTTTCTTTGCGGACATTACGAGGGCGTAGACCAGCGCGTGCTTGACGAAATTGTTGATGAGGAAATTTCCATCGGCGATTATGTGCTGACTGGCGGAGAGCTTCCTGCATGCATCGTCATCGACTGCGTAGCCCGTCTGCTGGACGGCGTTTTGGCTGACAAAATCTGTCATGAGGAAGAAAGCATCAGTTCAGGGCTGCTTGAATACCCGCAATATACCAGACCGGCAGAATTTCTCGGCAAAAAGGTTCCGGATGTGCTGTTATCCGGCAATCATGCTGCGGTCGACGCATGGAGATATGAAAAGGCATTTGAGAAAACCATGCGATGTCGGCCGGATCTTCTCACGAAAAAAAGAGATTGATCCGACAGATAATGTCACGGCTTTCAATTCCATTGCACTAAATATCTGATCATGATCCGTATACGAAAACTCACGGACGAAACCAAAGGGGATGGAATATTATCGAACAGTCAAACCCCAAAAAGGCATTAAAAACCGTTTCCGCCATGGTTCTTGCCATGATCCTTTCCAAGGGTCTGGGCATGCTCCGAGGTGTTCTGCTTGCAAATCATTACGGTATCAACATGGAGGCAAATGCCTTTTCTACAGCCTCACGCATTCCCCTCGCTTTTTTTGATATGCTTTTCAGTGCGGCCATCCTCGGCTGCTTTATTCCAGTATACAACAGCTTCAAAAGCGAAAACAATACTTTTGATGCGGAAAGCGAACGACAGGCGGACGCTTTCGCCTGTATTTTTTTGAATTTCATATTTCTCCTGACGGGTATTTTAACCTTTTTTGGCATTCTGTTTGCAGAACCGATCATCTCGCTGATTGCCCCCAATCTCGACGCAGAAACAGCGGCTCTTGCAGCTTCCCTGCTGCGGATCATGTTTCCCATGATTATTTTCACTGGAGCGGCCTATACACTGGTCGGTGTTCTGCAGTCAAAAAATGAATTTATTATTCCCTCTTTAATCAGCTCTATTTCCAATGCAGGCGTCATTCTTTATTTTCTTTTTGTCAACGACGCGTTGGGTGAAAATGCCATACAAGGTCTTGCTTTTGCCTATCTGATTGCTTGGGGACTTCAGCTCGTGACCCTTGTCATACCTCTTGCTAAGAGAAAATTCCCTTATCGTTTCTCCCTGGATCTAAAAAATCCGGCTCTGAGAAAAGCCCTGAAGATGACGCCGCCGATTATGATCGGATCCTGGCTCGCGCCGTTCGGTGTCCTGTCCGGAACTTTTTTTTCACCCTATCTGCCGATTCCGGGCGCCATTACCCTATTTGAATATACCAATAATATTTATGTCATTATCGTTGGTATCCTCACATACGGAATCTGTAATTTTACATTCCCGAAATTATCCAGGTTAAATGTCCTCGGGGAACATGATGCGTTTTCACGGACTGCGCGCTCCGGTCTTCTGTCTGCTCTTTATGTTGTACTTCCAATCATGGCGGCTGTCATGCTTCTGTCAGGAGAGGGGACGGCCATTTTATATCAGCGCGGAGAATTCGACGCCTCGGCAGCCTCATATACCGCTAACGCTTTGAAATATATTTCTATCGGTATGCCCGCTTTCTGCATCATCGAAATCGTTTCCCGCATTATGTATTCCCTAACCAAAGTGCGTGTCCCTATGCTTGCAGCGCTTTGCGGCATTTTTGTCAACATCGTTTTTTCCTCTATCCTCATTCACGTGCCCGCTTTGGAGGTCGGCTCGGTAGCCCTGGCGAATGCGCTCGGGCAGATTGCCGCAGCCTCTGTTCTCGTTCTTTCGCTCGTACGTATGTCCAAGGGTATTCTCGACAAATCCTTTATGAGGGAACTTTTGAAAATTATTTTATGCACGTTGCTTGCTGCTGCTGCCATGTACATGATCTACAGCCTGCTCGGGAATCACCCCTTTGAAGCAGGTATGGGGAGAAATATCCTTGTCGCTGTAATCGTTTTTGTTCCAGGGACGGCTATTTATCTGTTATCCACCAAGCTCCTGCGCGTCAAAGCCATGGAGGCACTCTGATCATTCGTAAGAAAGGAAGGTGACTCGGAATTTTGAAAGAAAAGAAAGCTACAGCCCAAATGCGTCGACCGGAAACTCGGTCATCCGGCCGCTTTATTTCCCTTATCAAATCCAGTCTGATACTGCCGTTTTTTTATCAAATTGCCGTATGGATTTATCATGCGGCACGTCACAGTGCTATCGGCAATTTTTTCACTTCTTATGACGGTGAAAACAGGAAAATACGCGGAAGCTTTTTTGGAACGTGGCTCGAAAAGCTGAATATCAAAAACCGTTGGATCCGTCCGCTGAAATTTAAAATGGCAAAAATTTTCGACAGCAGTCTCCTGCTTTGTACGCTCCGAAAGTGTATTGATCGGCTAATTTCGGTGTCGGTCGGCACTTTAGGGATCTTTTTCCTATCCTTTGGCGGATATTCTCTTCTGATTTTTTTGCTGAAACATTTCCTTCTGAAGGGCTGGGAAGCCCCGCTGTTGGATATGTATCTGGCTATCGGAATCTCCGCCTTTTCTATTCCCCTGATTGCGACAAAAAAATCTTTAGCT
>DXYE01000108.1:5867-8666 GCA_019415985.1 Clostridiales bacterium
ATCTCCTCCAAAGCAGACTGACAAGCTGGCTTCTCTTTTCCGTGCTCGGAGCGAAACCCGGTTATTTCGCGGACAAGCAGGAAATTCAAGGAAAATTCGGTTTTGCTTTTTTAGCGGGACTGGTTATGGGGATGATCACATTTTATATACCGCTGCTCTACATTCTTCTCGCGGTCGCCGCACTGATTTTTGTATATGCGTTGCTGTCTGTTCCGGAAATCGGTGTGCTTCTCATCTGTGCAGGAATTCCCTTTTTGCCTACCATGGCAATGCTTGGATTGATTTTATTCAGCATCTTCGCCTTTTTTCTTAAGCATATCCGTGGCAAACGCGTTCTAAAATTTGAGATGATCGACCTTGCCGTTGCCGGTTTTGCATTAATTCTTCTGTTTGGCGGCTTTTTTTCTACATCACCGTCTCTCTCAATAAAGCCGGCTCTGCTTCTCGCTGTTTTCTTATGCAGTTACTTTCTGATTGTAAACTTGGTACGCAACGCTGCCTGGCTCAATCGGTGCCTATATGCTTTTATGCTGTCCGCCTTTGCGGTTTCGGCTATCGGTATCTTCCAGTATTTTTTTGTTGGAGCCGATACTACCTGGCAGGATACGGAAATGTTTTCCGACATTTCCGGAAGAGTCGTTTCTACCTTTGAAAACCCCAATGTATTGGCTGAATATCTGCTTATGGTGCTTCCTCTGCTGTTCGTTCTCATATACCGTGCGAAGCGCCCCTCTGCAAGAATTTTATTGTGCATCCCGCTTTTTGCCACCCTCGGTTGTTTGATCTTTACCTGGTCCAGAGGTGCTTGGCTTGGTTTTTTGGCTGCCATGATTCTTCTATGTCTTCTATCCAGTAAAAAGACCATGGTTCTGTTGCTGTTCGGTGTCTGCGCGATCCCTTTTGCACCGTTTATTCTGCCCGAATCTATCATAAATCGTTTCACAAGCATCGGTAACTTAGCAGATACCTCTACAGCTTACCGGGTACACATATGGGAGGGCGTCATTCAGATGCTCAAGGATTGCTTTATCGGCGGAATCGGAACTGGAATAGATGTTTTCGATACCATCTATCCCAGATATGCCCTATCCGGCATCGAATCAGCGCCTCACAGCCACCATCTCTATCTTCAGATCACTGTCGAAAACGGAATTTTCGCCCTGCTTGTTTTTGTCACAATCATCATCCTTTTTGCAAAAATCACGGGCTCCAATCTCATCCATTCAACGAGCTCTTCAGATAAATTTATGGTATGTGCCGGCTTCTGCGGTATTACCGCGGTGCTGATTCAAGGCATGACCGATTACATTTGGTACAATTATCGGGTGTTTCTTATGTTTTGGGTCGTACTCGCTGTTACATGTGCTGCCGCGCGTATTGCCAGACGTGACTCCGAACGCGCCGCAATACCAACCTATTAAACATGGCATCCTTCAGTCCCGATCAAGCAATCAAATTTTTGGGGGAGGTAAAAATGAACACACAGCAAACACAGAAAACGCGCAGAAAACTCAACGCTTTTGATATCGTCATTATCGTCCTGCTGTTGGCCGTCGCCGGCGCCGTGATATATTTCGGCGTAACAGGAGGCGGAGCGCTGTTTCAAAAAAATGATACCGTTGAAATTTTATATACCGTACGCGTAAGAGAGATTCCGAATGATGTCGTTCTGACGCTCGACAAAGGAGATACTGTTATCGATTCTGTCAAGCTGTATGAAGTGGGGAATATCGAATCCTATACCACAGAGCCCTCCCCCTTCTATGGTCAAAATGAAGAAGAAAAATCCACGGTGCTCGGAACCTATCCGGATGTCAAGGACGTTTATGTAACCGTTCGTGCCGAAGCTACAAAATCTGAAGAAAAATACGATGTCAATGGCATGCGCGTTGCTGTCGGAACCGCAATTTATCTGAGAACACCTCATTTCGCCGGCTATGGCTTCTGTTCATCTGTGGAGGAGGTGAGCGGATCATGAATGGTGCACCCACAATGCCCAAAAAACGAAGGTTTAATATCATTGATTTCATTTTAATTGTCGCCGTGGCGGCCTGTATTATCGGCGTTGCCTTTCGCTACAACCTCCAGCAGTCTTTTATCGGCATCAATGACGACGAAGCTTATGTCACCTGCCTTGTCGAGGACCTTTCAGAAGGCTCTGCCAATGCATTCGTGGATGGAGAGTATGTATACAACAGCAATACAAAAAAGCTGGTCGGTACCATTGTCAGCCATGAAATCAGAGAAGCGCAGGATCAGTTGAAATTACCCGATGGTACCATTACATCCGTATCCAATCCTTATCGCCGCGATCTGGTATGCGTCATTAAGGTCCAGGGACGGTATTCGGAAAAGGATGGGTTTATGATCGGCGGTAATGCCTACATCGGCGCTGGCCTGAATATACTGCTCCGCAGTCAGAGCGTGGAGTTCAATTCAGTTGTTTTAGATGTTGAAATTAAGGAATAAATTTATATCCCGTTTTTCCATTAAACCGTGAAAAACGGGATTTTTTTCAAATTATTTCCACGGAAATAATTTTTATTCATAACCTGCGGAGGCGCTGATCTCCGTATACTCAGCCTTACAACCGCATAACAGCACTGCCCGGCCGCCGAAACATATAATCTGTTTGCAGCCAAAAGGTCTGATGTTTGAAAAAAGTTTTATTAAGAATTCTGCAATATTTCTTGAAATTCACAGAAAAAGATGGTATGATAGTAAATCATAAATTTAAAAAGGAGCGCGAAAGCACCGGCGGTTTTCGCATATTTGATCTATGTCTATTCTATTCAATAA
>DXYE01000109.1 GCA_019415985.1 Clostridiales bacterium
GGGCTCGGAGATGTGTATAAGAGACAGGATATGTAGTCAGAACGGGGGCGGCCTTTTTGTCAGTCTTGAACCACTCCTTGTTGTATTTCTGAAAGGTCTTGGTTGCATTCTTTTCGTTTGTAAAGGTTTTGATGACGCGAATACCCGGTATGGTATCCGTCAATACAGAGGTAATTGCAGCGTGACGGCGCCAGATTCTTCTGTAAAACGGCTTGACTTTTTTTGAAAACATCCGGGAACCGATGACGATCAGGGGCACAGGGAGCAGAGAAATCAGAGTCAGCTTCCAGTTCATACCGAACATGATGACAATGATTCCGATCAGCAGAAAAAATTGAACGACGACTTCCTGCGTAATCCGCAGGATGAAAGCCTGCAGCGTTGCGGTATCGCTGCTGATACGGTTTACAACAGAGCCTGTGGAGGTTTTGTCATAAAACTTCATTGTCAGGTATTGCGCCTTTTCGTAGATATCGTTACGTAAAGCCGCAATAATTTTATTGCCGGCAACGCGAAGCATATAACCGCGGATGGCGGTGAGCGCGCAATGAATCACATAAGCGCTGAAAAGGAGAAGAACGACACCGTAGAGCCTGCGCAGATCGTCATTGGGAATGATATCGTCCACAAGTGTTTTGGTAATATAGGGCGGGAGCAGAGATACGACGGTGGTAATGACAGACAAAATGAGCGAAAACAGAAGAATGGGAGTATGCGGCTTAATGTATTTGCCTAGCTTGTTCAGCAGCTTTCTTTTGGATTGGCAGGCAAGGCAAGTTGCGGTGGGGGAGGGAAGCGTCCGACCGCATTTCGGACAGATACACTCTTGTTTTTCGAAAGCGCCTTCCATCATGGTGAGCGCCTCTTCCATATCTCCGCCGCTGTATGCCGACTGGAGATAGGACACTGCGGCTTCGCAAAGACTGGTCAATGCATAGGTAAAGCGCAGGATCCTCTTCTTGGTGCCGTCCTTCAGGACGATTTGAAGCAGTGCATTGCCGTACATACGCTTGACCTGGACTTCTTTCAGATCGCTGATCGGCACGGTTTCCGTTATACGGGATTGTTCTTTGCTGAAGATATGAATTTTCTTGTCTGTGACGATCAGTACGTCACATGCGTATCGAGCCTGGCTGTCGAGATCACTGAAAATTAAAAAACGGATACTCTCACCCGGAGTTGCTTTGCAGAACAAATCGTTTTCCTCTGTCGACAGCTTTCGATTTGACATGGATAATGGGTGTATTTGTTGATTCATGATGTTTCCTCATACGCCTTTGGCATCACTCTGTGAAATCATAAAATAACGTACAGCTGTGAAAGAATTTTACACTGGAAGCACTATTATAGGATATGGTTTCATAAATGTCAAGATGTATTTTACATTTTCGACAAAATTTTCTGAATCCCTATCCTAAAAATATCGTCTCCAAAAGCGAGCCCGGATAAGCGTCTCATCCTGATTATTTTTTCGATTGTTGGCGTTTGGTTTGGCTGTATAGGAAAACAAGCAGAAAAAGGACGCCTAAAGCCAGTCGTCCTTTCTCTGCATTTAAACATGGATATTGTTTGAAACATTACTGCTGTTATTTTTAGCTTTTGAGCTGTGCTTAAAAATTATTCATAGACCGGATGACTTTTTATTTCGTCACTCCTCGTCCCTTGATGAGGAGATCCACATCCATGTATTTCTATTTCAAGATCCATTTGATACAATTACCTTCATTATATAATATCTGCATTTTTCCCCATTGCTTTCAGACCCGCTTTCGAATGAAATTTATTTCTATTCTCAGCGGTTTTGCGTTTTACTTCCACTCTCGGCTGCTTTTGATGAAATGGTTTTATCGGATTTCCTGCACAGCAGCATGTTTTAGCAGACTGTCGGAGGATGAGTCCAATCATTCTTCAGCTTCTGCATAAGTATGATGTCGGGCGGGGGACCCTTTATCGGCACCAACTTTTGAAAAGCTCGAGCAGCTTGAATTTGACCATGATTTTCGGAGATTCCGTTTCCGTTAGAATTTCTACCTGTTTCGGCGTGAAGCCTGCGGACTGCATCAGTTCGCCGGAATCGTCGACGCTGACTTGACCGCCTGATACGGTTTCACTGGCAGCCGCAAGACACAGCGGAGGAAAGAGGACGCACCACCAATTGCGTCCTTTCGCCTCTCCGATGAGAATACGGAGCGAACAATAGTCGCCGGCGGGGAATTGGCAGGTCTCGTAATCCCGCGTCGGATAGGCTTCGGTGGTCAGCGTGACCTCACAGGAATAGGGATATCCTTTTTCGAGGATGCATGCCTCGGCAAGGCTTCTGATTTCATCCAGCCGAGGCTCAAGTACCCTTTTGGAGTCTTCCACATTTTGGCAGTCCTTAAGCCAAGTTCTGACGGTGCCGAGAACTTCATCCCGAACCTGGAGCTTCAGTATCTGATCCTCTTCGGAATCTGAATTTGCAAGAACATGAAAACGAATGACATTGTCATAAATAGCTTCTTCACCATCCACTGGGAGCACACCGATCAGAAGCGTTGCGATAAGTACGGAGCAGGTGAGACTGATCATGAATTTCATAGGATTTCCTTTCTTTTGCTCTGCCGAAGCAGAAGCGTTGGTTATCACGGTCGATATTTTTATGTTTGTTTATTTTTACACCTCGTATCATCAGTATGGACGGCATGATTTCGTTTTAATCACCGCTTTATCAAATTTAGCGAAAAAATTAATGGAAAAGATTTTAAAAGATGGCTTGCATTCTTGCCGAAAATTTGATATAGTATTCCCCGGATATCGCAATGGTGCCGATTTCATAGAATATTAAGGTATATGAAATGATCGGTAAAACGCTGTATGCCCGGCGGATGGCGTGCGATAGAGCGGAAGCCGCTATATAAAATTACAAGTTAAGGGGATCGCCGGAGAAATGGAGACTGGTATGTTACAGCTTGCATCAAACAAAAAAAGCGCGTATACTATTGTCATAAGAAAGGAGCATACGCCATCGGAGCAGTATGCTGCAGAGGAGCTGCAGAAGTACTTTTTGAAAAGCACCGGCGCTGAGTTGAAGATCGCGACAGACGATACGGCAGTATCCGAAAAGGAAATTGCGGTCGGTTTTACCAATCGTGCAGCAGAGGATATGGCTTTGGCTGAAGAGCTGGGCGATGAGGGATACGTTCTGAAAACTGACGGCAACAAGCTCCTGATTTTGGGCAGCGGTGTCAGAGGGGCCTTGTACGGAGTCTACACTTTCCTTGAGAAGTATCTCGGCTGCCGCTTTTATACATTCAATTTTGAAAAAATTCCGACGCATGAAACGCTGGAAATTCCGGAAATGGATATCAAAGATATCCCGGCGTTTGAATACAGAGACGTGTATTGGTTTTCTGTGGATGGAGAAAATATCAAAGCAAAGCTGAAAATAAACGGATCTTTGGAAAATAATTTGACCGCGCGCGTCGGCGGTGGTGTCTTCTATACGGGGGGCTTCTGTCACACGATTGGGCATTTAGCTGAGATGCCGTGCGGGTCAGACGGCCTCGTGTGGGATCAGCCGTGCTTTTCCGATGAAAAGGTATACCAGACGGTGCTGAAAAATGTGAAAAAGATTATTGAGGAAAATCCGGATACCAAAATCATTTCCATTTCGCAGAATGATGGAAACAGCGGGGAATGCAGTTGTGAAAAATGCCGCGCGGTTTTTGAGGAAGAGCACTCACACATGGGAACCATGCTGCGATTCGTAAACCGGATTCAGGAGGAGATCAAAAAAGATTATCCAGGGGTTCATATAGACACGCTTGCTTACCGTTTCAGCAGACACGCTCCGGACGTGACAGTACCGCATGAGGATGTTATCATTCGGCTCTGCAACATCGAGGCGTGCTTCCGTCATCCGCTGAATGACTGTAATTCCCCTGACTGGGGTGGTCAGGGACAGTTTTCGAAGGATCTTGAGAAATGGTCTAAAATATGCAACCACCTTTATATATGGGATTATACGACGAACTTTACCAATTTTTCGACAGCCTTTGCCAATTTCGAGGTGCTCCGTCCTAACGTCCGCTTTTTTGTGGATAACGGCGTAAAGGGTGTTTTTGAGCAGGGAAATATCGCGGCGCTGAACGGAGAATTTGGGGAGCTGCGCGGATACTTGCTTGCAAAGCTTCTCTGGAATCCTCGTATGAGCGAGGAGGAATACCAGACGCTGATGAACGAATTCATCGCTGATTATTATGGGGAAGCAGGAAAGTATGTCAGAGCGTATCTTGATTTGATGCATGATTGCTCCAAAGAATCACACTTCGGCGTATATTTCGATGATTCTTCAAAATATATCTATGTACCGGGATATGATGATCCGCTGGAGGGCGCCTTTGAGTTTATCAGACGCGGAAACGAGCTTTGGGACAAAGCGGAAGCGGCTGCGAAAAACGATTTTGAACTGGCGAATGTTCAGCGCTCGAGAATTCAATTGTACAATTATATTTACTTTGTGCTTTGTAAGCAGAGCGATCGTGTACCGGAATCGGAAAAAACTGCGATAGAGGAGAAAATTATCGCCAACAATAAAAAGCAGTTTGAACTGATGAAGAAATACGAGGTCTGGTATAACCGTGAATTCCATTCCATCGAGAATGTGGAAAATCCGGATTTCTCGAGAGCCGCTCTTTGCTGGGAATGATTTTCGCTCTTAGTCACATGTAAATGAAACACAGAAAAATGAGAAAAGGATCATGAACTTGACGACAGATCGGTTTACGTTGAGGAGAACCGTCTTGATAACGGGAGCGTCGGGAGGAATCGGCGGGGAGGCCGCTTGTGCTTTTGCACAGGCGGGTGACCGTGTGGTTCTTCATGGCTTCCGTCACATAGCACGTGCGGAGGCCCTTGCGGATGAGCTGCGCAGAAAGGGGTGTGATACCCATGTGTGCAGAGCGGACCTGACGGATGGCGAGCAGGTCCACAGGATGTTCTGTGAAATCAAAAGCGCTCTCGGAGACGTTGATGTGCTCGTGAACAATGCCGGAACAGCGGCATCGGGTTTGCTCTGCGATATGACGGAAAAAGATTTTGACTTCGTAGTGGCATCGAATCTGAAAAGTATGTTTCTATGCTGTAAAGAGGCATACTCCGGGATGGTTCGGAAAAAGTCCGGCAGAATTTTGAACGTCTCTTCAATATGGGGTACTGCGGGCGCTTCGTGCGAGGTGATTTATTCGGCTTCAAAGGCCGGTGTTATCGGTTTTACAAAGGCGCTTGCGAAAGAGCTTGCGCCGTCCGGCATCACAGTGAATGCTGTAGCGCCGGGAGTTATTGATACGGAGATGCTGAAACCGTATAACGAGGAGGAACGCCGCGCAATGCGCAAGGAGACCCCGCTGGGGCGTTTGGGAACGCCCCGTGATATCGCGGACGCCTTATTCTTTCTTGCGTCGGAAAAGGCATCCTTTATCACAGGACAAATCTTGGGCATCGATGGTGGTTTCGGACAGTAGTGAAGCGTTGCTTGCACAATTCCTTTTGCATTGTAGCTACATGGTTGGATTAAAGTAAAGTGTTGGCATGGTCTTTCCCCGGCTTTTCTTTATCATGCGGTCTGATATTTCCGTTTGACAAAGTCTATCCTTTTCAGTGAAGGCATCCGAAAGCTTTGCACTCGGATGCCTTTCGTGTTATAAAGCGCGCAGCGAATACAAACTGTGTTCTGCTGCTTTGACGCAGGTTTACTGTTGTTTATGAAGCGTTTTGAGGGAGGATATATATGAAGCTGCATTATATGGGCAAGTATGATTTAAATCCGGATTCGCTGCCTCACGGAGAACACAAACCCAATGCCGTGCCGTTTCGGGAAGCTAAAGACAGCAAGACTCTCGCCTTGATTGCCAACCTTGCATGCTTGGTCCTCATCATATTGCTTGCAGTACCGGCGTTTATCCGGGGAAGGGCCGGCTTTGACCTGCTCTCGTTTATGCTCGGGTGCATTGCTTCGATGTTCATCCTCTTGCCGCACGAATTGCTGCATGCTGTATGCTTTCGATTTGATGTGTATTTGTATACGAATTTTGCGCAGGGAATGCTGTTTGTAGTCGGGCCTGAAACCATGTCCAAAAGCAGATTCGTTTTAATGTCGCTGCTTCCGAATATCGTATTTGGATTTATTCCGTATCTTATTGGGATGCTGTTCCCTAATTATACATTTTTTCTCGCCTTTGGTACGCTTGCTATTGGCATGGGAGCCGGAGACTATTATAATGTCTTTAACGCACTGACTCAGATGCCGAAAGGTGCACGGACATACCTTTATCAGTTTAACTCCTTTTGGTATATGCCTGATTGCGTTTAACGCAAGATTATGGGCATATAAGCCTTATAGAGCTTCTGCCTGAGCTGAGGAGAGATGGGCATGCTTTTAGAGATGCATAAAAAATACTGCTTTTATATTATTTGCGTTTCGGAAAAGGCTCTGCAAAAATTTGTTTTGCAGAGCCTTTTCTTTTGTAATGGAAATGAATAACACCTAAGCGCTTTAAAAGCTGCTTGAAGATGTTCCCGCTAACGGCAGATTTAGAGGAGAATGGGATGGTTTCACCGCATGCGCCTGACTGCCCTACTGTTTTGGAAGAAAAGGCGAATGTGTATCGGATATGTCTCTGTCAAAATTTCCGTATGAATCGGACGGGATTTGCATAAAGAAAGATAAAATACCGTATACTGTTAAAAAGGAGACAGGAAATTGCTGGAAGATACGACGGGAAACCAACCGCACGCAAAACAAAGGATGGATATTTGCATGAACTATTTACCGGAAAAGGGATATAAAAGGATCATTGTCATTTGCTTTTATGCACTTTTGGCGGCAGCCTTTCTCATTTTATTTTTCTACTTTTTATGGAAACCGATCATGCCCTTTTTGCTGGCATGGCTTATGGCTATGCTTCTGCACCCACTGATCTGTCGATGTGTCAAAAAAACAGGGATATCCCGCAAATTCTGGTCGGTCCTCTTTGTCATTCTCCTGCTGGGACTGCTAACCGGTATAGTGTATTTTCTATGCAGCAGCTTGTTCTCGGAGTTGGACAGCCTCGCAGGCTGGCTGAGCGACAACATGGGAAACATTAGCGAATGGTTTGACGGTATCACGGAGCAGATCCAGTCGTTTCTGACAAACCTTCCCGCATATCGCGACGGCGGAGAAGAGGGGCTGCTGTGGAATTTGATCTCGGAAACAGACGATATTCTGCTGGATATCTTAAAGAATGCTACGACGACCGTTTCTACCGCGGTATCCGGCTGGGTGGCACGTGCAGCGGGCGCATTGCCGAACTTTTTTCTGTTTATTGTGATCATGCTGATCGCCGCCGTATATTTTTGCAGTGATTACGATAAAATAATGGCTTTTGTAGTCCGTCAGCTTCCCAAACGGATGGCGAGAGGCCTGCATGTGGTACGGACAGAACTCGTTCTTACAGGATTGAAGTACCTGCGCGCCTACTTTTTCATTATCGTCATCACCTTTTCTGAGCTGTACCTCGGCTTTCTGATTTTGGATGTAGAATATGCGGTCGGACTGGCGCTTCTTATTGCGGTTGTCGATATTCTGCCGGTGCTCGGAACGGGTACAATACTCATTCCCTGGACCCTGATTTGCTTTTTGAAAAAGGATTTTTATCTGGGCATCGGACTGGCTATCATGTATCTCGTAATTGCTGTGATCCGGCAGATTATCGAACCCCGTATCGTGGGACGCTCTATCGGCCTGCATCCGCTTGTCACGTTGGCCTCAATGTATGTCGGTTTGAAGCTCGGAGGGCTGCTTTGGTTAATTTTGCTGCCGGTCGCCGTAAATGTACTGAAAAATTTAAATGAGGAAGGCAAGATCAGACTGTGGAAGACCGAAGCCGCAGAAAAGGCTGCGGATGGCGTCGAGCCGCCGTCAGCAGCGGCGAAAAAGTAACGTTTGTTTGTGAGGTACGCCGATGTATATCCACATAGGGAAAAGATGCCGCATCGGCGTCATTTCACTTTTGATGTTTGCCGTTTTCTTCTGTTTCTGTCCGTCGGAGCTGATTCCGGTGATGCTTGCGGCGGCATTGGTGCACGAGGGTGGACATCTGCTGACGATTCGCCTGCTGAAAGCAAAAATTACAAGCTTTACGCTGACACCTATAGGCGCGGATATCATTATAGACCGCATGCGGCTTACATATGGAAGAGAAAGCATTATTTTTCTGTCCGGCGGTCTGACAAATCTGTTGTGCGCCTTCCTGTGTATCATAGGCTCGGATATCTCCGACACCGTTTCCTATCTGATGTCTGCGAATCTGCTGTACGCAGCGTTTAATCTTCTGCCGGTTCGCGGCTTGGATGGTGGATGCGTTATGGAAAATATCCTGCTCCTGTTTCTCACGCCGGATCGGGCAGAACGCGCCGCGCATGCAGTTTCGTTTGTTTTTTTGCTCTTTCTGTGGACCGTTTCGGGCAGCGTCCTGTTTTTTTCGTCGCTGAACAGCCCCCAAGCCGTCATTGTTAA
>DXYE01000011.1 GCA_019415985.1 Clostridiales bacterium
CTGGCCAGGCATTCGTCCACAAGGAGCAACGCGTCCAGCGACTCGTTTTCCTTTTGCGTAGCTTCCTTTCCCTTTTCCCGAAGCTCGCGGATCACACGCTCGACATACCCTTTGCCCTTCATCACGATTTCCGCATCGAAGCCGCCGGGCGCGGCCGTAAAATATGCCGCATAAAACTCCATAGGCCTATGAACCTTATACCACGCGAACTGGATGGCCTGCATGACATATGCTGCCGCATGCGCCTTGGGAAACATGTATTTGATCTTTTTACAGGAGCCGATATACCAATCCGGAATATCCTGCGCACGCATGGCCTCCTCATATTCGGGCTTTAATCCCTTTCCCTTCCGCACATCCTCCATGATCTTGAAGGCCATGCTCTTTTCCACACCGTGATAAATCAGGTAAAGCATGATGCTGTCACGCGTTCCAACCACCTGAGAAATGTCGCAGATGCCACCGCGGATCAGATCCTGCGCATTGCCCAGCCACACGTCCGTACCGTGCGACAGACCCGAAACCTGCAATAGATCCGAGAAATTTTTCGGCTTGGTATCTTCAAGCATCTGCTGAACAAAACGCGTACCGAATTCCGGAAGGCCATAGGTGCCGACCTTGCAGTCCATGATATCCTGCGGACGGATACCCAGCGATTTTGTCGACAGGAACAGCTCGTACACCGCCGGATCGCTCATCGGCACGTCCTTTGTCGGCACGCCGGTGTATCGCTCCAGAATTTTCAGCTTGGTCGGCATATCGTGTCCCAGCTCGTCCAGCTTCAGAATCGTATCATGCAGATACGAAAACTGGAAGTGCGTGGTGATGATATTGGAATTGGCGTCATCCGCCGGGTGCTGCACGGGCGTGAAATCATAAATTTCGTATTCGCGCGGCACGACGATAATGCCGCCCGGATGCTGACCTGTCGTTCGCTTGACGCCGACACAGTGGTTTATGAGTCGGTGAATCTCCGCGCGATTGAGCGCGACCCCGTGCTCCTCCATGTACTTGGCAATGAAACCGTATGCTGTTTTCGACGCCAGAGTACCTATGGTTCCGGCGCGGAACACGTTTTCGCTTCCGAAAAGCTCCTCCGTGTATTTGTGAATACGTCCCTGCACGTCTCCGGAGAAATTCAAATCAATGTCGGGAGACTTATCTCCGTAGAAACCGAGGAAGGTCTCAAACGGGATATCGTGTCCATCGCGCACGAGCGGCGTTCCGCATTCAGGACAGCTTTTTTCCGGCAAATCGAAGCCGGAACCGATGCTTCCGTCCGTGATAAACTCGGTATACCGGCACGCCGGACAACGGTAATGCGGCGGCAGCGGATTGACCTCCGATATCCCCGACATGGTAGCGACAAAGGACGAACCGACGGAACCCCGCGAGCCCACCATATATCCAAGGCTTTCGCTGTACGCCACCAGCTTCTGCGCAATCATGTACAGTACGGCAAAGCCGTGCTTGATAATAGATTCGAGCTCCCGTCCGAGCCTGTCGGTCACTAGGGAGGGGATCTGACCTCCATGCTCATACAGAAGCTTAGCACGGTCATAGCAAAGACGCTGAAGCTCCTCCTCCGCCCCCTCCATTTTCGGCGTATACGTCCCCTCCGGGATCGGCCGTATCACGGATACCATTTCCGCAATGCGATTGGTATTCGTCACAACCACCTCAAATGCTTTTTCCTCACCAAGGTACGAAAACTCCTGCAGCATTTCCTCCGTCGTGCGGAAATACAGTCCGATATCTCGGTCTGCGTCGGTAAATTTCATGCCGCTGAGGAGTATCTTTCTGAAGATCTCGTCGTGTTTCTCTAAAAAATGTGCATCGCAGGTTGCAACGACAGGCTTGTCCAGCTCCTCTCCCAGACGCACGATGTTCCGGTTCAGTTCTTTCAAATCCTCGTCGCCGGAAACCGTTCCCTCGTTTATCAGAAACCGATTGTTTGAGAGCGGCTGAATCTCCAGATAATCGTAAAAGGACGCTATCTCCTTCAAATCGTTCCAGGGACGGTTTTCCAGCATAGCGCGGAACAGCTCGCCTTGCTCGCAGGCTGAGCCTATGATCAACCCCTCCCTGTGCTGCTCCAGCAGCGTCTTCGGAATCCGCGGCTGCCGGCGGTAATAAGTCAGATAGGAGGAGGAAATCAGTTTGTACAAATTCTTCAGTCCCACAGCGTCCTTTACCAGAATAATCTGATGGTACGTTTTCAGCTTGAGCGGGTCCGCTTTTTCGCTCATGGCGGTATTCATGCGCGCAATGCCGTCAACGCCCTCGCGCTTGAGCTGGTCGGCCATACGGAAAAAAATCTGAGCCAGCATTTCCGCATCATCCGAGGCCCGGTGATGGTTAAAGTCTCCGAGCCCATAGTGTTCGGCCAAAACATCGAGCTTATGCCGCTTCAGGTCGGGGTTGGCGTACCGCGACATGGCGACCGTATCAAGATAGGCGTTGGCAAAAGGCAGCCCCGCGTCCGCCGCCGCTTTCCGGATAAAGCTGATGTCAAAGCCGGCGTTATGCGCAATCAGCATGCGATCACCCGCAAAGGTCAGAAACTCCTTTACCGCACTCTCCTGCGCCGGCGCGCCGGCTACCATTTCGTCCGCAATGCCTGTGAGCGACGTGATTTCTTCCGAAATCGGTACGCCGGGGTCGACAAAGGTCTGATATCGCTGTAGGATCTCGCCGCCCCGAATTCGGACAGCGCCGATCTCAGTGATCTTGTCCCGCAGAGGTGAAAGACCTGTCGTCTCGATGTCAAATACAATAAATTCATCGTCAAAGCCGGCGGTGCTGTCTCCGTATACCGCGCGCGCCGTATCGTCGACAAAATACGCCTCCATGCCGTAAATCACCTTGACGCCGGCCTTTTCCGCAGCCAGCATAGCCTCGGGGAAAGCCTGCACATTTCCGTGGTCTGTAATGGCAACAGCCGGATGCCCCCACGCCTTTGCCGTTTGTATCAGCACATCCGGCGGAATCGTCGCGTCCATTGCAGACATATTCGTGTGGCAGTGCAGTTCAACGCGCTTCTGCGGCGCATCGTCCGTTCGGACAATCTTTTTTATCATCATGATGTCGCGCGGCGTCATAACCAGTTCTCCATCGAAGCTGTCGGTCTTCAGATGTCCTCTCACGGCCAGCACTGCGTCGTACTCAAAAACCGTAATGGTTCCGCGCTTGCTTTTCCTGCGCGTTTTCTGCACCGCCCTGACCAGAGGCTCTGCAGCCTCATTATCCATGACCGCTTTCATGGACAGTGAGCTTTCATCATCGCTTATATAAACAGTAAGAATGGTTTTGTCGCCCTTTTTCGTCTGCCGCGTCTCCAAATGGGTCACCTGACCCAACACAACTGCGTTTCTTCTCGGGTCCGTGAGATTTTTCAGCGGCGTCGCTTCCTCGGGCGAAAACAGTTCGCCCATAATCAGCTCCGGCGACGACAGATCAAAGGTCATATTTCCCATACGACAGATACAGCCGTCCCATGACGCTTCAGAAGGCCCACCGCCGCTCAAGGAATTGACCGGCCGCAACACGGGCTTTTCTTCCACTTCCTCATGGACGGCTTTCTGCATTTGTTCAGCGGTCAGACGTGCAGTCGTCTCATGCTCCATCGCCAGAAGAGCTTCCAGATTCTTCCGGTCAAAGGCATCATAATCGAAGTCGTATCCGGCTGCACGGCTGATTTCCACACCATATCGCAGTCCGAACTCCTCGCTTATGATCTCTGAGATCAGGCGCGGCGTCTGAGCGTCATACAGGAGATCAATCCCCCCGTTTGTCAAAGAAATTTCGATAAAAAGGCGATTACCCTCCAAGCGCGAGGAATATTCATGGAAGAATCCGCGCGAGACCGCGCCGACGCGCTTGACCTCCTCAAGAATCTCAGGCAGATAGGACAGCGCAAACAGAGAGGCATCATACTGCGGAAAGAGTCTGACCTCTCTCACATCGTATGCCTCCCGGATCTCCTCCTCGATGGTATAAAGCTTTTTTTTCGGTATCAGCCGGGGAAAATGGGCGGTGGCTTTTACGATTTTATTTTCCCGATCCGTGAACACTCGGCATTCCGACGCGGCATGCAGAATCTCTCCCAATTCACCGGTTGGTCTATACCGTTTAAAAATATCCGACAGTGTGCGGCCCGACCTGTTCTCCATAAATCCACACGCCTTTGCGCGGCAAAGGCCTCCTTTCGTCGGAATTTCCTCCGTAACTTCTGCGGCAAAATATCTTTACTTTTAAAATTTCTATGGTAAGGCAAATTCTCTGCAAGTCAAATTCCCTTGAAGGATAAGCGCCCTTTGCTGGACAAAGGCAATGAAAAAAATATTTTCTGCGCTGCCATGCGCTCCCGTCACGATCCGTTGTGTTGGAAAGGTTTTAGCTCTCAGGTTTTGTTCATACCAGCTAAAATAGATATGACCGCAAACACCTTGAGGAAAAAATACAAGAGCTGCACCCAAAAGGTATTTTTCCTCGGAAGCTGCGGCATGATAAGGCTGTTTTATGCGTTTGTATCGGCGTCCCTCATTTCGTTGATTTCCCGAATCAGCTCGTCAACCAAGTGTGACGCCGCGATTTTTCTCACCACGACGCCCTTTTTAAACAGTACCGCCTCACCGTCTCCGGCAGCCGCGCCGATATCCGCTTCTCGGGCCTCGCCAGGGCCGTTTACGGCACAGCCCATCAGCGCCACACGCAGTCTTCTTCCATCATGCAGCTCTGACGCAAGACGTCGTTCCAGCTCCTCAGCCATGGCAATCAAAGGCACCCTGGTCCGCCCGCAGGTAGGACAGGAAACCAGTTCAATGCCCCCTGTACGCTCGATTCCCAGCGTCTGCAGAAGACCGCGCGCCGCTCGCACCTCTTCCTCGGGATCCGCCGTGAGCGATACACGAATCGTATCGCCAATGCCATCACAGAGGAGTGAGCCGATTCCGACAGCGCTCTTCAAGGTCCCAGCCCTCACCGTACCGGCCTCCGTCACACCCAAGTGCAGGGGGTACGGACACATCTCGGCCAGCAGTCTGTTGGCATATATCATATCCCTGACCTGAGAGGTTTTTACCGACACAACAATATTGTCAAAATCGAAACGTTCCAACAACCGTACATGCGTCATAGCGCTTTCAGCCAGCGCCTCCGGCGTCGGCCCGCCGTACTTCGCCAGGATATCCTTTTGCAGAGAACCGGCGTTGACGCCGATTCGTATCGGAATCCCGTGAGCACGGCAAGCCTCCACAACCGCACGCACCCGCTCGTCAGAGCCGATATTCCCCGGATTAATCCGTATTTTATCCGCGCCGCAGGCAACCGCCTCCAGCGCTATACGGTAATCGAAATGTATATCCGCTACAAGAGGCACACGGATTCCCGCCTCCTTCAATGCCGCAAGCGTGGGCGCAGCCTCCTTTACCGGTACAGCCATTCGTATCAGCTCGCAGCCTTCCCTGCAGAGCCGTTCGGCCTGCGCTACGCAGGCCGCTGCGTCGCGGGAATCCGTATTCAGCATTGATTGTACGGAAACAGGCGCGCCTCCTCCGAGTGTCAGAGAGCCGACACGGATGGCGCGCGCAGTACGCCGATTTCCCTCAAACCACATTCATTTGGCCGCCTTTCATTCTCAATCGCTGTCTTTCCTTTGCCATCATACTTTGATGCTTCGCCGTCTCACAGTGCCTCAAAAAAGATGTCTCTCCTGCGTTCCGAATCTTTTCTCGTATTCCTCAGAGGCCAATCGTCCCCTCATATAGATTCCCTTACCCGGCTATTCATCTCTTTTACGGACGAAAACCGCCGCATCCGGCGTGTACCGGACCGCTCATCATGAATAAACAAAAGCGAAATCCTGTCCGCCGAAGGTCGACAGCATTCTAAATAACCCCTTTCCTGTATTACCCATAACCCAATCTGTCCGCTGACAATTTTGACCCGATAAATCTCCCGTTGGCGGCTGCCGTCAAAGAGAGAGGGAAATGAGAACCGTTAGACGAGCGGTAAAGGCGGGCAGCAATGCTGCCGCCTGTATTTTCCGGTACTCCCACTGCTTCTGCTTTATCCAATTTCTCGGATACCTTTCAGGCGGTCATCCCGGAAAGAGTCTCAGAATATCCTTAAAAGTGACAACCACCATAAGCAGCATCAGAAGCACGATACCTGCAAAATGAATATACCCCTCGATAACGGGATTCACGGGCCTTCTTGCAATCAGCTCGATCAGCTGAAAGACCAGTCTGCCGCCGTCCAGGGCGGGCAGGGGAAGCAGATTAAAAATACCTAAATTTATAGAGATAAAGACAAACATGTTGGCGAGACTTGGCATGCCGGACTTCGCTGCTGTAGAAATGGCGCCTGTCACCCCCACCGGTCCGCTCAGATCTTCAACACCGTAACGTCCTGTCACAAGGTCGAGCAGCGATTCCCATATCATGGTTACCGTATTTGCAGATTTGTAAAACGAATGATAGAGTACGCTTCCGATGTTTTTCTCTTCCCCGTATACCTGAAAATCAGGAGAACCAAAAGCATGGCCGGATTCTATCACTGTCGGAAACTGTACGTCGGGCAGAACGACGGTTTGCCCGTTACGTTTGACCGTCACATCGACAGGTTCGACCGCATCGTGCATAATGGCATAGCCTAGGTCATCCGCAATATGTACGTTACGCCCGCCGATTTTGAGTATTTCATCGCCCACCTCAAGCCCTGTCTGTGAAGAGACAGCCCCTTCTGTAAACTGTGCGACAGTCGTGCCGCTTAGATACCGAGAGGTGCATACCAGCACGCACATGATAAGAAATCCCAAAAGGAGATTCATCACTGCACCGGCAACGGTAATGAGCATACGTTGCCATACCGGTTTCTTATTCAAGGCTCCCTCGTCGTCTGAAGCCTCATCCTCACCGACCATGCTGACAAACCCTCCTATGGGAAAGAGACGGAGCGAATAGGCTATTCCTGTTTTTTTGGATGTCCTTGTCAGAATTTTCGGCCCCATGCCAAGAGCAAATTCACGGATGGTCACATGAAAAATACGGGCCATGGTATAATGCCCCAGTTCATGGACAAAAATCATAATGCCGAAAACGAGCAACGCAAGCAGAATATACCAAAAATTCATGTTGTTTGACCAAACCTTTCGCAGTGTTTTTCCCCACAAGGGACATGCGGACTTACTGTACAGCGCCAAGCGCCGCTGCCGTACCGATCTTCGTATCTTCGTAATGTAGCCGGAAGCATCCTTCCGATAAAACAATCTCTTTTCTGTTTTTCGGCGTCTCGTCCTTATCCCATGCGTTTCTAAAATTTCCGGTGTCGGTTTTGCATCCTGGGGAAAAGCGCCCGGGCAATACGCCTATAACGGGTCCGGAAATCCTTATTGACAGCTTTCAGCGGCTTCGCCGCACAAAGTGAAGATGCGGCCGCGCGCAGCACGGTCCGCCTCGAGAATGCCGCTGAGCGGCGTATCGCAGGTATCCTGCCGCCATGCGCGGACCACCTCACAGACCGCATCCGAAATCTCCGTAAATGTAATTTTTCCCGCTAAAAACAGAGATACAGCCGCCTCATTGGCGCCGTTCAAAACGGCGGGCATAACGCCGCCTGCAAGCACTGCCTCACGAGCCAGCTTCAGCAACGGAAAGGCTTCCGTGTCCGGCTGTGCGAAGGTCAGACGGCTAATCCGTGTCAAATCCAGCGGCTCCAAAAGAGAGGGAGAACGTTCGGGGTACGTGAGCGCATATTGAATACATAACCGCATATCCGGTACGCTGAGCTGAGCGACCACGGCCCGGTCCTCAAATTCCACCAGGGAATGTACGATACTTTCCCTGTGAATCAGCACCTCCACCTGATCAGGCGATACGCCGAACAAGTGTACCGCTTCAATCAGTTCCAGCCCCTTGTTCATCAGTGTTCCGCAGTCCACAGTAATCTTCGGCCCCATCTTCCAGGTCGGGTGCGCCAGCGCCTCCTCCGGCGTTACGGCAGCCAGGTCAGTCCGCTTTTTGCCATAAAACGGCCCGCCGGAACAGGTCAGCAGCAGACGCCGTACCTGCTCCGGCCGCCCGGCGCGCAGGCACTGAAAAATCGCGCTGTGCTCGCTGTCCACTGGCAGGATTCTCACTCCATATGTATGAGCGCGCCGCATGACATATTCCCCTGCCGTCACAATTGTCTCCTTGTTGGACAAAGCGACATGCCTGCCCGCTTCTATCGCTGCAAGCGTAGGAAATAGTCCGGCCGTACCCATGATGGAATTACATACAATCTCAGCCTCTCCTATCCGAGCCGCTTCAACCACCCCTTCGCGACCGGACAAAATCTTCGTCCCGGTATCCCGAACGCGTGTCTTCAGATCCCGACCGGCTTTCTCTGCTGCAACCGCACAGTAACGGGGGCGAAATCTCCTAATTTGTTCTTCCAGGCGGCCGATGTTCCGACAGCCGCTGAGCGTTTCCACGCGAATACCTAAAAATTCGGCAGTCTCAAGCGTCTGCCGTCCCACGGAACCCGTAGAACCGAGCACTGCAATACAGGCTGGTCGCCTGTTTCCGTCTGTCATCATTTTATTCTCCCTTACTTACAAACCCGATGCTGCCGGACGGAACCGTTTTCGGCGCGGCTTCTTTCTTTGACGCCGGCTTCTGTCATTGGAATAATCGGTGCCGACTCCTCCCGCAACTCGCCGGAAAGCGCTTTTTTCAGACACTGGCCCGTTTTTTATGCTAAAAAAGAACGTGAAAAAATCTAAACGTCGCGCACAGTAAATACAAAAACGGCGCAGCCGCCATTACGCTGTCAAAACGGTCCAAAACCCCTCCGTGGCCGGGAAAAAGCTTACCGTAATCCTTGACGTTGTAATGACGCTTGATAAGAGACATGGAGAGATCTCCGATCTGTGAAATAATTGAAACCACAAGACCGAGTATCAAAAGCGCGCCGTAATGCGGCGTAATATCAAAAATACGGCTGATCACAAAGCCATAGAGCGCAAAGGAAGCCATGCAGAAGACCGTACCGCCAACGGCTCCTTCAACGGTCTTTTTGGGACTGACGTCGGGAATAAGCTTGTGACGACCGAGGATTCTGCCGGTAAAATAGGCAAAAATATCGGTGATCCACGCGCCCACGAAAACGAGATAATACAGATAGGCGCCCTTTGGCAGATCATGCAGGAGAATGATGCAGGAAAGCGTTCCGGGGATGTAAAGCGCCATCATGAAAACCACAGCGACCTCATACAGCTTTAATTGACCGCGCGAAAAAACAGCAGCTGCCAGCAGATAAAAAAGGAGCAGAAAAAACAGAACAATTAAAAGCATTCCAAAGGAAATCGGGTCCTGTACCACACGTGTCAGAAAAGGGAGTGCAACCGCCAGGCACACTGTGGGAATGACAACCGCCGCATTGCGGGACACGCCAACGCACTGCAGCATTTCAAACATACCAACGGCGGACAATATTGAAAAGAAAAGACAGAAAAGCCAAGTATCAGAGAATACGGCAACCGGTATCCATATGATGACGAGCACTACGGCTGTCAATATCCGTTGCTTCATAGCTTAAATCCTGAAACGTCAGCGCACTGAACGTCCCCTTTCTCTCTTGATCATTATAACATGCGTTTTGTACTTTGTTCTATAAATAGAGCCCTGTTTAAAACATCCAAAGACGATGCACTTTTCCTGAACCGTTTCAAACGCCGCCGAATCTGCGCTTCCGCGCATAGAAATTCTCTACTGCCGCCAAAACTTCATTTTCTGTAAAATCCGGCCACAGTACATCGGTAAAATAAAGCTCAGAATATGCAGCCTGCCACAGCAAAAAGTTGGAGAGCCTCATTTCCGCCCCTGTTCGGACGATCAGGTCCGGCGGCGGACAGTGGGAGGTATAGAGATGAGAGGTGATATCCTCCTCCGTCACATGTGTTTTCCCTTCTGCTATCAGGCGGTTTACAGCATATACAATATCGTCCCGGCCCCCATAGTTGATCGCGACATTCAAAATCAGGCGGTGATGCCTGGTCTCCGATTCAAGCTGCTCCATTTTTCGACGCATATCCTCCGGAAATGCGCTCTTATCGCCTAAAAAGCACAGCCGAATATCGTACTCCATGGCTTCCTTCTCCGCATCCTTCAGATACGTCTGAAACAGCCTCATAATCGTTTTCACTTCTTTCTGAGGCCGCTTCCAGTTCTCTGTGGAGAAGCTGTAGACCGTCACAGCCGTGATACCGATATCCCCGCAATAGCGGATGACCCGGCGAAAAACCTTCGCTCCCACACCGTGACCGTATTCTCGCGGCATGCCGCGCTGTTTTGCCCATCTTCCGTTTCCATCCATAATAAAGGCAATATGCTTCAACTTTTCATCTACTCTGAAGGTGCTGCTGTCCATATGTAAAGCGTATCCTTTCCGCCTGTTTCACTGCCCTGCATCGCCCATGCCGGAGCAGGATTTCCGTTTCTCAGCCAGTCTTACCGGTTTGCATAGGCGCTTTCATATTGTGTCGTCCGTTTCGGCCATGCTCCTGCGCACAACGTGATTCACTCCATTATAAAGTCCGAGCATCAGACAGACCGAGTGAGTTTTCAGACGCTTTTTTGATACAAAATCAGCAGCCGGAGGGACCCTTGTCCGACTGCTTTATCGGCAATGAAAGAATCGACTCTCCGGCCTCCCAAAAGCAGCGCTTCCCGATTACACCGAACAGCTTTTTTAGTTGTACATCGGGCTTTTGTCTTTACATCCAGCCGAAGCAATGCCCCTCGCAAAGGCGGTTTTACATACCGGCAGAACGAATTTCAAACAAGCTTCGAAAAACAGTGTCCTGATGCTGCCCGGCGTCTCCGCGCAACCCAATGCAGGATGCCACACCGGTGCAGCATCCTGCATGAGCGATTGAATTCAAATCTCCATGATCTCTTTGTTTTTCTTTTCGACGATTTTGTCTACTTCTCTGATTTTCTCGTCCGTCAGCTCCTGGATATGCTTTTCAGACTGCTTCTGTTCGTCCTCCGTCATTTCCGATGCCTTTTTCATCGTTTTGCAGGCGTCGTTGGCATCGCGGCGGATATTTCTGAGCGCAACCTTTGCCGCCTCACCCATTTTTGCAATCTGCTTCGTCAGATCGCGCCGTCTCTCCTCTGTGAGCTGCGGAAAAACGATTCGGAGCACCTTGCCGTCATTCTGCGGCTGAATACCGAGCTCGCTTGCCTGTATGGCCTTGTCCATACTTTTGAGGGTAGAGGCGTCCCACGGCTGTATGACCAGCGTACGGGCGTCCGTCACGCTGACCTGCGCCATCTGCGGAATCGCTGTCGGCGTTCCGTAATAATCCACCGTAATTTTATCGAGCACCGCCGGATTGGCGCGTCCCGCACGTATCGTCTTGAATTCTTCCTCCAGAGCAGCAATGCTCTTTTTCATTTTGCTCTCATATTCTTTGGTGTCAAGCTTCATAATCTTTCTGCCTTTCTCCCCGAAGCGCTTCCGGCGCGCGGCATTCCGGGGTTATGCCTGTGCGCTGCCGATGCTTGTTCGCTGCCTGCCGCAGCTATTATTGCTGACCGCAGATAATGGTGCCGATCGCATCTCCCTTGACCGCTTTTACAATATTTCTTGGATTGTCGAGGCCGAAGAAAAGAATCGGGATGTGATTGTCCATGCTGAAGCTTGCAGCCGTAGAATCCAAAGCCTTCAGCCTGTTTTTCAGAATATCCATATAATCGATTTCGGAAAGCTTTTTCGCTGTGGGATCGACCTTTGGATCCGCCGTATAAACACCGTCGATGTTTTTCGCCATCAAGACAATATCCGCGTTGATCTCCGCAGCACGGAGTACTGCAGCCGTATCTGTAGAAAAGAACGGACTGCCGATACCGCATGCAAAGATGACCACCCGCCCCTTCTCCATATGCGATATGGCCTTGTTGCGGATATAGGGCTCAGCGCATTGCTTCATGTCTATGGCCGTCATCACGCGCGCATCCATGCCGAACTGCTCAAAGGCATCCTCAAGTGCAAGCGCATTTATAGCTGTCGCTAGCATACCCATATGATCCGCCCGTGTACGGTCCATCTGTTCGCCCTGTCTGCCACGCCAGATATTTCCGCCGCCGACCACCAGGCTGACCTGGACACCGCCGTCCACGCATTCCTTAATAGCCGCACCGATTTCCCGGATGAAGTCGTAATTGAGAACCCCGCCGCCTCCGGTGGCAAGCGCTTCACCGGAAAGCTTCAATAAAATTCTGTGGTATTTGAAATCTTCCTGCATTCTATCTCCCACTTTCTCGTTTCCGATTTCATTTTTCGATAGTATACCCTTTATATTTTACCCTATATTATCGGTTTTGTAAATAATCATTTTGTACAAATTTCTGAAAACATCATGACTTTGTCGCCCGTATGGAAGGCTGCGGTCAAAGATTGGCGTTTGTTCTGAACTTTGCTGTACCGATCCGCCTTTGCAGCAACAGTACTTCCCACGGCCGCGGCTTATGCCTGTTTGCCTCTGTTCCAATATCAGCAAGCATCACGAGGCAGCGTCTGCTCCGAAATATTTTTACGCACAGCAGCCGTATAACCAATGATATATGGCTATATGTTCAGATGAAAAGCGTGTTGAACCACGGGTTAAGGCAAAAGCTCAGATTGTTTTTGTAAATATATACATTTTTGTAAAATATGCTTGCATTTTCGTTCATCCGGTGTTATACTGTGATAAAATTATTGAGATTTTCTGGGAGGATCAAGCGATGAGAAAATTATTAGTAATGCTGCTTTCAGCTACTATGCTTCTGACCGCCTGTGCAATCATGACGGGCTGCGGGACGAAGGACGAGAATAAGCTTGTCATGGCCACAAACGCAGCATTTCCGCCGTATGAGTATAAGGATGACGGCGACAATTTTGCAGGCATTGACGTGGAAATTGCGGGCCTTATTGCTGAAAAGCTCGGTTTGGAGCTTCAGATTGAGGACGTGGAGTTCGGTTCCATAATTACCGGCGTACAGTCCGGCAAATATGACATCGGCATGGCGGGAATGACCGTGAACGACGAACGCAAGGAAAGCGTAGATTTCACAGATTCCTACGCCACCGGTATTCAGGTCGTTATCGTGCCCGAGAACAGCGAGTTCACCTCTTTTGAGGATTTTTATACCGGTTTCGATGACGATGGGAATCCCACAGGCGTCCAGGACGGCATAAAAATTGGTGTTCAGCAGGACACCACCGGTGATATCTATTCGTCTGACGTTCCCCAAAAATGGGGCTTCGGAGAAGAAAATGTCATTCGCTACAAAACAGGAGCCGATGCGGTTCAGGCGCTTCTCTCAGGCAAGGTAACCGCTGTGATTATCGACAATGAGCCGGCTAAATCTTATGTGAAAGCCAACGAAGGGCTGAAAATACTCGACGGCGAATACACCAATGAAGATTATGCCATCTGCGTTTCCAAAGACAACGGCGAGCTGCTCGAAAAGGTTAACAAAGCCTTGAACGAGCTGCGCGAAGAGGGTAAAATCGACGAAATCATTAACAAATATATCAAAGAGTAACGGCAGACACCTGAAGACTTAAACCTGATATCCCGCAGCGGGCGGCGGACGCGCCGCCCGCTTTTTACATATTTCCAACTTATATGAAAGGGGCATGCGATGCGTACTTGGTTTGAAAAATTCGCCGCAGAGTTCCGTCTGAATTTCCTTGACGGCGACAAGTGGAAGTGGCTTGTGAACGGTCTCGGCCAGACACTGATCATTACTTTTTTTGCCGTACTGATCGGCATTGCGATCGGCGTTGTCATCGCTATTATCCGTTCTACCTACGACAAGAACAGGGAGACGCTAAAAAAGCGCGGCGGTATCGGTTATGCCGTCCTTTGGTTTTTCAACGCGCTGTGCAATCTTTATCTCACCATTATTCGCGGAACGCCTGTCGTCGTCCAGCTTTTGATCATGTATTTTATTATCTTTGCGTCGTCCACCAACGGAACAATGGTCGCTGTCTTTGCCTTCGGCATTAATTCCGGCGCATATGTCGCGGAAATTTTCCGCGGCGGTATCATGTCCGTGGACAACGGACAGTTTGAAGCGGGGCGTTCGCTTGGTTTCAATTACATTCAGACCATGGTGTACATCGTCATTCCGCAGATGTTTAAAATCGTGTTGCCGACACTGTGCAACGAATTCATCGTATTACTGAAGGAAACCTCCGTCGCCGGCTATGTCGGCATAGCGGATCTTACAAAGGCCGGCGACCTGATTCGGGGCCGTACTTTTTCTGCGTTTATGCCGTTGATAGCTGTAGCGCTGATGTACCTTGTGATTGTCATACTGTTTACAGGTCTGGTAAGAATGCTTGAAAGGAGGCTGCGAAGAAGTGAACACTGACGATGTACTCATACGGGTAGAGGGCCTGCGCAAGGCGTTCGGAAGCACCGAAGTGCTGAAAGGCGTAAACGCTGAAATTCGAAAGGGCGATGTCACCGTTATCATAGGACCGTCCGGTTCCGGAAAATCTACCTTTCTCCGCTGTCTCAACCGCCTTGAGGAGCCGACAGGCGGAAACATATTTTTCGAGGGAACAGATATCACCGCTCCGAAAACAAATATCAACCTGCATCGGCAAAAAATGGGCATGGTATTTCAGCAGTTCAACCTTTTTCCGCATATGACCGTGCTGAAAAATATGACCATAGGTCCCATAAAGCTTCTCGGTCAAAGCAGGAGCGTGGCGGAAAGTCACGCAGCAGAGCTGCTCGGACGCGTAGGGCTGGCCGACCGCGCGGATGCCTATCCCTCTCAGCTTTCCGGCGGCCAGAAGCAGCGTATTGCCATTGTCCGTGCGCTGTGCATGAATCCGGATGTTATGCTGTTCGACGAGCCTACCAGTGCGCTCGACCCTGAAATGGTTGGTGAGGTACTCGAGGTGATGAAGAGACTCGCAAAAGACGGCATGACCATGATTGTTGTGACACACGAAATGGGCTTTGCAAGGGAAGTTGGTACCAACATTCTTTTCATCGACGACGGCATCATTCTGGAAAGCGGAAATCCCGATGAATTTTTTGTTCATCCGAAAAATCCGCGCCTGAAGGATTTTTTATCGAAGGTTCTGTGATGCTTTCCGGAAATCGGTATGCCTGTTTCATATGCACACAACGCGGAACCCCGCCGAAAAACGGCGGGGTTCTCTATGACAAGCCCGGTCTCATTTGCTCATGTGCCATAAAGTAACACACAAGCATTAAACAGACAACCGCCCACTATTCTGTAATTTTAATGCTGTTCCGGCCTTGTATCTTCTGTCCAAAGTTCCGGGTTGCTGTCGTCGGGAATCAAGCCGGACAAAATCTGCTCATAATGTTCTACTTTTTCGTCCATATAGGCAGCTGTCGCTTTAGCCTCCTCTATGCGCTTATATGCCTGCTCTCGTTGCCGGAGAATGATTTGATACCTTGCATAAAGTGTTTCTCTGGACTCCGGCAGGCGGCACAAATCGCAGTATTTTTTTATATCCTCAATAGACGCGCCGCAGCCTTTCAAACAGGCAATCCCTTGCATCCAGTTGACGGATTCCTCGTTAAAAATGCGGCGGTTACCCTTATCGCGCTGGCAGGGTAAAAGATGGATGTCGGTATAATATCGGAGTGTGTGTTCTGTCGTATGGAACATCTCGGCAAATTGTTTCAATGTGTAAATCATGGTTCCCCCTGAAATTTTCTCAAAAAGGTATTGACTTCGAGTTACCCGAACTTGTTATACTTATCTTAGCACAAACGGCAAGCCTGCTCAAGTGCCTAAATATGAATCAATGGAGGAATGATGATGAACACGATACCTTTGAACAATGATATTCAAATGCCCATGCTCGGCTTTGGTACATTCCTGATGGGCGGCGCAGAATGTGAGGAAAGCGTTTTGGCCGCGCTCCGCAGCGGCTACCGCATGATTGACACAGCGGAGGCGTATGGAAACGAGGAAGCGGTTGGAAACGCGACCCAGAAAAGCGGTATTCCCCGTGAGGAATTGTTTCTCGTCACGAAAGTAAACTTCCGCTCCTATGAAAACACCCGCGAAACCGTGGAAGCATCGCTGAAAAAACTGAAAACCGGCTATCTTGACCTTGTATTGCTCCACTGGCCGTTTGGAAACTACTATTCCGCATGGCGGGAGCTGGAAAAGCTGTATCAGGAGGGAAAAATCCGGGCTATCGGTGTTTCCAACTTTGACCCGGACCGCCTGATTGATCTGATTGAGTTTAATCAGATTACGCCTGCGGTCAACCAGATTGAAACCCATCTGCTTTGCCAGCGCCGCGCAGAACATGAATGGCTGGAAAAATATCATGTTCAGCACATGGCCTATGCCCCGCTGGGACAGGGACGGAAGAATGAAATGTTTGAAAATCCTGTTCTGGTAGAAATCGCAAAGACTCATGGAAAAACCGCAGCCCAAGTTGCGTTACGGTTCCTTATGCAGAACAGCGTTGTTGTAATCCCGAAGTCCGTCCACGAAGGACGAATCAAAGAAAACTTTGATGTGTTCGATTTTGAACTTACGGCGGACGAAATGGCTCAGCTTTTGAAGATGGACACAGCGGTTCCCATGATTGGAAATCCCAAAAATCCCGCTATGGTTGAAGCTGCCATGAAATGGTAAAAAGAGAACCGGCGAAAGGGTATATTACAACAATTCCCTCCCTTGTGAAACTGGCAGTACAGCTTATTTTGGACGAAAACCTGTATGCAAGGGAAAGCGTCAGTATCACACGGGACGCAGCACTGGGGAATGAGGAAGAATGAAAACAAGATGATTGCGAAATATTGAGGTGTCAAAATCGGCTATGGCTGTATGGGCTTTTCTCATGGCTGCGGAGCATTACCTCCAAAAGAGGACGCAATCCGGCTCATTCGTATGACCTATGAAATGGGCTGCGCCCATTTTGATACAGTGGAGAGCTACGGAACAGGGGCCAATGAAGAACTGGTGGGCGAGGCTCTGGCTCCGATCCGCCGCGAAGTCACGATTGCAAACAAACTGCATTTATACAGCAGGGAAAACCTTGAACAGTAAATGGAAAATCGCCTTGACGCTTCTCTAAAACGCCTTTGCACCGATTATGTGGATTTATATTACCAGCCCCGGAACGAAGCGGGCGTCCCGCCGGAGGAAGTCGCCGGAATCATGGGCAAGCTCATCCAAAAAGGGAAAAACCGCGGCTGGGTCAATCCATGACAACCGCAGAAGAAATTCGGCGGGCGAATGCGGCAACGCCCCTTTCCGCCGTACAGAGTGAGTATTCCATGATGGAGCGAGTGTTTGAAAAAGATGTCATTCCACCTGCGGGGAACTGGGAATTGGCTTTGTGGCGTTTTCTCCTATGGCAAGCGGTTTTTTGAGCGGCAAATATCAGAAAACAGATGTATATACCGGAGATGATGTGCGTCGTGTAATTACCCGCTTTGCACCGGAGAATGTGGAGGCCAATCAACCGTTATTACTCATACTGCAAAGGTTCGCAGAGCAGAAACACGCCCCCCGCGCAGATTTCCCTTGCGTGGATGTTGCATAAGTACAGCTTTGATGTCCCGATCCCCGGCATGAGAAAAGAAGCACGATTGAAAGAGAATTTCAGAGCGGCAGAAATTGGTTTGACAGACGAAGAGTTTGATGAAATTGAAAAGGCACTTTCAAATATTGTCATTTATGGAAACCGTACAGATAAAGATATTGCAAAGCTGCGTGAATAAAGCAAAGACAGGCAGGGCTGTCAATAACGGCTTGAAAAGCCGACCACTCGCTGTTGACTGGCTCGGCTGGATTTGCTATTCGTTAGTCAACTTTATATCTTAAAATAGTTTTTAGTTTATCCGTCTTTGCTTTATTTGCATTATTCAGATAGATTTCTCTATGGCAATCTGATATACGGTGCAGTCCGTTTTCCTTTGCGAATTTATCCATTTGGGCGAAAGAAGCAGGTTCACTGTCGTAAGGACAGATGTGTAAAATTTCAACACATTTTCCGTCATGTATCGTGTCGAAAAAGATCTCATCACAAAGCAGATTTGGCTTTTTGACTTTTACTCGTTCTAACACAGCTTGTACCATTTCTATTGTTATAAAATTCGGTTGCCGTATCATAATGGTATATTCCAGATTTTCTTTTATGAGTTTGTTGGTAGTAGCAAGCTGCATATTATTATTTTTCCCCCATATACCCTCTAAATTTGAAAAAGCGGTAGTCGTTTCTTGATAAGCAAAAGGCATATAAATACCAATCTTTACTCATGAATCCTAAGCAAATCGGTTGCACATTTCGTTTTCAATCATCTCCATTGCCGCTAACGTAGCAAAAAGAAATAACTTTCTTTTTGAAAATGGCATCTTTGATAAGATTAAATGTATTGCGCCGGCCCAGCTCAAACCTTGCTTTTTTCTTGTTTCTACGCAAATTGGCAAGCAATGCAAGCATGTACATGTTTTGCGATTTTGGGAGGTAAAATCCTGCCAAAATACTTGTTGCGGGATTAGCCCCAAGCCCCAAGATCGCACTTCCGTGACGGCTGCGTGTCCGGCAGACGCCGAAAAATTTGAAACAAGCAAAAGAAAAACTCTATGCAAATGGTTAGCCCATTCACATAGAGTTTTATTGTTTCCCGTTCACTTGGCATAAGTCAGTATTTTTGCAATACTTCTTTATACTCCTCTGCCATTTACACGACGTTGAATTTTCCCGCGATTTCGGCTGATTATGATTTTCTCAGCCATACTACACGGTCGCGGCCGCCGTAATCGCGGCGAATGCCTCCCTTCAAGCAATAAGCCTTTGCCAAAGCCAACAACGCACCGCCCTGATCCCATCCGATTTCAAATAAAAAACCCTCTCTCACGCGCTCTGCATAGACGCGCAGAAACTTCCTATAAAAATTCATGCCATCCGCGCCGCCGTCAAGCGCCTCCTTCGGTTCCCTTCGAACCTCCGCGTCGAGCGTCCGTATAGTTTCCGTAGGGATGTACGGCGGATTTGAAACGATATAATCCGCCTTTGCTCCCTCCGGAACCGGAGCGGTCAGCGCATCTCCCAAAATCAGCGTAACGCTTCCGCTGACGCCGAGCCGATCAAAATTTTTAGCCGCAACCTCTGCCGCCACAGGTGAAATCTCGACCGCAATACAGGATGTATCTGGTCTCTGCTTGAGAATCGCCGCCGCAACGCATCCGCTGCCTGTACAGAGATCCCAAAAGCATCCGTTCGCGGGCAGCAGCCGGACAGCCTCTTCCACAAGGACCTCTGTATCCGCACGCGGAATCAGACATCCGGGTTTGACAATATAATCCTCCCCGCAAAAGGGGGCATACCCGAGTACATACGCCAGCGGCTCTCCTGCAGCGCGCGCCGCAGCATCGGTCAGCATACGGTCAGCAAGCGCATTCTCGATCTCCATCTCTCCGTTCAGCAGTACGCCTGCACGGTCAAGGCCTGTCCGGCATCGCAGAATCTCCCCGCATTCGTAGAGCACAGCGCGTTCAGCTTCTGACGCGTTCCGTCCGCTGTATATTTTATTTTGTTCTGCACCGGTGTAAAGCAGTCGCAGAATTTCTTTCCTGCAAGACAAGAGCCTCATGCCGTTCCCGTATTCTGCGGCGCTGTCCCTTCTCCCGCCTCATCGGCTGCGTCATGTTTTTCTTCTGCTGAAGAAGAGGCGGCCGCTGTTTCAAGCCCCGGCGCCTGTTTGTCTGCGGCTTCCGAATCTGCGTCTGCAACATCTCCCACAAACGGTATATTTTCTCCGACGAACACATAATCCTTGCCCGGTACCGGCGTTACGGCAAAATCCGGAAACTCATTGTGCAACGCATATTTCAGAGAGGCAATGGCCACCTCGATCTGTCCGTCATCCGGTTCGCGCGTCGTGATGCGCTGCATCCAGAGCCCCGGCGCCGAAAGAATCCTCGTCAAAAGATTTTCGTGCTTTCCTGCATACATAATAAACTCATATCCGACGCCGACAATCACGGGCAGCAGCGGAAGCTTCAGACACAACCGGATATAAATATTGTCCCATGTGACAAAGGAGAACACGATGATAGAGAGAATCAAAATGACAAAAATAAAGCTCGTGCCGCAGCGCGGATGAAATCGCCGCTGCTTTCGGACATTTTCAACAGTCAGCGGCTCTCCCGACTCATAGCAGAAAATGGATTTATGTTCGGCGCCGTGGTATTCAAACGTCCTGCGGATATCGCGCATCAGAGAAACCAACAGGATATAGAGAATAAAAATACCGATGCGCAGCACCCCTTCCATGACATTTTTCCAAAAACCGAGGCTTCCGTCGAGCGCGTTGTCTACAGCCTTTGTCGTCAGCATCGGCAGAAAAAAGAACAGACCGACGCCGAGCGCAAGGCCGAGAACCATACCGACAACCATGACGATATCCATAATACCTCGCCCGAATTTCTCTCTCAGCCACTTCTCCGCCTTGGAGTCCTCTTCTTCGATGCCGAGCGCTTCGGCCGATATGTTCAGCGAACGATAACTGAGTCTCATCATCTCAACAAAATTGACAATTCCGCGGAGTACAGGTATGTTCAGCGCTTTATGACGCTTTCTAACAGACTCAAAACGGTCCTCCGTCAGACGGATGTTGCCGTCCTCCATGCGTGTTGCAACGCAGTACCGTTCTCCGGCCTTCATCATCACGCCTTCCAGAACAGCCTCGCCCCCTACCTTATTCCGACGGCAGGCGAGCGCGTCCGCTTTCTGTTTCTTCGACATATCGTATCTTCCTCATGACCGCATACGCGTAAAAAAGTCTCAGTTACGGTATAGGCCATGGTCTCCTTTCTCTCATTCCTTCGACTTTATCCAATTTATCCGGATTAAAACAGGATTTGATGCGGCGCCAGCCAGCGCAGAATAATGGTATTGCTGAAGCTCCGGCTATCTTATGCGGTATACTCCGGAAATTTGAAGCCCCTTTAGAGGAGACTCCTTACAGAAACGTTCATTGTTTGTCTTTCAGTATACCAGAATGCTGTGTGAAAAGAAACAGAATTTTGTAAAAATGTTTGCATCTTTTTGAAAATCCGACGAATCCGACGTTTGCGTCCTCAAAATAACAAACGAAAAGACCACCCGCATTTTTAAGTGTATCCTAAGTTTCTCCAACTGTGGTTTGTTTTTGAAATGCTAACAAAAAAAACATAACATATCTATTGAAATCCATCATATGATAAGATATAATGAAATGGAATATATAAAGATTTTTTTACAATCCCAAAATTTTCTGCCCTCCGGTGGCATGCGTGGCAGCCTATCTGCGGCTTTACAGCTTGCGAATCCGCCGGATCATAGATTGCCGATAGATATTATTTGCATGTCAGAGAAAATCCCGGCAACACGATGCTATTGCCGACCCGTCTCCTGCCAACGCCGGCAGCGGGCTGAAGGCAAAAAAGAGAGCTTCCGAAGGGCTGCGCAGCAGCGCCATGCTCTTAGAACAGGACAGCTTTCTGATTTCATCAACAGTCGCTTCAAAGAGAAATTTTTCCGGTATTCTTCAAGCGCAAACTGAACGCGTGAAGCCACTGTATTTCATATCTGTCTGCCCACACGCAGAGGCGGGTAAAGAAGAGATTGGGATCATAAACTCAGCAATTTTGTAAGACTTCGAACCGCCGACAACGGTTGGTTTATTCGTGATAAACGAAAGGAAAGGGTGCGTTGATGATTTCTGCGGTACGGAATTTCGCGATCACTTTTGGTATATCCCTGCTTGTTTTCGGCATCCTGGCATGGTTTTTGTCGAGCTTTGCCGTGTCGAGCCTGACAGGAAGCGACAACGTCACCGAGGACAGCGGTGCGACTGACACAGCAGACACTACGGTGTATGACCCCTTCAATATAAAGCCGGAACAGACAGGAGACGCATTGAAGGACGTTAAAGGACAAACCTTCACCATGCTGTTTGTCGGCGTAAATTACGAGGAGACCACAGCGGAGCCTGTCATCACCGAGGAACCGCCGCTGACGGGTGAGCCCGACGATACAGGAGAGCCTCCGAGTCCACCGATAGATTCCGATACCTCAGATACCACAGAGCCGCCGGTTACAGAGACGCTTGAGACAGAACCGCCGGTAACAACAGCGCCGGACCCCTTCATTTCCGATGACATCCGCGAGCCCTCTACCCCGCACGGGGAATCGGGCACAACGGACGCAGTCGATGCGCCCGCAGTTCCCGACGACCAGCACGCAGCCAAAACCGATAAAGAGACAGAATCCCAACAGTCTGCGGTCCCGCCGCTCGTGCAGGGTAGCGCATTCCAAGTACGCGAAACGGAAGAGGCTGAGGACGAGGAGGATGGATTCTATACGGATAATATTTTTGCGGAATCGATTGTGCTTGTCAGAATGGATAAGGAGCGGGAGGAGGTCCAGACAACCGCACTCAGCAAGGATACAAGAATCATGGTGGATGGTGTCAACACAACCCTTGCGGATGTGCTGCGCGACAAGGGAATTGAATATTTTTGCCAAAAAATAACAGCCATGACTGGCTTGGAAATAGATTATTATGCCGTAACACCTGTAGCCTCGTTTGTAGAAATTGTAGATATGGTCGGCGGTGTGACTATGGAGATTGATGAAGCGATTGATTATAGGGAAGAAAAGGAGAAGGATCCTGAAGAAACCGGAGGCGCCGATAAAAACAACAACGATATGGACGACAAGGAAGAGGAGCCGGATGATGTATTTTCCCTCAAATTGAGCGCGGGCGAACAGAAACTCTCCGGAGAAACAGCGGTAAAGCTGTTTTATTATATGTATGAGGTAAAGGGCGATACCTCCTGCCTGAGAACGCTCAGATCGTTTACCCGTGCTTTTCTATCGAATATGAAAAACTGCACCTCCGAATCAGATGCAGTCTCGCTGTTTCAACAAATAGAGCCTCTGATCGACACCAATATAACAGAGTCCATTGTCTCCGAACAGATTGATTTTGTGCTGAACTTTGATAAACTCGAATCGGTAGATATCAGTTATCCGGGCAGATATATGGAAGATGGCGGAGAGGTTTACTTCAATCCCGATGTAGCCATGGCCACCTATCAGATGATGCCCTATAAACAGTAACACATTGTTTTTTCGTAAGCCGCCGGAAATTGTTTGTTGATTTTCCGGCGGCATTGTGTTATACTTGAGAAAATAATTCGATGCCTTTATTAAATATTTTCGTTGAAATCGCTTGGATATCTCTATGTTTTTTCAATAGGAGAAATGAAAAACTAAAAAGGACAGAGGCCGGCAAAAATACTTTTGTCCTGATTTTAAACCGGTCATGCAATAAAAATACTCATAATCAGAAAGGAACAAATGAATACTAAAGAACATAAGGCAGACAACGGACAGGGCTTTTGTAAAAGCTCGGTGATTCCGGCGCTGATCCTTCTAATTTTAACTGTTGTCACCGGCTGTGCGTCTGTTGAAACAATAACCGAAAATCCGGGAAACTATATGTACAGTCTAAACGAGGAAATCAAGATTATTGATATCGATACCCGCGAGACCATAGGAACGCTGGTCTTTACAGGCACAGATATCCTGAGGGATGAGGATTTTACGCTGACCTTATACAAAGAGACAGACGACGACGGGAACAGGATTTACGAGGATTTGACCTATCGGCAGCTCGTCCAGATCAATTACATATTTCGAAACACCGTCGATTCTGCAAAAGAGATTACATTCAAAAATTTCAGTATCAAAAACAGCGACGCCATAATCAATCCCGATACCTCCTACACAGAGAAGTCTCATACAGGAAGCTGTTTTGTCGTTGCTCTACGGGAAAGAACAAAAGCGTTAAACGTCGATTTTACATACGATATACTGCAAACCAGAAGCACCGCAAAGGTCAGTCTGAGCCTGAACGGAGAAGAGGGCGTTCCCGCAGCAACGGATACACACCCCGGAACGACACAGCAGGAAACAGCTGATCCTATCGAGACATCCGAGGCATCGGGAGCAACAGAGGGTTCCCCCGAGTGTCTTCCGGAGGATACAACAGAGCAGAATTGGATGATATTTGAAAAATATCTCAGCTACCGGCAGGTGCTGAGCATTGCCGGAATCCTCGTATTCGTATCCGTCGCCCTTACCGTTGCACTTATTCTGACCTGCATCGCACTGAAAAGGGAGCGAAAAAAACACCGCATTGAATTTCCGAAATCCTGAATCATAAACATTAGAATGCAATTTTCATGCCGCAGAACGGGAGCTGAAACACAGTTTCGGCGTAAACCGTCCCATGCGCTTTCCCTTTCGAAAGGCCGCAATGAAAACTGATATTATGGCTTTCGCCTTGAAAATGTGTTTTTTTCAGCGTAAAAAACAGCGCCAATGGCTCTGTGTGCATTTTATTCTCTATGACGAGCATTTGATCTTCGATAAATGCTTTATCTACGATAAATCGCTTTATTACAATAAATAGAAAATAATTTCAATAAAAGGAAGGGGCATGAATATGAGAACAGAAACGGTCAAGAATATGTGCGGCGGCGAAGGAGAGGTTATTATCCATCATATTCTCGGTGAAAAGGAGCTGAACGGAAAATGCGGTTTGTATGCGCAGGTAACCATCCGCCCCGGTTCCTCCCTGGGGTATCATGAACACCACAATGAAAGTGAAACGTATTATATACTTTCCGGCGAAGCAGAGTATAACGACAACGGAACGATAAGACCGGTTAAAGCAGGCGATATGACATTTACACCGAGCGGCTGCGGACACGCACTGCGGCCAACAGGCAGTCAGCCTGTCGTTTTCATGGCGCTAATTATTTTCGATTAATTTATCCGTTACAAATCCAATCTGCGGGCAGGGATCTTGAAAGAAACCTGCCCGCTTTTATGATGCCTTCAGGAGATCGGCCATGCGCGTTCGTATCACCCGACGGCCTCCGATATTTGAACTTACGCCAGCATCCTCTTCCCTGTGTCCGATGAGACACAAATTCAAATCCGCTGAAACCGACCGCTCCGCAGAATGGCTATAGCATCTTTGGATAAATTTCAGAAGAGGCGTGTATTTACAAATCGGCATATCCATACGTAAAATCATGGATAACCACCAGAGAAAAGAAGCATCAGGGACAGCCTTTGATATCTTACAATCCGTGTTGCGGCGATCCCTGTGTATTTTATCAGTTATCTGACTCTGATGTTCAAAGATCAGGGCTCTCCCGTTCTATTTTTACATATTACAGGAACTGCTTTTTATATCTCCCTCAACGTTGCCGCAGGTTATATTTCCGCGGGAATGGACATCCCCCTCGACATTTCCACAGTAAACAGTGCCCGGCGTATCAACTGAGCCTTCCACGTTCTCACAGTGCACTTCAAATACACCGCGGACGTCGCCCTCGACATGACCGCAGGCGACACGGTGCAGCCTTCCATCCGCCTGTCCGCAAGCTCCGGGCTCGTCGCCGCTCCAAGCTGTGCTCACATTTCCATCGACATCACCGCAGGTCAGATTCAAAGTATCTGCACAGGTTAAATGGATGATCAAATTGCCCTCTATGTCTCCGCATCTTTGCAGACAGCCGGATATATGGATATCTCTGCCTGCTTCTATATCCCCACCGACTGTTTGACATGTCACACTGCCGCTCGAACATATATCTCCTTGAACATCGGTGCAGGAAACACCGCCGTTTACGTCGACGTCACCGTCAATTTGCTGACAGGAGATGCTTCCGTTTGCCGATACATCTCCATCGATATCTCGGCATTGTACGGAGCCGTTTGCCGACACGTCACCGCGGACATCGGCACATACAATATGGGCTCCGGCCTCAACATTCCCCTGAACATTTCCTCTGATATTGGCGCTCCCCCAAATTTCTACCCGCACTTCCTGCGCTGCGCAATCTTCCTCCCCCATGCCAAAGAAATCCCAAAATCCGAAGAATATTCCTTTTGCTGCACAATTTTTCGGCCTTTGTACTGCACGATTCTCAGCACACCATCATCTGCAAAGGGAAATGTCTCCGCCGTAAATGCAGGCCCATGGGTATTCTCAGCAATATGGTTGCTCAGCAGATGGTCAATGGATACGCCGAAAAGTTGTGAGATGACCGGGAGCGGAGTGATATCCGGCCAAGAAAGCGCAGATTCCCATTTTCTGACTGCCTGAACCGAAAGCCCGACGGCCTCCGCAAGCTGTTCCTGACTCATTCCCTGACGCTTTCTTAGCTCTTTCAGTTTACTGGCAAAAATCATTTGTTCCATTGTTTTAAAATCCCTTTTCCAATTGATGAAACAATTTTAACAAATCAGCGTTTAAAAAGTAGGCATCTGTTGGTGGATTTTAGTCAACCGTCAGTTGAACTCAGATGCACTAACGCGGCTGCATCTATCTGTGGTAAACAAATCCGACAAAGAGAGACGCGGGAAGGATGCTGCCAGATATCAGACAGCGTCCCTCCCGCCCATAAACGCTCGGCATAGCTGGTTCGAGCTGATCTATCGATTACCCCACGCCGCTCTCCAGAAACTGCCCTACACGCACGCTCTGTACGATGTTCTCCATATGAACCCGGTCATCATCCCCGCAATCGGCCGCAGACATATAATATACGCACAAATATCCAGTTTCCGTATTGCAAAAATACACACCGCCCTCTCCAAGCGAACCGAAAAGGGAAATATGCCGCCCCGTATACCCAGCGATTTCACCGGCTTCCGTATTGTCGGACAAAGTACTTTCCGCCGTATTCTGATACGATTCACGCAGTTCTTTTTCCGCCTCATCCATATTCTGTACACCTTGATAATAATCTATTACGACCGAATACTGTTTTTCAAACGAAACGTGTATCCGGTCCGTATCCTCCACAGCGTACAATTCATCCTTTCCCTTTTCGTATAAAAAGGAAATTCGGCCGTTTTCCGATTCAAAAATTGATGCGTCCCATGTAAGCCCGGAAGCGTCAAAGGCGTCCCTCCAGGGAATCCGCTTATCTGCGCATCCCGAAAGCATCGCCAAACCCATGGATATCATAAGAATCGCAACTACCATATATCTTTTCATCTGCAGCTTTACCCTTCTCAGAAAATATTTCCGCTTTGTCATATCATTATATAATAGAAACCCCCGGCCGTCAAGTCCGCGGCATATCTAAAAAACAAATATTTCCAGTATTGTCTATTCCTTTTTGTCAAATACTATTTTCGAACAATGAAAAAACGAAAGCGAGGAAACGTTCGTATGAATACAGGCGCAAAACCGACTCCCGAAGAAGAATTACTGCAATCCATATATAAAAATGCCCGAATGGGCTGCCAGGCTATCACATCCTTACTCCCTCGAGTCACTGACGACAATCAGCGCTCTCAGCTCACAGATAAGCTTGCCCAGTTTCAGTATTTTGCAACCGAGGCGTCCAAACATCTGTTCAGTCGCAATTTGACCCCGAAGGAACTGAAATTTACAGATAAAATCCCAGCCGAAGCCGGCATTTTTATGAATACGATGCTGGACCAGTCGCCGGCCAAGGTTGCTGAGCTGATGATCAATGGTTCTTCAATGGGGGTCATCGATATGGAAAAATCCCTGCACGCATGTACGGACAATACCTGCTCGCCGGAGGTACAGAAGCTGGCGACCGATATGATCTCTTATGAAGAACGTACCGCCGCGGAAATGAAGGGTTGGCTGTAAAAGAACATGCCGGAAAAACAAAGTTTGCAGGCGTGTATAAAATAGCGCTTGTCGATGGGCCCGGCGGCTGCGGCAGATCTGCCGCAGCCGCCGGGCTGATGTTATCCATCGTTTTGGTTTCTATTTGGATAATAGCGGTCGCCGTCTCAAGAGGCTTAGAAGAAACCTATATTTTCGTAAAGAGGAGCGCGCCCATAGACCTCATGCCTATACAAGCATAAAAACCGCAGCCGTACGCTATTTCACGATTTACATGACAGATACAAAGCCTGCGGCATGCGAGCCCGCGGATTTGGTGATCTTCCAAGCGCTGCCAAGTGTTTGTCGCTTTTCAAACCGGCAAGGGACAGCCGATACTTGACAATTCCATAATTATTCTGCTATAATAAGACATTAAGTATGCGGTCCTTCTCATCGGACGGAACGTTTCTGTTGTTGTCGGAACTCCGGTCCCACAGTACGGAAAACTGTCTGGATATTGAAGGTGCTTGAAGCATTTCAACAGGCAGTCGCTTTGTCTACGGCTGCCATATTCTGCGAATCTGCTCTGCAATTATTTTTTATGTTAGGAAAGGCAGGAAAAATCATGGCTATTCCCGTTCCGGAAAAACGCATTGCTTCTTTCGAAAAGAGAGGCTTCGGTATGTTCATTCACTGGGGACTCTATTCTCAGCTCGGCCAAGGCGAATGGATTATGAATATGAAAAAGATCCCGAAAGAAGAATACAGCAAGCTCATGGATACCTTTACGGCTGAGGGCTTTGATGCCGAAAAAATCGCGCATACAGCAAAAAAGGCCGGAATGCGTTACATCACACTCACAACCCGCCACCACGATGGCTTTTCACTGTATGATACCTGCGGTCTCTGCGATTATGACGCGCCGCACTCGCCCTGCGGACGGGACCTGGTTCGAGAATTCGTTGACGCATGCCGCAAGGAGGACATCCTCCCGATGTTCTATCACACAACGCTCGATTGGTATCAGGAGAGCTTTGAAAAAGATTTTTCGTCCTATCTGCAATATCTGCGGAACTCCGTAGAAGTACTCTGCACACAGTACGGTCCCATAGGCGGTCTCTGGTTCGACGGCAACTGGAGCAAACCGAAAGCGGATTGGGAGGAAAGTAAGTTGTACGAAACCATCCGGCGCCATCAGCCGGACGCTATGATTATCAACAACACAGGTCTCAGCAGTCGCGGAGAGGTTGGAAATCCGGAGATCGACAGCGTAACCTTTGAGCAGGGACGCCCCACACCGCTGGACCGCGAAGGCATGCCGAAATATGTGGCAGCCGAAATGTGCGAAACTCTGAACGATCACTGGGGCTTCGGTGCAACGGATTTCCACTATAAATCTCTACCGTTTCTGATTGAAAGCCTTTGCGCCTGCCGCAAAGTCGGCGCAAATTATCTTTTGAATGTCGGTCCGGATGGTACGGGTGAGATCCCGCCGCTTCAGCGTGTCCTGATCGAATCTGTTGGCCAGTGGATTCAGGCGACCGGCGATGCGCTGTACGATGGAAAGCCGTGCGAAATCAAAGGCGAGGATAAAAACTTCGCGCTGCGCCGCGGCGATAAGGCATACCTCTATGTACACGACCTCACAATCGTCGGAGACGCAAACGTAACCCTTGAGGGGCGGGAAAACAACGGCATGCGGCGCTTCTGCGGCGTTTCTGCCCCCGTCGTCTCCGTCAAATGGACGGATAACGGAGAGGCGCTCGATTTTACACAGGATAAGGACGGCACACTTCATGTGATGTGCACCGGCTACAATTACGGTCAGAATTTGGTCGTCCGTGTAGCTGAGGTGACCTTTGCCTCCTGAAATCGGTACTCGGACAGGAAACGTCCCGCGCTTACACCCAACAGTCGGCGGTAACGCGGCCGGTGAACCTGAGGGGATCGGGCCGCGGCCTGATCCCCTTTTGCATTCGGTGTGCCCGCTTCTTTCTCCTTTACCGTTATACGAGTTCGATGTGCCGGAGAAATAACAAAAGGGGTTCAAAAGGATGAAAATATACATAGTCGGGTCAGTTGCAAGCGGAAAATCCACACTGGCGCGCCGCATATCAGACAGTACCGGAATCCCATGCTATCATTTAGACGAGGTCATGTATATACAAGACGTATCAGCGCCTATGGGAAATCGTAAACGCACGGCGGAGGAAAGAAATGTGCTGTTTCAGAATATACTGACACAGAAGGACTACATCATAGAGGATACAGAGCGGAGGTACTTTCTTCAAGGGTTGGAACAAACCGACAGGATTGTTATACTGGAAATACCGCTCCTTGTACGGCAAAAACGCATTCTCGTGCGCTGGCTTCGGCAAAATTGGGGGTTGGAGAAGTGCAGCTACAAGCCGAATCTCCATATGTTAAAGTCCATGTTTTGTTTGGCAAGGAATTATGATACAGGTGCGGACGGAACAAAAGAACGTCTTGCCGCTTTTCCAAATAAGACCGTTTTATTGCGCAAGAACAAAGATATCGACAGATATATCAAAAGCATCGGTCACGTGAACGGTACAGCGGTCTGTGGATAAAATCGGAGCGGGAGGGCAAAGAGCCGAGAAAACGGCTCTGTTCTTTTACGTACCCGCGGCTGCTTTTCGTCGGACGAAACGAAATCTTCATAATGGCGCTTTTTCCCTTCCCGGGAACCGCTCTTACTCATACGATAACAGGAAACGGAGCTTTTTATGGAATGGTATGATATTCTTATCCGACTCGCCCTATCGGTTGTGATCGGCTTCGGCATCGGCTTTGAACGGGAACGGCACCACCGTCCCGCCGGTATGAAAACACATATCATGGTATGCATGGGCGCGGCCATCGTCTCTATGATACAAATTCACATGATGAGCGATACGCTGGAAATTGCGAGCAATCATGAGAACATCGCAAGCTCGCTGAAAAGCGATTATGCCCGTCTTGGCGCCCAGGTTATCAGCGGGATCGGTTTTCTCGGCGCCGGAACGATCATCGTTCGAAAGGGCTCCGTCAAGGGTCTGACAACCGCAGCCACACTCTGGCTCACCGCCTGTATCGGACTTGCAGTCGGTATGGGCTACTATATTATCGCAGCCGGCGGTTTTTTGTTCGCCATGCTGGTGCTGCTCAGTCTGCGTTTTCTTCAGACATCCTCTTTCCGGCGCAGGGTTGTAACCCTTGAAATCGACTTTCGCGACAAAAAAAGCGGTATGGACAGTATCCACGAATATTGCGCGCAGCACGGCGTTTCCATAAAACGCATCGAATTTATAGACGCCGGAGAAGGAGACGCGCACTATGACGTAGGCGTTTATTCTCTGCAGATCCCGCGAACCATGGAAATCCCTGAGCTACAGCAGGATCTCCTGCGCGAAAACGACATTATGCGTGTCATGGAAATTACCGACTGACTGAATATACGGCAGAAAATCCCGTCCCCCTGTCGCGCGTCTTCCTTCCGTATCTCCTGTCTAAAAAAGGAACGCTTTCATCCGTTTTCCTCAGCGTTCGGAAAGTCGGCTTTTGCGCGCCTTTCGGCGGCGGTATTCATTCATCCCCGGAGACTGGGCATGTCTCTCCTCCTCTCCTCCGCTTTCAATATCCGCAGGGAATTCGGTCAAAAACAGGCGGCGCGGGCCGACGGACATCCGTATGTCGTGAGCGTTTAAAATACCCCACACCGAGTTTGTTCTCTGTAAAGAAAAGGGCGGTTGCAGCGCAAAGATTTTTGCCGCTAAAGACAACGGACAGTCCCGAAAAATCAGGCATTGGCATTTACGCCGATGCTGAAGCCGCCGCAGCTCAAAGAAAGGTGAAACTTCGTCTGCGCTCTGCATAATCAGTCCCGATTCCGCATAAAAGGAGGCCTTCGCTACGCGAAAGCTATGGTTACTAAAATGAAAAAAATATTGATAGTCGATGGCAACAGTATACTCAACAGAGCATTCTATGGTGTAAGACCCCTTACGACAAAGGACGGCCTCCACACAAACGCTGTTTATGGCATGCTCAACATTCTGCTGAAGCATCTCGACGCACTGAAGCCCGATGTTCTGGCTGCAGCCTTTGATTTACGGGAGCCAACCTTCCGGCATACACAATATGCGGAATACAAGGCCGGCAGAAAGGGAATGCCCGACGAACTCGCCATGCAGCTTCCCTTTGCCAAGGACTGTCTTTCGGCTATGGGCTTTCATGTACTTTCGCTTTCCGGCTACGAGGCAGATGATATTTTAGGCACACTGGCTGTCGACGCTGCCGATGCGGAGATGCAGGCAATTCTCCTGACAGGCGACCGCGACGCGCTTCAGCTCATCGGAGACCGCGTCACCGTACTGCTCGCCAAAAATCAGGATACTGTTGTTTTTAACCGGGAGCATTTTATAGAAACGTATGGCATCACGCCGGAAGAGTTTGTGGATGTCAAAGCGCTTATGGGAGACAGCTCGGACAACATTCCCGGCGTACCGGGTATTGGAGAAAAAACAGCCCTGAAGCTGATTTCCACATATCATTCGCTGGAGGGGCTTTATGAGGCGCTGGAGAGAGGGGAAATCTCCGGAGCCGTTAAAACAAAGCTGACAGCAGGGGCTGACAGCGCCATGCTGTCCCGAAGACTGGCCAAAATAGACTGCAATGTACCGCTCGCGCAGAAAGCACGAGAACTCGAAGAACTGAAGCCGGACCGTGCGCGTCTGAGAGAGCTTTTCATCCGTATGGAGTTCTCTCAGCTTATGAAGCGAATGTATTTATCTGAAGAGGAAACGGAGAAGGGGCATGATAATACGGCCATGCTGACCTTTGAGGAAAGTATTCTGCCTGCAGATTCCCTTAAGAGCCTGCCGGCCGGTCCTCTGGCACTGCATATGCAGCTTGCAGAGGAGGTCTGTCTTTATCTTTCCGACGGCCGCAAGGTCTGGATCTGCAAGACGCCTCCGTCTGAGCTGCTTTCAGCGTTTCTTTCCGATAAGGATCGTTTCTTCATCGTTCACGATGCAAAAGCATGGTACACAGAGCTTGCGAAAATCGGCATCTCACCGGTAGACGCGGGTTTTGATACCATGCTGGCGGCCTATGTGCTCAATCCCACAGACAGTGCTTATGGTCTTGAACGCCTGTGTATGCAGTATCTCGGTGTGGACCGAAGAGAGGGGGAGGCTTGGACCTCCGCCGCTGTATATGCCTTATACGAGAGCATGAGACAGCGGATCAGCGATACAGGCATGGACTTTCTTTTTACAAAAATTGAAATGCCGCTCGCCCGTGTTCTGTTTCAAATGGAAAGCTGCGGCTTCCGCGTCGATACGGATGGGCTGAAGCGTTTTGGGGAAGAGCTCGGAAGTCTCGGCTCTGAATACGCCGACCGAATATACAATGCGGCCGGCATGACCTTCAATATCCAGTCCCCCAAGCAGCTTGGCGAGGTCCTGTTTGAAAAGATCGGCTTGCCCCCTCTCGCTAAAACCAAAACGGGTTATTCCACCAACGCCGAGGTACTTGAACGTCTCCGGCCGTATCACCCGATCATCAGCGACATTCTCGAATACCGTCAGGTGATGAAGCTGAAGTCCACCTATGCGGACGGTCTCTGGAAGGCGGCTGACAGCGCCGGCCGCGTTCACACCAGCTTCCACCAGACCATAACGGCGACAGGCCGTCTTTCCTCCACCGAACCCAACCTGCAGAATATCCCGATCCGTCAGGAGCTGGGGCGTGAGCTGCGGAAATTTTTCATCGCAGAGAATGAGGATTATCTTCTGCTGGACGCGGATTACTCCCAGATCGAGCTGCGTCTCCTCGCGGCTATCTCAGGTGATGAAACGATGATCAAAGCCTTCCGCGACGAGGTCGACATCCACGCAGTCACAGCCTCGCAGGTGTTCGGTGTACCGCTGAAGGCGGTAACGCCGGAAATGCGGAAAAAGGCGAAGGCTGTCAACTTCGGCATCGTATACGGCATCGGGGATTATTCGCTCTCCATCGATATCGGTGTCACGCGGAGAGAGGCGGCGGAATATATTCGTCAGTATCTTGAGAAATACCCCGCTGTCAGCGCATATCTCCAGGATATCGTCAGGCGCGCAAAGGAGGACGGATATGTGACGACCCTTTTCGGACGCCGTCGTTATATCCCGGAGCTGAAAGCGACAAAAAAACAGACGGTCTCCTTTGGCGAACGTGTAGCCATGAACAGTCCGATTCAGGGAAGCGCAGCGGATATCATAAAATTGGCCATGGTCAACCTGACCCGCAGACTGGCAGAAGGCGGTTATGATGCAAGGCTGATTCTGCAGGTACACGACGAATTGATTGTGGAATGCCACAGAACGTGTGCGCAAGAGGTTATGCGACTGATGAAAGAGGAGATGGAAAATACAATTCAGCTGCCAGTTCCTCTGACAGTCGATCTTTCTTCGGGTGCAACCTGGTATGACGGACATTAAGATTTCTTGTAAGCGATGGCCGCTTTCAGTTTCTCCGTGTCATTATAGCCCTTTCCTTATTTTCAGTCACACAGCACCACCAAGGCATAGCCCGAGTGATTCCCTTCCCCAAAAGGTCATGAAACAAATCGCATGATCTGTGTGGATTTCATCCCTATCCGCAGAAAACAAGAATCTGGAGAGCTTCATTAAAAATGGCGAATATGCCGCACGGCATATTCGCCATAAAAGTTTATCCGTGCCTGCGCAGCCCGCAATCTTTGGGCTTTTTCCTTATGCAAGACCTGTATCAGCCAGTAAAACAGGGCAGAACATATGAAACGGCATTGTAAGCTATATCCATATTTATCCATTCCGCTTTCTGACGATAAGACCTGTCTTTTTTCTTGATGCTGTCAATCTGGCCGCGGCACGCGAAGGCAGATATACGACAACAGATAAAAAAACGGAAATCAAAAAGTTCGGAAGCACAACGTCTGCCAAAGCAGATAGAAAATGAAAATTTCGCCATACAACAATGATAGAAAGAAGATTGACTAAGGCTTCTGCGGCATACGCCGTGATGCTCATAAGAATCCATACAGAAAAATTTTTATTTATAAATAAATCGGAGAGGAAACTGCAAAGTAGGACTACAAGTACATATACAAGCGGTGTAAGAGATATACCGGATGCGCCTGCGCAATCGATTAAAAATCCAATACACAGACCGAATATCGACGCCGCTTCCAAGCCCTCATAAAGCGTCACAGAAACCAGGACAGCAAGCGAAAGACCCGGTACTACTCCGATCCAAGCTCGGAGACCCGTGAGCAGAGTTGTTTGCAGCAGGCATCCTGCCAACGCAAAAAAGACGTAAAGCAACCATTTAATCGGGAGTCGCCAATTCCATGTACCGCCAGACTCTCCCCTTTGCTCCCGTCCTTTGTCGAAATATAATCCCTTCGACAATAATATCCCCTCCTCTTCAATGCCTGTCCCTTTTTGCCGATGCTTTCCTTTTAAATCTTTCGCCCGTTCAGCTTTACATCCAAATACTCTTCAACCTTTGCAGTCTGTATTTTGAGTATAACCTCAATGTATAGCCTCCTGTTCCTAACATACGCAAAACGATGCAGGAACCCCCTACACGCTTGATTTTTTCACGCTTGCTTACCCATTTGCTCACACGATTCCACACGCTTACCGCATAACGCCTCTGCCGCTTGTTCTTACCTCGCCTGATACCGCTTTTTCATTCTTTAATTCACATAAAAAAGCAGACAACCAACGCCGCAAAACTGATAAAACAAGAAATCGGATAGAAAATATACAGGGAAGCGCGGGCGTGATATGTGGGGTAAATGAGAAATACCCAAAGAATTCTTGTGCCGCTGATCCCTATGACAGAAATAAGCGCTGAACTGCGCATGCTTGCTGCGCCGAAGCTATATATCATCGTCGCAGGTATACCAAGAAATTAGATTTTTACATAAGAGGAGCCCTGATCTATTACATCATCGGGGGTTCCCAATTGAGACAGTGCAGGCGTTACAGCCGCAACTCCGATATGGTGACGAATATGCCGGTAATTGCAGCGACAAGGATAGAGGTATGGGCAACCTGCTGCACGCCTTTGCGATCACCCGCACCGTAACTATGCGCTGCGATAACGCCGGTTCCTACAGAAAGCCACGTAAAAAATGAACAATCAGTTTGATTCGTTCGCCGGTGGAGCCAACTACGCCTATGGCAGTTTCACTTCTAGCACTTCACTACGACGGTGTCAGCAGCATTGAACAAAAGCCGGGGCACGCCGGAAAGCATAATTGGGATAGAAAAATAAATCAGGCACCGCCCGATGGGACATTGACCCTATCAATGTTTTTGCATTGTGTTGCCATTTGGTTGCCTTCCAGAATGATATACTGTTCCGCAGGTGTGCGGCTAACACATTTTTTGCCGCACTCAGCAAAGCCAGCAGCATTGCTTTAAATCGACGTGCGTCTCACTTTTCAAAGGGATTCCTTCCCTGCGCAGCAGGTCGCCCTGCTCCGGCCATCCCGGAACCAGCCTGCCTGCATGATTCACAACTCTGTGGCAGGGATACTTTCCGTAGTATTCTGCCTGACTGAGGATCCGGCCTACCAATCTTGCGTTTCTTTCACGTCCGGCCAATCTGGCAATCTGCCCATAGGTGGCAACCTTACCGGCCGGTATTTTCTCAACGATAGAGAGAACCTGATAAATAAACACATCATTCAAAATACGTTTCATGCGGTCTGATCATCCGCCTTTCTTCAATATCCGTGCTGCGTCAGGGCTGTCCTTCCGCTCTTCCGTACTTTTCCTGCGCATATCTTTCAGCCTTACTATGTCGTTCGGCAGAAGGAATCGAAACAGAAGCCAAACCGTATCTTCGCCCCTTTCGCCGCGGGGTATCTGCAACAGCCCTCTCTCGGCAAAACGGAAAGAGCGGTCAGCAGTTCAACAGATCATCTCCGGCTTTTATGCAAAAGCTGTATCAAGGCACCGCTCATCGGCAGCCTTTACCGATAGGAAAAGCCAATTTTCTACAGTCTGTCTCGAAACGGTTTTTCCCCGCTAAACTCCCGGTCGCCGGTTCGTCCCGCTCAGGTTCCTGTTGTTTCATAAGCAGAGGGCTCTGTGGTTTAGAAAAATTGCCGGGAAAGGATTCCGGTACTTTGAACACCCCGAATCCCCTCTTTAAATGCGTATAGGAAAACCGGCCCTGTTGCGCCAGACAGCAGAAGCCGGGCACGGCTGCCGCCGTTTAGCGCCGTATAAAAAACTGTCCTTTTCGTGCTGTTCTTTTTCCGCGGCGATATCAGACAGTTTGCTTATCCTATTATAGGGGAGAATCACACAGAAGTCAAGAGGTACAGCGCCGACATTCCAGTGCTAATGACGGCAGCTTGCACCGCCTTCGGCAAAGAAAAGGCCGCGCAGGCTTTTCCGCGGTTGCTGCATCTATTTCTGAATGATAAATCTGTGAAATGTATCTTGACAATTAGAAAATTGTATGCTATAATTTTTTGTACCTGCAGAGGAATTTGTAGTAAAAAGTCTCTGTTTCGCCAAAAATAATGCGAATCAAGTGAGTATAAAGGAAGAACAAGCGACGCTGGACGCAGCAGATAAGCAGCAGTCCCGTCGTGTTTCGTTTGGTAGTTGCGGTCGGCGGGAGTGTGGAAGAAAGCGCTTATACTCTTTATATCTCAGAGACGATTCGGGGTAGGATCGATCCAAGTAAACACGGTGTAGAAGAGATTAAATAATATAAATGTACCTGTAGCTCAGTTGGATAGAGCAACTGCCTTCTAAGCAGTAGGTCGGGGGTTCGAATCCCTCCAGGTACGCCAGCGTGACGCTGGACCCATTTCGTTCGGGTTTAGCGTTTTTTATCTCTGAGACGCAAGCGAGAGCTGACACCTTTTTGACAACCTCTTAACACAACTGGACACCAATTTTGATACGCTGGTATCACAATTGGTGTCCAGTTTCTTTTAGCACAAGTCCCTGTTTGTATAGGTTTTCCTATACGATTTAACGGTAACAGGCTCTACGGCGGTTCGGACATGAACGCTGTAGAGCCTATCTTGTTTTACCCTTTTTACCTTTAAACGAAAGACCCGGGGTGAGCAGTTCGGGGTTAAAGGGTGTGCATCTTTAAATGATTCCATTGAGAGTCCTTCTTCAAACTCTGCAAGTGTTTTCTGCATAAGAAGGCACACGCTGCGATGTAGACGATCGTCCGGTATCATGTCTCGCTTTTATTGAGCATAAAGATCTTTACCGGAACACCCAGTCTATTGCAGTTTTCAATCACATATTTCGGCCCATAAGAGGCTCCATCCCAGAAAGCCAACACAAGATCGGCGTTATCTATAATCGCAATGTTTCTCTTGAGCGGCACGGAGTGTCCGTACTTATCGTATTCTGGGAAAAATTCCGTCAGCATGATCTCATTTTCTAAGGCGTATGTTCCTGCACAATTGTCAATCCCTTTTGCACCGCCGGACACAATCTCTGTCACCCCGTCGGGAAGATATTTTCCGAGATTGTTTACCCAAAGCCCTCTTGACCCTATAACTGCCACGCGAACTTTTATTACACCTCTCATAAATTATTTTAGATATACTGTATATCCACTTTGAACATTGTAACACATATTGGCTATAAAATAAACACACAATATGTTTACAGAGAGGTGACCGTATGGCTATTAAAAGCGTGTCCATACACATTGAGGAAGAAATGCTTGAAAAACTCGGCTTTGTTGCTGATTATGAAGGTCGTTCCGTGAACAGCCATATACTTGTTCTGATCAGGGAGTGCATCAAAAAATTTGAGGAGCAGAATGGGGAGATCAAGGGAAGCATCAAACCGGATGTCAATGTAAAGCCAACAAGGAAAAACTGACAGAATTGTAGAGCGGTCAATCCGCTACCTCGATTTTTCTGCCCATACAATTCCCGACAGCACGAATCAGACACATGGCAGAGCTAGCGAGTATCTTTTTTGTAATCTCAACACAAACATTATTGTGAAGTCGATTGCGGTAAATGCGGTTGACCTTTTTTCTATTTTTTACCGCACTGAAAAAATGATTTTTTTGCGATAAAAAATATTATTATAGTAGAACAAATAGTAAAAAATCATCTTTCCTTTTTTGTACCTTTATCTTTTCACTTCCGATTTTCCATATACCGTAATTTTGATTTTTATAAAATTTACACTACGAGATCATTTAGATATTTCGACTCACGATAACCTAATTTAAAGGTCAAGTTATGCTGAATTTCAGAAACAAGTTTTAATGTCATTTCACAAACAAATGAGAGGATGAGAACTATGCTCTTTTCGCTTTCATCCTAAAAAAGTTCTTGACAAACAATACTATGTGATGTATAGTATTATGTGTTGGGAGGTGTCTGAGTGGATGCACAACTCAAACGCGGTATGCTGGATGTTTGTGTACTGGCGTCTCTGCTTAGAGAAGATTCTTATGGATACCGAATTATAAAGGAAACATCTGGTTATGTAGAGCTTTCGGAATCTACGCTGTATCCCATTCTGAAGAGACTGGAGGGAAGCGGCTGTGTCTCGTTTTACGCGGTGGAACACAACGGGCGTCTGCGTAAATATTACAGCATTACGGACGCGGGCCGTGAAAAAATCGCGTCCTTTCTCACAGAATGGCACACGGTTATGCGTATCTATACTTTTATCGAAGAAAAGGCCGGAGCCTTCGCGGAAAGCAAGCCGACGGTATCCAGAGCGTCATCAAAGGAGGAAAACGACACATGAACAAAAAGGATTTTTTGGATGCGCTGAACAGGAGACTCGCTGCACTCCCGGCGCAGGAAAGAGAAAAATCGCTGCTGTATTTTTCAGAAATGATTGACGACCGCATAGAAGAGGGCATGAGCGAGGAGGAGGCTGTATCCAGCTTGGAAAGTCTGGACGATATCGTCGAAAAAATCCTGACGGATGCGCTTCCCTATCCTGAAGAAATAAAGGACGGACGTATGAGGCGTCCGGTACCCGTGTGGGCGGTCGTTCTCATTGTGTTAGGTTCCCCCATCTGGCTTGCCCTGCTGCTTGCGCTTCTCTCTGTTGTGTTCGCGGCGCTGGTCTGTGTTTTTTCACTAATTGCGGCTCTTTTCGCGGTCGTCTTCTCGCTTATGGCAGGAGGCATTGTCTCTATTTTCGGGAGTCTGTTTGTTTTTTATCAGAATGTACCGTCTGGTCTCTTCGTTTTAGGAGGCGGATGCTTTTTGACAGGCGCCGGCATGCTGCTGCTGCTTCCTGTTTATTTCCTTTCCAAACAATTGATCCGCTTTGCGGGTTGGATGCTCAAAGGCTTCAAAGAAAGCTGGAAAAAGCGCCGCTGGCGGACCTGAAAATATGGACACCGATAATGTCATTCGTTTGTGCCCCGCGGTTGATTGCAGAACTGCGTAAACATGAAAAATACCATTTCTTCTTATATTCCACTGACCGTAAACCTCAGCGATTCTAACGATCGAGAATGTAACAGAATCATGATACAAACCGTAACTATTTAAATGAGGTAATTAAATGAAAAACCCATGGGAAGAAATCCCTTTGACCGATTATGAAAATCATATGAAACTTGATTCCGTTATGCAATTACAGACTATGAATGAGATGATGAAGATACAATTTGACACATACCCGGTCTCAAGTGTAATGATATTGGGTACAGCCGGAGGCAATGGCCTTGAGCATATATCGAAAAGCAATTTTAAAAAGGTTTACGGTGTTGATGTCAATCCGGACTATCTGAAGGAAGTGATTCTAAGATATTCTGATTTATATGGGATGCTGGAATGTATATGCGTCAATCTGATCCATGAAGCGGATCGTTTACCAAAAGCCGATATGGTTATTGCGAATCTGCTGATTGAATAGATTGGCTATGCGTGCTTTCAGAAAACAATACAATGCGTTAATCCCCAATATGTTTCTTGTCTTATCCAAATCAACGCAGAAAATCATTGGGTATCAGATTCACCATACCTGCACGTATTGGATAGATTGGATCGAATACATCATCAAATCGATGAACAAGTTTTAAAAATGTACTGCTTAAAATTGGCTATTATACAATCAAAGCATCAGAACATATGCTGCCTGACGGAAAAAATTCGTACAAATTGATTTTGAAAGATAAAATCAGGCAGGTTTGTCGAGCGGTTGACCGGTATGATCCCCTGCTTGGCTTTTTAACGAAAGATTAAAATAGAGAGGTACCGCATTGATAAAATAAGATAATTGAAAATTGTATAAAGAATTAGAAGTCTCCTTGGATACCGGACATCCGGAGTCATCCTCGGTTTACGTCGTCTCAGGATGACCGGAAGCCGGAACGGCGAACAGCAAATTTAGGAAAGGATAGGTCTTGGCAATGAAAAAGGGCAAAACCATTTGGATCATCATAGCAGGTGTCCTTCTGGCCGGAGGACTCATGCTTTTGGGCGTCGCATTTGCGCTCACCGGCGGAGATCTGGAAAAGCTGAGTACGGAGGAAAAATGGGTGGAGAAGCAATATACCGCTTCTGCTGAGGATATACACAAAATCGCTGCGGTTGAAAAAAATATGAGAATTGTACTGGAACCGTCAGTCGACAGCAACATTCATATCACCTATTTTGAAAGCGACACGGAGACCTGCCAGATAGAGGAAACTCCGGATGGCACATTGGACATACAGCGTCAATCCTCGAAGAAATGGTATCAGCGAATCGGTGTCATGCTTCTGTTCGGCCGGGGACAGGACCGACGTTTGGAAATTGCAATTCCGGATGGAATTGCGTGCGACATACAAGCGGAAAGCACCAACGGAAGCATTACCGTCGGGAATCTGACAGTAAAGGGGCTTTTAACACTATCGACCACAAATGGAAAAATTTCCGCGGAAGCGCTGAAAACAACCGCAGACTGCACACTGACGACAACCAATGCACAAATTTTATGCAAAAGCCTTACGGCAGAGGGGTCCCTCTCGATATTGACCAAAAACGGCCGTGTGGATATAACCGGATGCAATAGCGGCGAAGCCATGATGATCTATACGACAAATGCAGCCGTGAATTTGGAGGACATTCAGGCTGGGGGAGAGGTGAGAGTCAGCACGACAAACGGCTCTCTAACAGCGGAAGCCCTGCAGGCTCGGGCACTCGAGGCGGAAACACGAAACGGCAGACTGACGCTTACGGATACCGTCACAGAGGAAAGCACATACGCAGAAACGACAAACAGCAGCCTGAAAATTCATAGGATTAAGGCGGGAGACAATATCCATCTGCAAAGCAGCAACGGCGCGGTGAAAGGGAGCATAAAGGGAAAGCTTTCTGACTACAGTATCACAAGCAAAACCTCAAACGCGGAAAGCAATCTCCCTGCACACGGTGGAAATGGGGATAAACTGCTGGAGGTACATACGTCAAATGGTGACATCGATATAGAATTCATAGATCCGCTGAGCGAAAGCTGAAGATGTCTTGACACGTTCCTGTTGAGATGGCTGGACGGAGAGGATCACACTGTCATTGATGAAAGCAATCGCGCCGAAGTATACTGCCAAGTTTTCCATAAAGACAAAATCACGGTAAACGGCGTCCTGTACGAGGGGACGTCTGGGATTGACTATTCCTTTCCCTACGATACCGGCGATCTCGAATCATAATGACATATCACACTGCGCGGCTTGGTCGCGCGGCTCTGAAAGCGATTCCGTAAAATAGACGAAAGCAGGGGGGCGCGCCCGCGCGGACACCCTTGCTTTTGTTCGGAAAGACAGTTTCAATATAAAGAATACGCCCACGAGACAGTTTATATGATTCGTCCAAAAGTCTTTTCCGCATCCCTGCAAGGCGCTCCGTACGGTTGATCTTTTCGGGACGATGTGGTATAATGTGCACGGCAAAAGCTCACATCACCGTCAAGCTTTCGCGAGCCGTGCACCGCAGCTTTCGTTCGTCTGAGCATTGCTCAATCTTTGCCGAAATTGCCATAGGCTTTCAGCGTATATTGTGCATGGCATATCTGCTGTACAAATGCCATTCTGAAATGGCCTGCTTTTATGAAGCAAAACCGCTGCCAATGCTTTTATTTTGATTCCGTTATCCTATTCTTAGTGAGGCTGAAGCCGACCAAGCCTCATTGCACTTAAAATACTGCATATTGCATATGCAAAATTGTATTTTATAAGGAGTATAAAGTCATGACAGAAAGTGTGCGTTCCGCTCGGCGCAGCATTATCATCATTCCCGATTCCTTCAAGGGAACGCTGACGTCTGAACAAATCTGCAATATAATTGCGGCGCTTATCCGAAGAATTCTCCCGGAATATGAGCCCGTTCCCCTGCCCGTAGCCGACGGCGGCGAAGGAAGCGTCAGCGCTTTTTTGAACGCCGCAGGCGGAGAACGCATACCTGTTCGCGTTAAGGACCCGTTTTTTAGAGAAACAGAGGCGTTTTTCGGTAAGCTGTCGGATGCTAAGACAGGCGTAATAGAGATGGCCGCCGCTGCAGGCCTTCCGTTGGTTGAGAGTGAAAAGAATCCCCTGCGCGCTACCACATGGGGTGTTGGAGAGCTGATGCTTGCGGCCGCAGATCACGGTTGTACAGAATTGATCATAGGCTTGGGAGGCTCTGCGACCAACGACGGCGGCGTGGGAGCCGCTGCCGCATGCGGTGTCAGATTTTATGATAGCAATGGCAGAACATATGTGCCGACAGGCGGCACGCTTTCGGAAATCAGCCGGATAGATCCGGGCGGTATAGATCCAAGAATCCGTAAAATGCGGATCACGGCAATTTGCGACATTGACAATCCGCTCTGCGGTCCTGAAGGGGCATCCTATGTTTTCGGTCCGCAGAAAGGGGCGAATGCCGAGGACGTTCGAATATTGGATTCTGGTCTGTTGCACCTAGCCGGTATCATG
>DXYE01000110.1 GCA_019415985.1 Clostridiales bacterium
TCCCCGGATTCTGCCAGCGCCCTCGTATCATCCGCAAGGCTCAGTTTCCTCTTGCTTGCGTCGAGCTGATGGTATAGCAGAGCCTCCTGCTCGTATGTAAGGCCGCTCAGTACCTTGCACTGCACCATACATTCGCGTCCGTTGTTCATCTTTTTAAGCGCCACAATCCTGTGCTGTCCGTCGATTACGTAGTATTTGCCGACGCGGAAATTTACTATAATCGGGTCAAGCAGCATAGGATTAAAATTGTCGATGATACCCTGAACGTTTTTTGCCTGAACTGGCCGCTGGTACCCTTGACCCGATGTAAGCACAGCAGTAGAAAGCTGCTTGTCGGTGTATGGCGTTGCACTGAAATCGGCTGGCATAATATCATCAATGCGTTTTTGGCTGTTCTTAAACATGACTGTCTTTCCTTTCCGCGAGGCTCTCAAGCTCCGCCGTGGCCGCTGATACGGCCATACTTATTTTTTTGATTTTTTTAAGTTGTTCATCCGTTAATGTAGCGAACGCATGGGCATAGTACGCGTCACGATACAGACTAAGTCCTTTCATAAAGGATGCCGCCGCAGCGCCATATTCCGCAAGCAGCATATCGGACGTACACGTGAAATCCTTTTCCGTATCCTTTATATCTGCTACGATTTGGCTCGTGCTTTTGGGCTTTACGAAATCATCAACGCTTTTTATCTCGCCGGACGCCAGCTTCTCTGCGGCTTCCAGCTGCCTATCGGGTTCCTTGATTCTGGACAGCTGCACCGCCTTGGACGGGCCTATGCCAGCGTCTCGTACTATCTCCTTTACATCCGGCTGCAGGTCTCTGGCAATTTGAATTTTGCGGTTGACATGCCTGGGTGATATGCCGGTTTTCTCGGCGGTGTCTTCGGCGAAGGATTTCATTTTGGTGGAGGACACCGTGTCCGCCACCTCATTATGCTGATTTCCTTTAAACGCTCCGCCTTCATAAGTGGCTCTTGTCTCCGGATGAAGCGCCTCGTAAATTTCCTTCCGCCGTAGAAGCTGCTCGCCCTGGTCAATATAGTTCAATTCCTTTCGCGTCAGGTTCTCGTCTATTTCTGCCAGTTCTGCCCGCATCCCGTCCAAATCTGTGACGCCGCACTCAATGTTCTCCATGCCCAGCCGCTTACATGCCTCCAAGCGATGTGCGCCCGCTATCAAAATATGTGACTGTGTAATGGTGATGGGGTTCAGTAGCCCCACTTCACGGATACTGTTCATCAGGCTCATAACGTTTTCTTCGTCAATCTTTCGCCGCCCATCGTTTACTCGGATATCGGATATATTTATTTTCATGGTCCGTCTCCCTTGAGCGGCTTGACAAATCCGCCCTTTCTGGTAAAATTGAAGTAGATGTTTTTTCTTAGGTTCTGCCGCCTCGACGTGTTCCAGCACGTCGAGGCGGCTTTCTTTATGCCCTTGGCTACCCCGCACAGGGCTAAACCAGTCCCGCCCATCAGCAGAATCGGCACAGGCTCCCACTCTGTGGCGCAGGCGGCCAAGCAAACCAGGCCGATACCGACGGTCAGCAGGATGCCGCGTAGAATTTGCATTATGTAGCCTCCTTCAAAGCGTCTAATATTCGCATCAACACCAGCGGAACGCTCAGCGGTATTTCTCCGCGCCGGTATTTAATAAGCAGCCGCCGGTTGATTGTATATGTCCATCGGTTTTTGCTTTGCTGTTTGGCCGCGCCGAACGGGCAATCGCCGTCCTGGCACCAGAGCCTTATGTATTGCGCTGTCGGATCACCGCCAAGGAACGCGGACGCTTCGTCGGGGCGGACCTTTGGCAGAGACAATAATTCATCTTCAGTCAATTTGATTCACCTCCTTGAACGCCGCCCCACCGCGGGCGGCTTTTTCATGCTCTGACCTTGGCCAGCGTAGCAACGATGCCTTCGTCTTCGTACACCAGGTTAAGAACCCGCCATTTTCCGCTGGAAAGCAGCTCGTTGATTTCGGCCTCGCCGTGAACCGTGCGCAATTCACGGATGTTCTCTAGATTCATGTTTTAACCTCCATTTATTGCCTTTTATTCTGTCGCGTGGTAAAATTGTCGAAGAAAGGGGGTGAAATTTATGGCTAATTCAAAAATCGTTACCTATGATTTGCGTGCTCCTGGAAAAAACTACAACGGTCTGTACGAAAAAATAAAGTCCTATACAGCATGGGCGCATATCCAGGAATCCGTATGGTATATTTCCACTCCGGATAGTTGCGTCAGCGTACGAGACCACTTGAAAACAGAAATCGACAGCAACGATTCACTGTTTGTAGCAGAACTGACAGGCAGCGCGGCATGGACAGGGTTAAACGATAAGACAGGCGCATATCTAAAAGAGCATCTATAATTCCTGCGAGCAGCACATGGATTCGTTCGTGTGCTGTTTCTTTATCCGGATTTCCGTAACGTTTTCGTCCAGGCACGCCTTGATGACCTTTGCTATTTCATCGGCAGAACCAACGGTTTCAAAATTTTTCCCGTAATTCTCGGCATCAACTGATATATTCACCCTCACTTTTTTCACCTCCTCCGCCCTATCACGAGCTTTTCCAATTTGTGTGCATTTCCCACATCATGGGATAAGTCCTCTTTATCGGACACCTCCTTTGATAGCCTTTGATTATCATCTCGACAAGGAGTGATAATTTTGGGTAAAAATCTTAGGCGATTTGCGTGGCGATTAGTTCTTCCAGCCCTTTGCGGAAAACCTGTTCAGCATTTCTAGGCTCTCTCTTTCCGTTCAGTACGGCGCTGACATATTTCGGGTTATAATGCAAATGCTCGGCAAGCTGTTTTGCCGTTATCCCAGAAATATGCATTTTCCCTATAATGTCAGCTGTCCATTGTGCAGGCATACAAAAGTTTACCTCCTTCACCTTTTATTGTTGACCTTCGTAGGCTTTTCAGCTATTATTGTTATTGTCAGATAACAAACAGAAAGTCTACGAAGTTCAACCTGTGCTTATATAATAGCATACGTTGGTATACTTTTCAAGCAAAAAAGAATACTTTCGTAGACTTCTACGCTTTGCATAAAAGCATGGAGGTTATTTTGTGTTCTATGATCGATTTTTAGAGCTTTGCAAAGAGAAGGGCGTAAAACCAACTAATGCCTGCGTAGAAGCAGGTCTCAGCCGCGGATTGGCAGCCAAATGGAAATCCACTAAAACGGAAAAACCAAGTGCTGACGCGCTTGAAAAAATGTCTGCTTATTTTAAAAAATCTATTGAAGATATTCTAGGCAAAGAAAAAGCCCCCTCCGATGGAGAGAGCCGATTTAAAGAAGGGGAATTAATAAGGCTAGACGCTGATAGTATGGAAATATTACGTGCCGTTCGTGAACGCCCTGATATGAAGATTTTATTTTCTGTTACGAAAAATGTCACTCCAGAGGATTTGAAAAAGGCCATTAAAATCGTTGAAACTTTTAAAGAAGATAGTGAAAACATTTAGACGGATAGTGATAGTATGATTCTGGATAGCGACTACTCCGTGCGCTTTGCGCCATTCCCTTTATCGGTTCCAGCTTTAACCGCTAAAGATAAAGACGGGCACTATAATATTTATATAAATTCTTTTCTATCAAAGGATATGCAAAAGCAGGCTCTAGACCACGAATTAGAACACATCGTTAAAGGAGATTTTGAATCACAAAAGCATCTCGAATCCATAGAGCCTTATAGACCTGTTCAAGAGCAACAACCACAAAAGACAGCGGCCGCCGTCATTACTCCTCCCAAGAAAACCATTAATTTCTCTATTGTGGCGGCGTTGACCGGTAAAGCTGAAAAAATAAAGGTTGAGAAAAGACAATACCCATGCATAGATATTTGGGCAGACGAGTTGGACAGGCCTCCGCTCATATTTAGAAGTCTACAGAAATAAAAAGACCGCCCAGGACTGGTACTCCTGAGCGGCAGGCGTGAATAGAATCCACAGGGCGTGAATTTCATCCACAACTATATTATACGGAATTGTCATAATTTGTCAATTCCTGTGCGGAGGAGTAGAAATGAGTATAGGCAAAAGCAGCGGAGATACCATAGCCGATATAAAGGATATGGTAGCCAAGTACCAAAGTATCAAGCAGAGCGAAACAGAAGCAAATGAACCCATAGAGAGCAAAATTGCAGAGGATACCGGGGCGCAAGAAGAATTTAATTCAAATTCACAGGACATCTCTGAAGCACAAATGTATTTAAACTGGCTTAGGCGGCAAAAAATCAAATCAGTTGTGACGACTATATTTAGCATAATTGGAATTATATCCGGGCTAATTGGAACTATATTCTTTTTTTCGGGGAACCGTAGTATTACATACATATGTGCGGCTATCACATTATTGGACAGCTTTATTCAGGTGACTATTGGCGAACAGAAAAATTTTGCAACAGAATTAGTCACTGTTATTATTGGGCTGATCGTTGGCTTAATTACAAATATAGGCATAGCTGACGGAATATCCATATCACTATGTATTGGCTGTTTAGCTCTCGCAATCTTAGGTTGGTCTCTACAGTTAATTGCATATTTGAAGAACAAGTAAAAAGACCGCCCAAGGCCCCCACCTCAGACGGTCAGTGTGAACAAAGGAACAGTTTATGGATACTGGATATATTATAGACAAAAATAATGCAGAATTACGATGGCTGGTATATTCCACTAGTGAAGATTGGGATAAAGGCCAAGCAGCTCCGTATATAGCAGATTACTGTTATGTCGTAAAAAAGGTTTTTGAAAATATTTTTGGTGTCGATTATGTTAATTCTCACAAAAATTTGGCCGTAATATATTCAGCGGATTACCCTATTATATTTAGAGAAAACCATATCATATTTTTAACTGTAAAAGGGGCTTTCTTTTGTCAGTGTATTTTTCAATTTGCTCATGAACTCTGTCATTTTTTTATACCAAAAAAAGTGTGTAAAAAATTCAGGTGGCTGGAAGAAACGCTTTGCGTATTAGCTTCTCTTTTCACACTGAAGACAATCCAAAGCGCCCAGGAAGATCCGCAACTTATTACCTTAATTGATACATATATTCAATCAGTTATCGTTCAGGAAGCTAAGCCAGCAGGTGGGATCCCCCTCGCCGAATTCATTAAAAACAATTATGATGATCTTGTTAGAGAGCCTTGTAAAGATAATTATTCATATAATAGGACTATAGCGCTAGGGTTATACCCGCTTTTTTTCGAACATCCTCAATTATGGGGTATAGTACCACATTTACATAAATTGACTGATGATATGCCACTAGAAGACGCGTTAATGTTTTTGTGTCAATCATCAAATCTTGAAACTATCAATCCAAATTTAATCGATGTTATGTGCTAGTTGAGTTTCATATTCGCCTATTAACTTTTGAATCTGTTTAATTCCATAACTCGGTATATTATACCAAACATTACCGTGTAAATCTCTTAGTTGTTCTTGCTCGGCGACGCTTATAAAAACTCGAACGGACTCAATAAGCCTTTCCCTAGAATAATAGTCACACAAATAATATTCTAGCCCAGGATCCCCAATAATTCCTTCATTGTTAATCATCGTAGTTCTAACACCTCCCTTAATCTATCTTTTTTGTTTTCCCCTGATGTGTTAATACAATTATATCATGTTTCGAGATATATGTCAATATACGTCTTATATATAACGAAGCCGCCCAGAGCTGGAACCTCTGAGCGGTCAGTGTGAACAGAAACCACGGGGTATCACAAATTAAATGGAGGTAGATAGTGTGCAACAAGACAATTCACAAAGGGAATTGCCAACACGAGATTACACAGGGGTAGTAAACATCGGTGGCAAAGATTTGAATTGCGCAGTACTGAGTGATGGTACAAGGGTATTGACTGCATCGTCTGTATTTAAAGCATTTGGACGTCCAAGAAGAGGAAAATCATCTGGGGATCAAAGAGCGGCAAATATGCCATCTTTTATTGATGCAAACAACCTAAAACCCTTTACTGATGCGGTTTTTGGGTGCGGATCAGAATTCGATATGGAGGTACAGTTTACGCCTAAAAATGGCACCCGAATATACACCGTGTAAGAAATGTGCACAGTGAGGTGGGGCGGCATTATTTATACATAAAGCATCCTGCCATGGTGACACGGACAGAGTAACAACGTGAATTTTTCAATAAAGCAATTTATTGTTGACTTTTTGAAACATTTAGCATATACTAGGGGTGTAACAAATATTTGTTACGTGTTACAATGCTTAACAGGCCCCTGGTAGTAAGCGTCCCATTGATAAGGGAAGTGCTGAATCCAGGGGCCTCATTTTATTTTAATGGGGTGAAACTGTGATTAAAACTGCAATACTGGTTGATGGCGGATTTTACCGCAAGAGGTCAACATATCTATGGGGGAAGCTAACCGCAGAGCAACGCGCGGCAGAACTTTATGCCTATTGTCAAGCCCATATAAACGATTGCCCAAAAACGCCAAACGAGCAACGACATTTATACAGGGTTCTTTATTATGATTGTCTTCCAATAAAAAAGAGCCTTTTCCATCCGCTTCAAAAGAGAAACATAGATTACGGTCGTTCCGATACATATAAATGGATGGAACAGTTTTTGGAGCAGATAAAAACTAAGCGAAAATTTGCCTTGAGGCTCGGAGAGTTATCTGACGCTTTCGCAGGGATTGGCCTTAAGCCAGAGGCTACAAGAGATCTTTTTCAAGGGAAAAGGGGATTAGAAGATATTTGTGAATCCGATTTATCATTCTCCCTTGGTCAACAAAAAGGCGTTGATATGAAAATAGGGTTGGATATTGCCTCGTTGTCATACAAGCGTTTGGTCGATCAGATTATCTTGATAGCCGGCGATAGCGATTTTGTTCCCGCAGCTAAATTGGCAAGACGCGAGGGGATAGATTTCATCTTAGACCCCATGTGGGCAACAATTAAAGGAAATTTATTCGAACATATAGACGGTTTAAAATCGCCGTGGAAGAAAGCCCCTTCAACCTCAATTGTTACTCCCACGATTAAGGAACCTTTATCGCTTAAATAAAAAACGCCCCGCTCCTGCGCCAACAGGAACGAGGCGGGCACCGTCGGCCAGATGGCCATACAGTGTGGCAATAAACCATCCACATTGTACCATCTGGCCCCGGGAAAATCAAGTCCCGGGCATTTTTATGCCCAATTTTAAGGGGGATGGTATAGAATGGCGAGAAAATCCATAAAGCGCGAGAATGGCACAGGCTCCGTGTACAAACGCAAAGACTTAAAGCGGAGGCCCTGGGTGGCGGTCGCACCGGCGGAATTAATCCGTGATGATGATGCCAGGAAAGTCAACGCCAAGCAGATGATAATCGGTCATTATGCCACCGCGCAAGAGGCCAAAGACGCGCTGGACGAATATAGACGTAACCCCACCACCAAGTACAATATTACGCTTGCGGAACTGCGTGAGGAATGGATGCCTGTATGGTATTCCGGTAAATCCAGTAAGCTGTGCGCGGGTTATGATTCATCCTGGAAGCATTTGGCTCCCCTATACGATAAAAAGGTGCGTGAAATCCGCACCGCCGAAATGCAATCTATCATTGACGGGCTTCAAAAAGAACGAACTGTAAGGCGCTATAACCGAGATATAACCGTTCCCGCTATGACATACTCTGGTTTATCGAAAATAAAAATATTGCTTGGCCTATTATATAACTATGCCATGCAAAATGATATAGTAAACAAAAACTATGCACAGTTTCTAATCCTACCTAAGAACATCAAGTCGGCTAAGGATTGCTTCAACGATTTGGAGTTGGAGAAAATCCGCAAGGCGGTGGGAACAATTCCATATGCCGACTGGATTCTGGTGATGATTTATACCGGATTCCGTATATCCGAATTCCTCGGCCTAACACCAGCCAGCGTCCGCGAAGTAGATGGGATCAAGGTCCTCATTGGCGGTATGAAAACAGAAGCCGGAAAAAACAGAACCGTTCCAATACACCCGCGCATCGCTGATATCGTCAGCGCCCAAGTCAAAAAAGACGGGAAAACGCTTTTTTGCCGCGATGACGGTACACCGATGCCTCCAAAATATTTCCGCGAAAAATGCTATATTCCAGCGTTAAATTCAATTGGTGTTCGTCCATTAAATCCACACGCAACGCGGCGCACATTCTCTACAATGATGTCCGCTGCGGGTGTGCGAGAGGAAGATATGATTGCTTTAATGGGCCACGCCGATTTTTCTGTAGATGTAGACCACTACATAAGGCAATCTGCGAAGACCTTATCAGAGGCTATAAACAAGATTGGATAGAGGCAAAAACCCGTAGTAACCCCGTAGTAACGTCCATCTCAAATCTTGCCAGACAACAAAAAATATATAGAAAGCAAAACGCCTGCAAACCCGCATGAATACAGGGTTTACAGGCGTTTTCCTCATGGAGCTGGTGGACGGATTCGAACCCCCGACCTGCTGATTACAAAT
>DXYE01000111.1 GCA_019415985.1 Clostridiales bacterium
GGTATATTGATAGTGTTCCATTACAATATTATAAATGAAAAGGAGTTTTATCATGAACAACGAATTGCTTATGAAAAGCAGACACATCCGCATTGTATACCTTCCCCCGGCAACGGTAGCATCCGCTCATTTTGTTGGACCAAATCCTGAAATGCAAGCCAATCAAGCAATTGATCAGTTCGTTAAATCCACAAATCTGACAGATATCAAGCCTGATCTGCGTCATTACGGATTTAACAGAGATGTAGACGGAACGCACGGTTACGAAGTATGGGTGACCATTCCCGAAGATATGGAGGTTCCGGAAACATTAACAAAGAAAACCTTTAAAGGCGGCCTGTATGCAGCATACATGATTCCAATGAACGCATTTGAAGAATGGAATGTTCTGAATGCATGGCTTGCAGAGAATCCTGTATACGAAATGAACAATGAAGGTAAGGGTCAGGACTGTATGTTTGGCGCATTAGAAGAACACATTAATTATTTCAACCATGTCAAATTAGAAAACACGGAGCCGGATGATATGCAACTCGACCTTCTGATGCCTGTTCGTGAAAAATAAGAAAGGAAACCGAAGTCATGTCCATACAACGCCAAGGAGATTTTTGGTACAGAAATGTTTGTGATGTTTCCGCAGCAGCAAAGGACTTTATCAAAAAATCAGTTGTGGATAGCGAAGAGCTATTGGACGGACTTACTGAATATGCGGAATTATTAAGAAATATTTATAAGAACTATACAGCATTTGAAGTATCAAAAGTTGAAAGTCAAATGACCAAAATTGGTGTTTTGGCCGACGATCTCGACAATTATCATAATCTAACAAACACGGGAGCGTGTTTGTTTGGATTAGCAAAATCAGGAGAACTGCGTAGAGAAGGAGAGGTTTTTTATCTTCGGATAAATAAGGCTTTGTTTAGGACCTATTTTAAGAAACCTCCAGCCTTTTACTTTGATCTGTTACAGCAATATGGCTTTTATTACATGTTTTACAAAAATGAAAAACAAGTTAAAACCGTAGGAAGCAGCGATACAATTGAGCTCTATTATGAAGGTCAGGGATCTGGGTCTGTGTTGTATGCAATGAAATATCTTTCAGACTATGTTGCAGATAAGGACAGTAAGGATGTTATTCTTCCCACTTTAACAGCTTTTCTGTTTGCAGACTGCGACTCCCTTCTTCTGGATATAAACACAAACAACAAGCCTATGTATACGCTTCCGCAAACAGTTTTAAATTGTGTCGGAAACAAAAGAGAGTTGTTATCCGAACTGGTTTCTAAATACTGCGGAGAATCCAAGCTAAATATTCATTTGGTTATTAACACTTACGTGTTTCCAAACTGGACCATCAAATTTAAACTGAAGAAAAAGACAATCTCGACTTTCCATGCTGAAGCGGACAATTTAATGATACATCTTCCTGTATCCTATGAGGTCGGAAAACTATTGATTGATAATAAAGATGAATTATCCCCTAATATTCGCGATTGTTTAAACCATTTTGGATGTGCCGGATGTGGAAAATGCCAGGGCCAGCGCAATATGGATAACTATAAGGGCTATCATTTGTGCAGCCTGCCTTTCAGTAATTTTACCACAGAATACGCTCGGCTTATCCGAACGAATGTCTCCTCAGAAGATCTAAATTCAATTTGTTTTATTATAGATGCACTTCTCGCAGAAAAACAATAAGAGCTACCCTGCAAACCCAAGCCATACGAACAGATGACCTACCCCGGCCAGCGGATGTAGGTGGATGTGGTTGAGATATCTCGTGAGGTTATTAAATCGAGGAGAGTGTGGAGCGTTCTTTTCTTCTATTCTAAGCAATCTTGGTGTTGATTCACTGCGATATTACGCCTGTTTGTTGCTATCGGAAAGCAACAAACAGGCGTAATATTCTGTTACTTTATGTGATGTTTTATTGTGCAGCTTGAGGTGGTTTTGCGCCAAATTGAACGACGGGATGTTAAATGAGGCGGACATGGAAAACGGCTAATTTACTGGCCAAAAGCTCAAAAAAACGCATGGTTACTTGCTTTTTAGGCTATTCAAGGGACGGATAGATACTCATTAGACTCCTGGGAGTACGCGGCTTAAAAACCGTTTGCCCCTCTGGGCACGATGGCTCGAATCTCTCTCCGCCAAGAAAAAACACACATCACGCTTGTGGGGTGTGCTTTGTTTTTACATCTATTGGGAGAGGAGCAGCTGTCCCTTATTCCCTGACAGAATTTTCGTAGGTGATATGTGCTCTGAAAAAAATTGAGCGATCTGATTCTGACAAGCTGTGCGCTGTTTGTCTTCCCTACCTTAATCGAAAATGACAATGTAGTACAGCATATGATATACTCGTGTAATAGAAAAGAGCCGTCCGATTTATTGAAAATATTATTTCAAGATTGCCAACCTTTCTGATTTTCTTTCCACTATATAGTCAAACGGTACCGGAGTAATTAAGTATGGATAAACAAAAAGCAGATGAAATACTAACGGAATATTTTCCTAAAATCTATGGATTCTCCATTAAAAAAGCTTTTTCCTATGCGGAAGCAGAGGAGATTTGCGCAAATATTGTTGAAGAGTTGTATGAATCTTTAATAAAAGCAAAAGACATATACAACTTAGATGGCTATATTTGGCGCATTAGTGAATACATCTACTCTAAATATGTTTCGTCCGTGAAAAAGCATCAAGGCGTTTCCATTGACGGAGTTCTCCTGCCTTTTGAAGACACCTATGACTTTGATGATAACAAGGAAGAATTCTTGCGTTTGCGCCGTGAAATTGCGTTTCTCACAAAAACACGCCGTGAAATTGTTTATGCATACTATTACGAAAATGAATCCATTGCACGTATTTCCAAACAGCGAGGGATCCCGATAGGTACGGTAAAATGGCATCTGAATCAAGCACGCCATGAATTAAAGGAGGGATTTTAATGGAAAGAAAAATAGGAAAGCTTGGCTTGAAACCTATTAAAGCAACTGGTATTGGTCACAGCGGAAATCCTGGGCCAAATGGAGGTCCAGAGTTTTATCTTAACGACAGCTTAAATCTGAATATCGTTTACAGTGTGTATTACACTTCCAGGACAAAAGAAGAAATAGTAGAAGAATTGGGCGTTATCCCTGTTTTTATTGAAGATAAGATCGATCTGTTGGAAAGCAACGGCTTTTTGGTACGAAAGGCCGGCAACAAATTTACCACTTACGTAAAATTTGATTCCCCAACGTATTCGCTTGAAAAACAGGAGAACAAGTTGAAAAAGCAGCTTGAAATAGCCCAGTTACTCGCAAAGGATTATACGCCATCTGTCAGGCAGGCCATTTCCGATATCCATGAGGCGTATATTCCAAGCGGAAACCGTGAGCTTTTGGAAGCAGCAGCAATTTTTTACGGCGTGGCCAACAAATGTCAATTGAATGTGAAAAAGGATCTGTCCCCTTACTATATTAAAACGACAGATGGGGGGGATTATATTGCTTTTATAGAAACGGAAAGGACGCAGGTTGATAAGGACTATGTTCCCACCTTGCAGCTTCCTTCCATGCGGACATGCGGTAATATGACGCGTTACTCTGAAAAGTATCCCGTCTATTCATGGTCTATAGACAGCAGATACTCTTCGCGCAAGGGCGGCTGGAAAAATAATTTGACATCGGATTATGAATACCTTTACGAATTCATGACTGGCACAATTGCGGATGACCTCGTAAATGCACACAAATTCAAACGGCTCCGAGAACGACAGTTTATTTCTGAAAACAATCAGATTAATATTATGGTAGTCAAAGGAAAGGCCGAAGATTTTTTTGATAAGATTCCGGAACTCGATGAAAAATTCAAAAAGCAGTTTGCGGATTACGCCTTTGAATATGCACAAACCATTGCCCGCGATTATCCACCGCAAATGCGAGATCTTATTTTCAGTTGGACTGCAGAGGGATTTATCGGTAATGAAGTTGCGCTGATGGTTATGGATATCCTTTACACAAACGGCACATTTCATGCTTTGACCGATCGAGAAAAAATCACTTCCAATTTAATTTTATTTACCGATATGCTGCCATTGGACGTCAATAAGGAAAACGTTTGAAAAACGAAAGACTGACAAAATAAGCAGCTGTCCAGCACGCGGGTTCAAATCTACCCGCCGAAACCGCATAAATATCTTTTTCATGTGGCTCTCACAAATAAGAACGCTAATTTTGATACAAAATTAGCGTTCCTTCTTTTTGTCTAAAAATCCTTATTTTATGGGCTTTTCGGGCCGTTTTAAACTTTTCATTTAAGGATGAAAGCCGTCACAAAAGTGTTTTGTGGCGGCATTTTTATGTTTTTCGAGAAAAAATGGCTTGAAGCAAAAAGTAATCGTTCAATTTTAGGGTAATCGTTGATAGTCTGCTTTACTTGCCTATATCGAGTTATAGGCAAATGCGGCTATCCATCCTGATTGATTGCAATCGAGCGCCAGACTTAGCGCCATGCCGCTCCTTCAGACATAAATAGTTATTATCATCTGCATGTGTTGCTTTTCTTCTATTTCAGAGTTATCATCCAGCACTATAGAAAAGGAGGTGACGGTCTATGAAAAGAAAACGAAGCGGCGCTTCAGGCCAATATTATTATATGAGACTGTAGAAAAGGGTAAGCGAGAGGCAAGGCTCCACGCCATCAGAAGTGCGTACAGAAATACAAAATGGGATTGACTCTGCATGGATCAACAGGGATGTTGCGGCACGAGAAATGCAGAGAGCCCATTTACCGGACGGGTAATCAAGTGTTGATGAATGTATTACCGTTTTTTCAGAACATTTGAAAAAGTACCAGGATCATTAGAAAGAGCCGGTATTGGATAAGTTTTTCACCCAATACCGGCTCTTTATCTTGGTAAAGATTTGAGAAAACATAATACATTACTAGCAAGGAAGAGCTTGCAGAGAATCCTAAGTAGATTCATGAAGACAGAGATTTCAAACACTGTGATGTTGCAAAGGCTCTTCACATTTCTCGCTCTATTAATACTTTATTACTTATTATGAAACAGCAAAAAGTCCCCTTCCATTTTACCCTTATTTAATTGGCGCAATTGTATCAGATCGATATTCACTCTTTTCAGTTCAGACATGGAGATAATCAGATATCTAAAGACGATTATTGTCCAGCAAACAAATAGAAACAGACAATAAATATCATAAATATACACAAAAGATTGAAAATTTAAGTTTTATGTGGTATACTATAGTATCAAGAAAAAAGAGAGGTGGTTTTTCTTGTCAGAACAGAGCAACGACCGTTGGATTTCCCTGAAAGAAGCCTGTGTGTATTTGGGGGTCCAGCGGCAAACGATTATGAAATGGATCAATACAAAGAATATGCCCGCTTCAAAAGTGGGCAAACTGTGGAAGTTTAAGATTGAGGACATCGATGCTTGGATAAAAAGCGGCGGCGCAAGCGATTAGACTTTAAGAAAGCTTGGAAGGAGGACAACGTTATGGCGTTATCGCCATTTCATGTACTGTATAAGGCGAGGAAGTTATCCAACTACGCTTTCGGACGTGATAGACTCGTGCCGGCGTTTGCTTCCTCTGACATTGAGGCATATCCTTTTCAAATCGCCGCCGCGCTTTTTGCCTTGCGCTCCCCTTATTTAAAAGGCGCGATTTTATGCGATGAGGGCTCTTTAGGTAAAACGTATGAAGCCATGCTGGTAATCACACAGATATGGTATGAAGGCAAACAGAAAATATTGATTGTTGTTCCCACTCCGCTTGTATACCAGTGGATGAAGATCATAGAGGACAAGTTTTCGGTGCCGCTTTATACCATCGATAGCAATGAGGCATTCGATTCCTGCGTAAGTGATGGGCAACGAAATCCTTTTTTACAGGATGGAATTGTGCTGACCACGTATGACTTTGCATCTGAGAAAGCCGAGCAAATTCTGCAGGTCAAATGGGACATGACGGTGTTTGAAGAGGCGCATCACCTGCGCCGCATTTATACCGATGAAAACAAAGGAGCGGCTGCCATTCGGCAAGCGGCTCGGAATTCATTCAAATTGCTTTTAACCGCAACGCCCATGCAGAATTCCATTCTGGATATATATGGGCTGATCCAATTCATCGACGACAGCGTGTTCCCCGATGAAAAGACGTTCTATCAACGATATTTCAGGAAGCCGGAAAACTACGGTGAACTTGCCTCCCGCATAAGCAAATATTGTTTCAGAACAACACGGCTGCAGGTTACAGACTATGTAAAGATACCGGAGCGCATCCCCATTACTGCTGAATATGAGCTGACAAAGCCGGAGCAAGCTCTTTATGATAGGATAGACGCCTACCTGCAACGTCCGGAAAAAATCGCGTTTCCCAGGATGGAACAGTATGATCTGGCTCTGATGCTGTTCCACACATTGTCTTCATCCACCTTTGCTGTTGAGAAAACGCTGCGCGGCGTAGTCTCCCGTTTGGAGGCTCTGTCGCAAGCAGAACCCGAAAATCCAAAGGTGTCGGACGAATTATCCCAAATCCGCGAGATGCACACACTTGCAAAAAGCATCCGGAAAAACGCCAAGGGCACGCAGCTGCTGGAGGCACTGAAGACCGGCTTTGCGCGATTGAAATCGCTTGGAGCGAACAAAAAGGCATTGATTTTTACGGAAAATCGCATAACGCAGAAGTACCTGTTTTCCCTGCTGAACGCAAACGGCTATAAAGGCAAGGTGCTGACCTACAGCGGCGATAAAAGTCGTGATTATTCCATTATGGAGAGGTTCCGTAAAGACGTTCAAATACTTATCACCACCGATGTCGCCGCCGAAGGCTTCAACTTAGAGTTTTGTTCCTTTGTGATTAACTACGATCTGCCCTATAATACCCTGACTATTGAGCAACGCGTGACCCGGTGCCACCGGCAGGGGCAGCAATCGGACGTTATGGTGCTGAATTTCTTAAATCGCAACAATTTCGCCGATGTGCGGATGCTGGAACTCATCAATAAACGCGTTTTACAATTTTCCGGTGTTTTCGGCATGAGCGATGATATACTCGGCAATTTCGGTTTGGATCTTGGAAAAGCCTTTGCACTGGCGCGGACAAAAGAGGAAATAGACCGTGCCTACAAAAAGGTTTTGACGGAATTTGAAGAAGAAAATAAGCGGCTGGTCGCGCAGGCGGAAGCGTCACTCTTTACCTCATTTTCCAAAGAGATTGCCGACAAAGTAACCATAACGCCACAATACATAAAAGACAGATCAAAAGAAATTAATGATGATTTATGGTCGGTAACCAAGTATTTCTTTGAAAACAGGATAGGTTTTTATATCGATGAGGAAACGCGCACAATTTCCTGCTTTGGTAGCCCTCCCAAGGTATTTACCGGCGCGGCCATGCGCCGCAATGAGTATAGCATGGCAAAGGACTATCAGCCGCGTTCGGGCAGGCACACCATCACCGGCGCATTGGCGCGGAATATACTTCACGAAATATTTTGGGTGGGCGTTCCGGATAGAGGTACCGTTTACGTAGAGGGAAGTTCCGTGCCCTGTACCATTGGTTATTATCAGGTGAAGGTTAAACCGAAGGGAGCGTATTGGGGAGGCACCTATTACTACACCTTAATCGGCAAAGCGTCAGACGGGCGCGTTCTCACGGATGAAGAATGCCGAAAGCTCATGGAACTTCCCGTATTGTGTTTCACAAAAGACGGCGAAACCTATGGCGAACGGGACGGATTATCCAAAACAAAACACGCGGAGGAATTGGATAGCCTTGTCGATACAGAGGAATTCATTAAGCAGACCTCCATCGAAATGGAAGATGCGCAGAAGGAAGAAATTTCGAGACTGCAAAACCACACCCTTGATTTGAAGGCTGGACTGGAGCGGGAACTGGATGAGCTGCGCATACAGCTTCAGCAAACGGAAAAAGCGCTGGAAAATCCAGCAACAAGAATTGAAAAGATCCGTCTGCAAAAGGAATTGAGCGCCTTGCGCAAGGAACTCAAGACGCGGGAGCAGAATCTATTTTTTGACGGCCTGCGTCTGGAACAGGAATTGGAAGAACAGGTGAAGCGTCTGCTTGGAGATGCGACGCTGACTGCGACGGTCAAGCGGGAATTCTTGATTCGAATAAGAAATAAAAATGAAGAATGCAGAAATGGAGGGCGCGAATGAAAATATAATACTTGACAAATCGATGAATTTTGCGGTCAGAATATCAAGCTATATAAATATTTAAGCGATGATAAAAAGGAATTTGTTTTATCAAAGCAGCTGATTAGAAGTGGAACAAGTATCGGAGCAAATACGCATGAAGCGCATAATGGGCGGTCAAAAAAGGACTTCCTGTCAAAAATGTATATAGCTTTTTAAAGAAGCGAGTAAAACGGAATATTGGATTAAACTTTT
>DXYE01000112.1 GCA_019415985.1 Clostridiales bacterium
CTCCAGACCGAATCGAAGCGCAATGGCTCTTTCGGCAGGGATCTCATCGCAAAGCAAAAGCGGCATATACGCATGAGGCGCAGCGGCGTTCATGTTCATTTTCTTGTTTGCGTAGAACATATACGCTCTTGCCGCGCGCAGGTTCTTTTCGCGCTGCTCGCGGGTGTCAGCCCGAAAAGGGGAGCATACATAGGCTCTTTTGCGGTAGCGATCAGCAGATGCCAACTGATACATCAGCTCCTGCTGCCAGTATTGATGATAGATATTGTCCATAATAGGACTCCTTTCTTAAAGTGGTTGTACACTGACCTTTACCTTACGGCTCTGTGTCGTTTTCATTACATCCGGCAGAATCGTCGGATACTTTGCCTTCAGAACCTTGGAATCGGGTCGTGTAGTGGATTTAGTGACGAAATCAATGAGAAGCTTATCCGATGTCGTCGTAAGGACGCCATGCTCATGCTCCTTCATGATTTCGGCAATTCGCACGCTGTGTGCTTCGATCTCCTTTTCATAAGTTTTGATTTCACGGTTGCACTCCGTGATCTTGCCCTGCAACAGAGCGATCCGACGCAGTGCGTTTTCCTGTTTGGAAGAAAATTCAATGGTCGGCAGCCCAGACTGACTTTCTCCGTAGATACGGGCCAGCGATTCAAGCGCCAATTGCGGCGCTACGCCGGACATTGTAGGCGGCTTATCATGCTCAAGGCTCCATATCCATTCATCAAGACGCTCGAAGATCATATCTTCCTTTGCTTTATCCCGGGTGATATCCGGAATTGCCAGGTCGTTGTCCGGGTTGTTTCCCCAAATTGCGGAGAACGAACCGATGTTGACATCAGCAACGGCCAGGTAGAAACGCAGCTGCAATTCATAGTACAAAGGAATGGCACCATCGTCCCACTCGCTTGCTTTATGATAGGTGCAGCTCTTGCACTCCAAGATGCCTGGTTCTCCATCAGAGGCACGCTCAAAACGCCGATCAAAGTTGGCAAGCGCATACGGATGGTCTGCGTGTTGGTACAGATTCGTGTCCTCATACACGCGGTTACCGGTTTTCTTGGCATACCAATGCGCTGCGATAGGTTCAAGCAAATGCCCCATCTCAAGCTGATTGGCGTTGCTTTTTGCCGGAGGTTTCATCCGTCCCTTTTTGATCATCCACAGTTCCAGCGGCGTTGTCCAAGGGGAGACCCCGAAGACGGCTGCCACATCACTGCCGCCGACCGTATACGGGATTTTACCGGACGGTCCGTGCATACGGGCTGCCAGCCACTGGGCGTTGGTCATTCCGGCAGTATCGCATAGGATATTCGGTGCCGCCATCAGTAGCTCACCGCCTTTGCCAAATCAAAATCACTCCATTTGAGTGTGAGCGCACGCGCCATATTTTCTTCGACAACAAGGAGCTTGCTTTCGGGAAACTTATCCGTTTTGAGAATAAACGGGATCTCCTGCATGGCCAGAAACACATCATGTGCCGTAGCAGGGCCTCCGCCGTAAGACATCTCAAACATGGCGATTGCTTCGACTACTGCCTTTTTAGGAAGGCTGAGCTTTTTACACACCCGCGTCATGGCGTTGATCGGAAAATCCAGATGAATCTCCATCAGCGCCTGCAGCTTGGCGATGCTGTCCCCGAACTGGGCAAACAGTTGATCCAGCGCCGTATCGAAGTCAGCGACCTTGGACTGATGCCGATGATCTACGGCTACGCAGCCACCGATATGGATAGAGTGCCTGCCGTTCATCAGAAGCGCAGAGACCTTTGCCGAGGCGACACCGGTATCCGATGTCATAAAGCGGATACCCGGCATCAGCTTGGATGCCATCGTCGCTTTGCCCTGGGCAGCCAGCACCTTTGCGTAGGTACCGAGCAGGTCTTCCTTCTGGTCGGGCATTCGCCATGAGGCACTGACCAGGGAATGGTCACAGTACCCGGACTCAAACTCGTTTCCGGAGAACCGTGCATCGAGCTTTGCCTGCAGAGCTTTCAGCAGTTCGTCGATCGGAAGGACGGAATAATCCACCTCGTCACCGGAGTGAACGGCAGAGATTTTTTCGTCCCGGATCAGCAGGAGCGCATCCGCCGAATACAGCTTCAGGCATTCGTTGAGCACTTCGGCCAATACCTCGCGGCTGAGTTTGGGAAGCGCGGTGCCTCCGATTTTCGCTCTGTCGAGCAGGCTTTTGTAGGCTGTCATGCGGACCGGATAGAGTTCTCCGTTTACGCGCATGGCAAGCCCGAGATTTTCTGCCGTATCCTTTACGGCTTCCTGTGATGTTCCCACGGCAAACGCCGACAAATTACCGATGAGAGGCGAGGACTCGCCGAGAGGTTCCACCTGCAGGTCAGCGACCTTGCAGCGGATCCAACGGCTGTTCTTTGCCTGTTCCTCATGATAATCCAGCAGCGTCGGGTAGGAACTGAACAGCGTATAATAGCTGTCCTGGCATGGTTTTTGCATAATGAAATGCTCCTTTCTTTGATTTTGACGGCAATGCCGCCTTGATATATGACAAAAGCCAGCACTCCCGAAGGACTGCTGGCTTTATGCCCGAATGAATTGGCTGGAAACAAAAAAAGTGTCATTTGCAATAACGCAAATGACACTGTGGTAACTCTGTTAAACTATGCTTGGATCAGAACCAAACTTGATACTTACATAGGTAGTATAACAGAAAACTTCGCAATAGTCAATCCATTCGCCGGAAAAGGGCATTTTCAGCACAAATTAATTTACATTCTTACTTCACGAATTGGAATTTGCAGTTGGAATGTAAACGCGTATTGGTTTAAGCCATCGCAGGCTTTCGTACATCGATATAGCGATCAAGGTCCCTAAATCAAAAATCCAGTATCTGTGCAATTTCTTCTACAGTATCGAGTACCACATGAAACTTCAAATTCCCGATATATTTGTTCTCAGCTATGTAGTTGTCCCACAGCAGATACATTTGAGGCTCTTCACGCAAGTCCTTCAAGATATCCTTCCAGTCTTTGATATCCTCAAGAGATTCACGTTTCTGTGCCGTATGTAGTACGGCTGCTTTAAGAATATCCACGCGAATCTCCGATTTCCGACTACGGTACAGTGTATGAAGGTCGTAGAAATCTCTTGCTCTTGTGGTACCGATATTGCGCCGAATGATCGTTTCGTACTTTTCGGCCAACACGGTCTCAAGAGTATAGGCCATGACCGGTACGGTTTTATCCTCAAACAACATCGGAAAATCATATTGCACTGCAGCCGGAGTGATCTTATCGCCGGTCGTTACATCTATCTTCATTGGGGCATCGATTTTTCCGTACTTTGCACGCAAATGCACCCGAAAGTTATTATAAGCATCTTCTTCTCGGATAGGCTCAATACTCTCATATTCAAAGCGTATACCATCACCAACATCCACCGTCAAAATTTCCTTGATGATTCGGACAATATCATCCTCTTCCATTTGAATTCCACGGACAGTAGTATCCATATCCATTGTAGTTCGCTCGCTGATGCCGATCATTGAGGAAATCAACAGGCCGCCTTTGAGGATAAAATTCTTCTGGTAGTCTGAATTAGCCAAACGATCCAAAATCCTTTCAAACAGAAACATCTGTAAAACTTCCTGCGCCCGGAGATTCTTTTTCGTTGCCATACTGCGTATGGTCCCTTTTAATTGTTCCGGCGTTTTCATTATAATACCTCCATATAGGTTCTGATTTTATCTTCTATTCCAAACAGCTTCCCGTATTTCAACAGTTTCCGATTGTTGGGTTTAGCCTTGAAATAATCCTTGATTGCCTGCGTGTATAGCTGCATATCCATCTGCTCCTTATTACGGATCAAATCACAAAGGCATCGCTCTTTATCATATAATTTTATTTCTGCACCCTGTGGTGAGCGCGTCTGTGTGATACCAATCTCATAGACATCTCTCGGCAAATAGTGGCATCGCAAATTCGGATTATCCCGTTTTAATACAGAGATATTTTTATCTCTTGGGATTGTAATGTCATATATGTGTGGCGTTCGGTCTGAAAGCCCCCATAGGTACAGCGCCGTACCATAAGAGAAAACAGCATCACGGCACTGCCCCTGAAGCAATGCATATTCGTCTGGCATGCCATCCGCAAGCACATATAGTCCTTTGCGTACCTGCTCCAACTTCCCAGCATCGGTATATTTGCGCAACATAGGTCTGCTGATACCAAGCGCCTCAACCTGGGCTGTCCGAACAAATCCGTTGTTTGCTTCAGCCAATTCATTTATTCGTGTCCAAATCTGATCCATGGCACACACCTCCTTGCAAAGGCATTTACATTCTTACTTCATATTATATCAAACGGCAGTAAAAATGTAAATGCCTTTTTCAAATATTAGTGTGTCCAAATTGCAAACTTCTATGCGAAAAGGGATGCCACCGAAGTGACATCCCTCCCATAACGGTTACTATGCTGCATTCCTGTTCAATGACCACATGCCTCGCCCGTCATGGGTGAAGTGCATGGGATTGATCTGCAGCGTTTGGCGGATCTTTTCTTTCCACCATTTGTTTGCCTGTGCCTTTTTATGCGGTTCGATCTGTTCATAGAGAAAGGAAAGAGCCACCGGCTCCTTGCATTGCTCCAAAACTGCCGCAACCACATCACGCCAGGTTGCTCCCGGCATATCGCGGATATCTACCGCTGAGCTCTGTGTCATCAAAATCGGAATGAGCACAGGAGAGTCCTTGCGAACGATCATAACATACTCATGCAGGATAGGGATAAACTTACCGCTATACTGCGTCCGGTCCGAAAAGCAGTTGTGTTGCGCCTTGATGATGATATTCTCCAAGGTGCCGGGCTTTACGATCTCGGCAAGCATACTGTAAAGTCTGCCTTTCTTCTTGATGTCACCCATCAGAACAGCCATCCGACCGCCGTTTTCCAGTGCCGAAAACTGTTTCATCATGGCATAATTCATTGCGCTGACGAAATCGTCCCAGCGTTCAATACGGGACAGGTCCAGGCGTTTCGGGTCATATCCATACTTCTGCATTACATCAGATGCCCTGTACATGACATCGGAATACTGAATGATATCCCAATACGGCGGATGCCAGAATACAAATTCCGGTCGCTCCGGAATATCGCAGTTCATAATATCGAACCCGCTGTGCAGATCATAAAGATGACTGCGGATACCAGCTTTATCAGCCGCTGCTTTGGTTGTTCCGCTCCCGCACATATAATCGCAGATCTCTTTGGGCTTAAAGAACCCGATAAGGTCTTCGATCAGCTTTGGAGAGCAGTTTCCACGGTATCGGCTGTCACCGCCGTCGCCACGTTCCGGATAGGAAACGATGCTCGTAAGCGGCCTCATTGGATTACTATGACAATACACGAAATCGCCTCCCTATCATTTTGCTGATTCTGTGTTGGAATGTGTATTTCGAGTCAAATACTCACGCAACAACGTGTGCGCAGCTTCTGAAACAGATTCCCAATAGCACTCCCAATAGATATCGCTCAGTCCTTTGTCGATCATGTTTGGAATGCGTACATCCGTAAGATACCGCTGATATTCTTCTTCCGATAACTCGCCGACTTCTTCCCACTGCTCAACCTGAGAGGCAAAATCCTCATACCGGGATGCGTCTAAATAGGCTCGTCCAACATCACCGATAAGCGAAGGTGTCAGAACCACATCGCGTTCTTCCAAGGAAATGGCATAATGGTTTTCACAATAGAATCCATCTAACCACCCTTCATAGGAATTTTCCGATATCTCTGTCCGGTATTCCGGTGTATTGATCCAGTCCGAAAGGCAACCGGAGTCGATCTCGTTTCCGAGCGCTTTATTGAGCCTTGCTCTGGCTTCCAGCGGATCCGAATAAATACTGGACGAATGTCCGGTGTTGCCGTCCACAGCCCAATCCTCGCTCAATATGTAGAGCTTGATGGACTTCTTTGCCTGACCGGGAACGATAATCATTTCCGGAGCCATAATGACCATGTCGAAGCAAATGTCATCCACTTCCTTCTTTTCATCATACAGGTCTGAAAACACCTCTTCCACCTTTGCTATATCTGCCGGTAATACCGGAGGTTCAAAAGAGCAGTAGATGTCCGGAGTATCGTTTTCGGTTTCTTTGTCGCTGCCGTCACGGATTTCAAAAATAGAACCGATAAGGCCGGCATATTCGCTTTGATCGCTGCCGATGATCACATCACCGACTCGGTATGTGATGCCGTTATATAAGAATTCGGCACCGGGTTTGTTTATAAGCATATGAGTACCTCCTTACATGTGATAGTCTACGGAAACAAGAACATCTTCGCCGTCAAGATCATCAATATAAGTATCGATCTGTTCGTGCCAGTTACTGCTCTCTTTTCCGATGCTGATGTCATTTTTGCTGAGCCATTCGTCTGCATCGACGATATCAGATACGCCGATGGGATACTTCCACGATTTCGGTATTCCTATGCGGGCAAGGTATTCGTCCAAGGTTTCACCGGCTGCATAGGCGCACTTGCCGCAGCAAAAAAATCCGTTCTCTCGTAACTCACCATGGAACTCATCGGGTAATTTGCCACATTGGAACGCTTCCTTGAGTTTGGTGTATCGCTCCGTATCCTGAGCAATATACCAGCTCCGCATAATATCCCAGCAGATGTCTTTTTTCCTTGCTGCCGAAACCCACATATATCCTTCGGGTGCAGGGTATTTTTTGCTGTAGTTGCCCCAGCTTCGTTCCCCGAAAGAGTATTCCGTACAGTCTGCTTTTACAAGGAAAGTCACCGGCCATCTTCCGCCGATCTGATACCAGTCCCACATGGCATTGGGATTGCAATAAAATCCGTATCCCTTTTCTTCCTCGTTGTACTCATATCTGCGATAATCTTCGGCATATTTTTCAAAGGTCTTATACACCTTTTGCCGAGGACAATTCGGCAGGTACTGTATTTTTCGGGATTGCTTCGTGCGTCTGGTATGATGGAGAGTACCGACCTTGTTTTGGCTGACCTTCCCATCTACAATGCTGTACTTGCTGAAATACGGGTAACTTCCGCATTCAACGATCTTTCCGTTTGGAAGCTTCAGGCAGTCGACGGACTTTGCGTAGTCGGCTTTCAGCTCCTCGGTCATATCAGCAAATTCCTTGTATTCTTCCGGCGGTTCGGTACTGTATGGCGTCATAACTTCTTCTACTGCGCCCACCAGTTGGCGTGCGAAATTCGTTGTCCTTCCCATAAGAGAGCACAGAGTCAGTTCCGCCATAATGTCCTTAGCCAAATCATCTTTTCTGGCCTGCAGCAATTCGATGGATTGTTCGACCGCAGCATTTTCGTGCGGATCTTCTTCCACAGTCGGCATGTTCACGGTCACCAGTGTTTTGAAATGCATAATGATGTTCCTTTCTGAAAAACAGATGGGCAACCGTGTGTCATCACCAGCTGCCCATCGTTTTGTTATATCTTGATGTGTTTATACCCGAATATGTCGCTTGACCACACCGGTCAGCTTCGTGGGCAGTTGATTTAAGTCAGTAATATCGAGGAAGGAATCTCCGTAGATCCTCTCAATGTTCTGCTTATCGTTGCCGATTGCAGCGGCAACAAAGAGTATGCCTTTGCGTTGATATTCCTGCTTGATTCCGCGCAGATCCTCCTCAGCGGCCGTGCCGTAGTAACCGGTATCGGCAGGTTGACCGTCCGATACCAGGATAAGAAGCTTTACAGCTTCGGATCGCTTGGAAAGCGCCTCTGCCACATAGCGCAGTGCCGCTCCGTCACGATTGCTGCCGCGGGCGCTGATGTCCATCAGCCTGTACTTATCGTCATTGTCAAAACCGTTGAACTCGGCATAGGAGTAAAGCTCGACCGAATTTTTTCCGTCATAGCAATCAGTCGAGTGACCGTATACCATAACAGGGATCTCAAGGCTTTCACAAAAGTCGTATAGGATGATGGCTGCCGCTCTGGCATAAGTGCAGCGGTCGCAGGAGCACATGGAACCGGACTCATCCAAAAGAAGTCCCACAGCAAGCTCGGGAATTTCATTGGGCAGGTTGTTCTTATAAAACACCTTACCGTCATTCCGGCATAAAGCGTGCGCATCCAGACGCCGCCCCATAATAAGGCCGGTCTGTTTGCCGCCGCGCCGGTTCTCCTTGAGCTGTCGCAAAAGACTTTTCTGGAGCTGGCGGGAAATGCTGATGAGCGGATTACAGATTGCATCGTATTGTTCCACAAGCTCCGGATCAACGGATGCAATGCGGTTCACGCGGATATTGACGCCGCTGTGGATATCTCCGTAGGAAATACTCTGTGCAGCTTCATTCAGTTCCCGTATGCGTTCGCTCTCCAACTCCTCGCAGGCAGCTTTTTCTGCCATGTTATCCAGGATCCGTCCGATATCCGAGGCAGCAC
>DXYE01000113.1 GCA_019415985.1 Clostridiales bacterium
CAGATCTAGCTCTGCTTACGATAATGATAAAATACGAAAATAACGATTCATAAATTTATTCAAGTATAGCTTTTTGCCAATAGATATGCCGGCGGTTTTCGTAACTGTCATACCGTCTAAGTTGTCAGTAGGAAGTCGAAACTCTTTATCATTGGTGATATCGCCATTTCCGCTGACGGGTATAATGCCATCGGATACATCAACCGGAGGGAGCAGAATTGAATAAAAGAAATCCTTCAGTCGCGCCAGATTTTCACGCGCTATATAAAAACGTATTCGTGTATATTCGTGAAGATCTGCCGGAACGCCAATTGCTTCCAGTCCCATGGCCTCAGCCATGAACAGCGCGCGGTACAAATGGTACTGCTGGGAAACAATAACCACCCTTTGTACAGCGTAAACATGCTTGGCGCGATACAGACTTTCGTAGGTTGAAAATCCCGCATGATCCATAAAAATTTCCGACGATGGAACATCAGCATCAATGGCATATTGTTTCATCGCATACACTTCATTATAGTTTTCGTCGCGATGGTCACCGCTCATGAGCAATCTGTCGGAAACACCCCTTTTAAATAAATCGATCCCGACAAGCAGTCGATCCTCCAGAATGCTCATAGGCAGACCCTCCGGCGTGATTCCTGCGCCTAAAATTAAAATGCAGTCAGCCTGAAAGGTATCAGCTTCTTCAGGCGTTTGAATTTTGGGCATCGCGGAATACTTTACATAACCGCTGACACACCATACGGTCATCAGCAAGAAGCAGACCCCCGCGGCTGAAAGATACAATATATTTTTAAGTTTAGAAGGCAGTTTTCGGATCATACACGCTCCTATCGTTTCTTCAAGGCTTCATCATATTTACTTCATCTACCTTTACTTTATCATGTTCTCGTTTTATTATACATCATTTGGCGGAGGAAATCAACTATTAAATATTATATATATTTCTTGTGCATATTTTTTAATTTTATGTAAATTATAATACGAATGGATTGCGCACATGACCAAAATAAGTATAATATTTTATGCACAATGAATTATATATTTTTATTTCTTTGATGTATATTAAACATCAAGAAATAAATTTAAAAATAAAATTTCTAAGAAAGAAAGTACATATGAAAAAGCTGTACAAAAAAACACTCTCTTTACTATTCAGCATGGTTTTCATCCTCGGGTTTGCCTTAACGCCGTCGGCACATGTCTATCCGGATACCGAATTCCATTGGGCAAAATCTTACATTGACGCAGTGACCAACGAGGGACTTCTGAGCGCCCGTAGCACCGGTTTTTTTGTACCCGATGTTGTAATAACAAGAGCGGAGGCTATCAATGCCCTGTATGTGTTGGCCGATGCCTATCTACCCCGAGAGTCAATAGACACCACAGGTTTTACGATGTTCCCGTTACCCATACGTACGCGTCTGCTATTACCTGGGCAAAACAGCGCGGCATCATGCTGGGAACATCCGAAACGGAATCCATTTTTTCCCCGAATACAGGAATGAACCGCGAACAGTTCTGTGTGCTCGTATATAGATTTTTCACCGCAAACGAACTCAGCATGACAAGCATTTACACGGCTAACATTACGCCGAATATTCCGGACCAAAGCAGTATCAGCGATTGGGCTTTGACCGCAGTAAGAACACTGTATATATGTGGGCTGATCAGCGGCTGCAGCGACGGAAATTTCAATCCGGACAACAATATGTCGCGCGGAGAAGCCTCAGTTCTGCTTTCCAGAATTCTGAATTTTCCCGAGGTGGACAACGCCTGGTATGCCAGCAGCGACGCTGAAATCGGCACAACCTGGAAAGCACGGAACTGCGATAACCTGTATGTGGGCCACTATGCGACACCTATCTATCTGCAATACGGAGGCGGCCGGCTGAGCGACGCCGGATGCGTCATCACCTCCGTGGCGATGTTGATAAACAATGTGAACGGCAAAACGGTCACACCACAGCAGGATATACGAACCGACTCACTCGCCAAAAACAAATACCTCACAGCGGATCCTTATTCGGTCGTTATGGCGAACATGAATTTTCCGACCATTACAAAGAACAGCAACAACCGGTATGTAATCAGCGACTATTTCTCTGATCCTGTTGTAACAAATTGGAATCTGATCACCTCGCATTTCGGTGTAACAAGAATAGTAGCACAACGTCCCAGTAATGTACAGTCAGATTACGGCATGACCATGTGGCTGACACAGCTTCTGGACACTTACCCGGACGGTCTGGAGGTACGATTTGAAGAAAAGGAACATGCCATGGTCTTCTATAAATCCAACTTCCAATATGGAAGCATGCCTTCTCAATATCAGAACCTTTTTGAGGTCTATGATCCGGCCACAAGCGGGAGTTACAGTGATTTGAATACCCTATATAACCTGCAAAATTTTACGGAAACCGAATCCTACACCTCCCCCTATTCTAATATCAGACTTTCTGATATTACCAATGTTTACCGTTATGAAAAGCAAGCAGGTTGAAAAACAAATCAATTATACTATATGGAAAGGAGCAACAAACATGAAAAAGCGTACACTTATCTGCATTATCATCGCAGTTTGTCTGCTGATCGCTGCCGGTGTCACCGCCGCTGTTGTACTGTCACGCAGACCGCAGACGTCACCGGATACACCTCCCCAAGACACGGAAACTGCAGAGGATAGCTTTGACATCCGCAACAACGTGCTGTATTCCTATGTCGGAAAGAACAAAGAGGTCCGCATACCGAACGGCGTTACTTCAATTGAAAGCGGCGCATTTGATTCCTGCGATACGCTTACAGATATTTATCTGCCCGAAAGTCTTCAAAGTGTAGCGGAGGGCGCCCTCCCCGCCGCCCCCGAGGAGTACCGGCTGCACTTCTCCAACAACCGTCTGGAGGGACTGACGCCGGAAATCCGGGCAAAAGGGATGGAAAACTGTATTGTTGTCATTCCGGGCGAAGAATATATATGGCCCGAGGATCTGCCTTCTCTTCGCTATGTCAAAGGGATCGAGGTCAGCGGGGAGCAGAAATACTACTCGGCAAAGGACGGCGTTCTCTATAACGGTGATATGTCTGCGCTCTATGTGTATCCGGCCTATAAAGATGCAAAGGAATTTGTGATACCCGACGAAACGGACTATATCTATTCCAAGGCTTTCTCCAGCAATGAACATCTTGAAAATCTCATCATGTCGGATAACATTTATATGATCGAGGAGGAGGCCATTAAAAATCTGCCAAACCTCAGGAGCGTTACCCTTTCGGCCTCACTTACCACCGTCGGGGGAGAAAATTTCCAGAACTGCCCTTCTCTTGAAAACGTGACCGTTAAAAAGGAGGTCGCAGTGTTTAAAGGAAACGCTTTTGAGGGGTGCGAGTCACTGACCAATATCACATTTGAAGCTCCGGAAAAAGCTATTATTCGGGAATACGCGCTCTGGAGAACACCGTGGTATTTTGAAAATTTTGGATATTATAATATAAAGGAGATAAACGGGAAGCTCCACATGTTGGATTACGCGGGAGATCTTACTAATGTTGTCATCCCGGAAGGAGTCGTTGCGGCTTACTGGAAAACCCCGGAGGACGAAACCCCGGAGAGTATCACAATTCCAGCATCCCTAAGTGTAGAAAAAATATTTGACTACCACAGATACGGACTTATGTTGCCAAGACCAGAGCAACTGATTATAGCCGAAGACCATCCCGATCTTGTCGCGGTAGACGGCGCCGTTTACTCTCGGGATATGAAAATTCTATACTTTGTACCTCCTGCTAAGTGTGCGAATGGAACTTTTGTAATTCCGGAAACGGTCGAAGAAATTGCTATAGAGGCGTTTTATCGTTGCTCAGACCTTCAAAGCATCCGCATTCCCTCAAACGTTAGGGAAATCCGCGGAGCGGCATTTGGGGGCTGTACTTCTCTTGCACAGATTGAATTCGAGGAAGGGCTGCAGATAATCGGAGATAGTGCATTCGCCGGCTGCAAATGTGAGGAGGTGGAGTTACCTGAAAGTTTGACAACGCTCGGCTCCCATGTGTTCGGTCATACGCTTCGCCGAGTGAAATTGCCCGCAGCTCTTACCACCATACGCAGTTCGTTCGATGGCTGTTCCCCGGATATTGAATTTGATATACCGGAAGAACTATTGGTAAACAACTGTGAATTTGTTATTGAGGACGGTGTTTTGGTCGCCTTTGGTTTAAGGGGAGGCCCCGGATATCATGTGGAAGTTCCGGATGGCGTTACGGAAATCGGATCGCAGGCATTCGACGAAGATCAGGGATACGGTCTTCTGCTTTCTGTTAAGATTCCGGAGGGCGTCAAAAAAATAGATGCTATGGCCTTTATAGACTGTCATCATCTGAAAAGCGTCACATTGCCCGAAACGCTTGAAGAAATCGGTGATCATGCATTTTCAGGCTGTAAAAATTTGTCTGATATTACGCTTCCATCTTCTCTCAAAACTATAGGAAAAAACGCATTTTACGATGTTCCCTTGACAGACGTCACGATTCCCGCCTCCGCCTCTGTCGACCGCAGTGCGTTTGATCCGACGGTCACTATACACCGCACAGGGGAGGAGCGCGACTGATTTGAGATCATACACTTAATACATTTGACGGTATACTTCCCGTCGCCCCTTCTGTTTGTCCATATCCATGTCGTTTCGCTTACATGGAGAAGTCTGTCGGGTAATTACCCTTTATCTCTAAGGCGTGGCAATCAGAAATGATCATTCACCCCAAAATAACACAAAGTGAGCCGAGGAGAAGATAAATCTCCCCGGCTCACTTTTCACATTCTATATTGAAAGGTTATCAATTCTTTATCCTTTCCGGTTTGAACGAAGCCTGCTTTCGTAAACAACTTCAGCGAAGCGATATTGCTTTCCGCGATATCCGCTTTTATAAATGAAAACTGCAGTTGAATTTTATTTTCGACGATATCCCTCAGAATCTGCGTTCCATAGCCTTTATGCTGATACCGCGGGTGTACCTCCAAACCTATATGTAATACATTATCCCATATTTCGGCATGAACCGAGCCAATAATTTTCTCATCCTTCAAAACCTTATAATAAAAAACATTTTCCGTTTGCGTTACATAAGTAAAATAATTTGTAAAATCAATGCTGAAATATTCTGCAATTTCAGGCATTCTGTATACCGCAAGCAATTCCGGGATATCCTTGTCCCCCTGCAGAAGTTTTTCGTAAACTAAAATATATTCCATTGCTTTTCCTTCTCGGTTTATGTACGGAGATTCATCCGAATCATGAATTAAGCGTCAGCGGTGCGCTCGACAAACAGTGGTAAAGTCCGATTTTATCATATTAAGTTCTGAGCCTGAAGGTTCGCGGCGCAAAGCGATATACCAGAATACAGGCTGCAATACAATAAATCACACAGAAAGCTATGGTCATAATACCAAATATAAAAATGGGCATTTCCACCTGCATCATAAAAAAACATACCAGATAAGTAACAGAAAGCACGATTTGGTAAGTTCCGCTTTTCATTTCCGTTCCTGCATTATATGGCTGAAGGAGATAATAAATCGTTAGATAGTGCACAGAGAAAAAAACACTCATACACAATATTGATACCAGCAGTACGGCATAATTCAGCGGATTATCCGTTCCGCCGGAGGCGTAGAGCAGAACCGCCAAGCCCGTACCAATAATAGACGCCGGAAGCAAATTGATTTTTATTATTTCACGCAGCCGGATTCGAAAAAGCTTCAGCACAAGCTTCGGCTGTTTGTAAAAAGCATACGTCAAGAGACTGTGGTCACAGTTCATAAACAGCGCTTTGGTAAAACCTGTACCTCGGTTGATGGCATACATGATAAAAACAAAGTAAGGCAGAAACGTCATCAGCAGTTTGTTCACTTCTTCTTTGACTGAAGGCTGCAAATAGAATATCAGTAAAACTGCGCAGAGAAGCGCCAGACATATGACGGCAATCTGTTTGACGGACTTCCATAAAATTTTTTGGTGCCGTTTGACGAAGATCTCGTTGAGATACTCAAACCCCTTTTTGCTGCTGGTTATTTGCGTATCGGTTGAAATGCTTTTCTGGCTGAGCTTTCTCGTGATAGCCGCCGCATCATCCATCTGTACTAAGGATTTATATAGCAGTTCCTGATACATTTCACGGTAACGGTCAAAAGAGAGAATTTTCCGCAACGAAACAGCGCCTGCGGCAATGGATATCCCAAACACAGCGACACTGACCGCCGTCGGTATTAAAATTCCGACTGCCGGCAATCCATATGCCAGAGCCAAAAGGATCAGTATAGCCGTCCAGGCTATTTTATTCAAACCGTTTTCATTGACTGCTTTTCCTCGCTTTTCGTAGATATACAGTATACAGGCGGCATAAAACAGCTTCAGTCCGGCTACATAGAATGGTATCATGAGGCATATCCACATCGGTACGCCGTTTGCTCTGCCGAAAAGAAAAGCGAAGGGAAGAAACCCGATAACAACTTTTAAAATTGCAAGACCATAATTCGCCAATGTATAGCTTTTCGCATCCATCCGCATCAGAATCATGGCGTAGTACTTATCGCGCGTTGGATTGAACATATAAGTATTGGTAAAAGCGCCGGCAATCGTCAGAAATACAAGGATATGCAGAAACAGACGGTCTGTCTGCACAGCTCCATACAAGCTGCACGCGCCCGCAATCATGAGAAGTAGATACAAAAATTTACCCGCGAATGCAGAGACAAACGCCCACAGAACGGATAAGACATTCGCAAAAACCTTCAGACCGCGAATGCGGTACAAAGAGTCCGGCAGCAGCTTTTTAATCAGCGGAATTTGTTTGACGGCATACAGAATACTGTTGACACGGTAAGTATTTTTCAGTGAAAAGGAGATGCGAAGCGTTCTATTCATGATTCTCCTCCCGCAGTGCGGCAATAATTTTTTCCTTGAATTCCTTGCTGTCCAAATCGTTTTGATCCACACGCTCCAACTCCCCCCGGTGCAGCAGCACGATTTCATCGCAAAGATCCAGCGCTAAATCCATGATATGGGTGGAAAATACCGTAATTCTATCCTTTTTCAGCGTACGAAGCAGCTGTTTCATTTCCTCTGCCACCACAACGTCCAGAGAGGTCAGCGGCTCATCCAAAAGTAGAATGTTCGGTTGTGCGATAATGTTGATAAGCATCTGCATTTTATTTTTCATACCATGGGAATAGTCCTTAAGGAGTTTATCACGATCCTCCATAGCGATGCTTACCAGAGAAAAATACTCGTCAATGCTCCTCTCCGTCGGCGCATCCGGCTCGTTTATATCCAGAAAAAACTTAATAAATTCCCGCCCCGTCAAAAATTCCGGTACAGTTGGTGTCGACAATACATATCCAATATCGCCGGGCTCAACACTTCTGCGCTGCCCGTTATGATCCAAATAAAAGTCGCCGCCGTCCGCTTTGATGTCTCGGTTTAGACAATTAAAAAGCGTTGTCTTTCCGGCGCCGTTTCGTCCCAGCAATCCATATATTTTCCCTTCTTCAAAGGTAAAGTGAATGTCCCGCAATACTTCTTTTTTTTCAAAATGCTTCGTAAGGTGCTCAATGATTAATTTCATGTGCCCTCCAAATAAAATTTTTTATATTATCAAAGATTTCACATCGCATAATATTTTCATCTAAAGATTTTTCCGAAACAAACGGAAGAGGAATCTATCGACCGTTTAAAGAACAGGCATACAGCCACGCATTAAAAAAGTGATTCAAAAGCTGCAAAGGTGTAGAAAACAATAGAATTGGATTCCCTGTAAATACAATACCCTAACTCATTACATTATGCCAGTAGTATAACATTTTTTATAAGTCTTGTAAAGTTAAAGTTCTTCATCTTATATTATTACGAGAGGCATATTTTAATAAAAACAACGATAAAAATCGACAGAGCATGTTTCTTTACATACCCTGTCGATTTCGTTATATAGATTGAGCCCAGCAGCTTGAATCCGCGCCAACTGTATATGTTTCACTTAATGATTATTTTTTCATCTGCATGGTGGTATCATGGGGTAGGCGGAGGAGAGTCGTCACCAGGCGTATCCGCGCTAAAATATTTACGATATATCCAAGTGCCGAGCAGACATAAAAGTCCAGTAACGGCGTATACCAAAATCGTCAACGTATAATTCTGCGAAACGAGTGCATCTCCTGCAATAGCCGACGTGATAACCGATGGAAATCTGGCGCATATCACAATAAACGCAAAAGTTTTTGAAGACATTTTTGTCAAACCGACCACATATGTCAAAAAATCTTTCGGCGTGCCGGGAAGAAAAAACAGAATAAAAAATATTAAGTTTAAATTT
>DXYE01000114.1 GCA_019415985.1 Clostridiales bacterium
ACCTTTTATATTAAATAAGACGGCAAACCCCAGCGAACCCAAAGCTACCAACAAAACGGTTAAAATCTGCTGCTGCATAAACTCAAGCCCCTCAAAGAAAATTTTCGGAAGAAACGACGAATTTACCAATCTAAATACCAAACGGAATCAAAGTACAGGCAAATCCTACCGCAATGGCAATTGCTTTTAAAACAGCAGTACAGAGTCCGAGCAGCCCGGATATGATGTCGCCGCTGATCAAATCGCGCAAAGATGTTGTGAGGGCGAGGCCGGGAATCATCAGCATGATATTGCCTAGGATGATGCTGTGGATTGAGGATCCAAGGCCCGAACGTGTCAATAAAACGGCAGACAAGCCCCCGATAGCGGCACACGATATGGTGAGGATCATGGAATGCAGTTCAATTCTTCTGCCCATGCGGAGAAGAAAATAAATCAATACGGCGCAAACAGCCGACGCAGCCGCATCGCTGATATTGCCGCCGAAAAACATGGTAAAAACTGCTGCCGTGAGGGTATATGCCGGATACAAAACCCACAGACTGTATCTTTTGTTCTGACGAATTACTGCAATTCGTTCTTCAAATTGGGCAACGTCCATGGGGGCGCTGCAAAGCTCTCTGGATAAAGCGTTGACCAGTTCCACCTGCTCCAGGTCTGTTTCATAGACTTTGATGCGGCGCGTTTGCGTGATGGCACGGCCGTCCTCGGTTTTGACTGTCAAAATAATACTTGACGGTATCGTAAAGATATCGGTTCTTACGAACCCATATGCCCGGCACAATCTGGAGATGGTATCCTCAATTCGGCCTACCTCCGCCCCTGAAACGAGCAGAATCTCTCCGAGGTCCAATATACAGGAGACTAGTTTTTCGTCATCGTTCATAGTTGTATAAAAGAATCCTTTCAAATCGTTACGCTGCGGCGGCTGAACTGAGGGCGTATTGGAGGTGATTCGTTCGGCGCGGCAGAAAAAGTCTGTCCGGACGGATGGAAAAATTGAAAAACCGACGGTTTTCGATTGTGTACGACAAACGGCTGACACCGTAGTGAAAATCGGCGCCACAGTGCTTTGATTTGGGCAGAGGTTAGAAGTTGAAGGCCCATTCCATCATAAACAGAATCTTCCGCTGCCCTTTTCGGCGGTAATTTTGCTGCGTGGAATTCATTTTATTTTACTAAACATACACAAGGTTCGAACAAAATGGTCCTGACAGTTAAGATCATAAAAGAAATACTCCGATTTGTCAAATACGTAAAATTAAAAATAAAATTCTGAAATGATTTGATAGAACTATTTTACATTTCATTTCTTTAGGTTGCTTTTTTTACCCACAAATTCTATTATACCACTATTTAAGAAAATGCAAAAGGGGTTTATAAAAAAATAGTAAATATAAAATACTCCGCGCTTGTGCGCGGAGCGGATAAACTGCTGTTTGTGAACATAAAAGGGAACTGCAAGATTCATGAGAAGCTTAGCATGTTGCCTAATGAAGAGCATGACGAATATTACATGTATCTCGATGCGGGATATCGGGGGCAGGACAGCTTTTTATGACATACAGCAAAGGGGTTTGCCAATTGTAATCGGCAAAGACCATTCGGCTGGCCGTAAAATCCATATCAAACATTGTAAATTTAAGCAGAGCTTGGGGGTATTCCCAAACACATCAGGTGCCTTTATTTCTTTTCTTCTGCGTGGTTACAGGGGAGGGATGCTTCGCTGCCGTACTCTTATCGGGAACAGTGCGTTTTTGACTGTGAATAAAATCAAAGGTGGGCTTTTTAATCTCCTTCATCATGAGCAGAACGAAAGAGGTGTTGAGCAGCGTCATCGACATGGTGGAAAAGTCCGCAAGTTCCCAGATAAAGGAAGCGCTTACCTGTGCACCTAAAATCGTCACGGTACAGAACAGAAAGCGGTAGACGCTACCGGCCTTGGGAGAAGGTACAAGAAATCGGACGGCCTCCAGTCCGTAGTATGACCAGCATACGAGCGTGGCAAAGGCAAAAAACAGTACGGAAATGGTAATCAGATGACTTGCTATAGGGCCAAAATACAATTCATATGCTTTGATGGTTAGGACGATCCCCTCATACCCTTCTGCACGGAGCGTATCCCAAGACACGAGAATAACCAGCGCTGTCATGACACATAGAAGTACGGTATCAACAAATACTTCCACAATGCCCCACAGCCCCTGTCGGGCGGGGGAATCTGTTTCGGCGCCAGCATGTGAAATGGATGCCGTGCCGCAACCCGCCTCATGTGAGAAAACGCCTTTGGCTACACCGTGCCGCATGGCGGCGACGAGCAGTGCGCCGCTGAAGCCGCCGCCTGCTGCCTGCGGCGTAAAGGCTTCCTCCATGACGGCGATAAAAACAGACGGAAGCGCGGATAGATTTTTGAGAATGATAATAAGGGAAAAGATCACATAAGCTGCGCACATCAACGGAATGGCTCGCACCGTAAAAGCGGAGATCCTGTCCCGGCCGCCAAAAATCAGCAAAAAGGCAATCACGGTTACCGCAGCACCGGTCAAAAGCGGGGGCAGTTTCCAAATTTCGCGTGCTGAATCTGTCAGCGCCTGAATCTGTATCATGTTTCCAAGTGTAAAGGAGGCAAAGATACATAAAACTGCAAACAGGCAGGCACAATTTCTGCGAAGCCTGGGCGAGGCAGGGGATTCGGATATGTAATACATAGGTCCGCCATAGTATATTGTATCCTTGTCATTTTTAATAGATCTGCGATACCTGACCGCAAGAAAAATTTCGCAGTATTTAAGCAGCATCGTGGCAAACGCGGACAATACCATCCAGAAGAGAGCACCTCTGCCGCCGGCCGTCAGTGCGACGGCCACACCCACAATGTTGCCTACACCGAGTGTTCCTGCAAGCGCAAGGGTCAGCGCGCGGAACGGAGAGTATTTGCTGGTTTTCTGAGCTTCAGTCCGCTGAAACAGTGCGCGGCCGACGGTGAGCGGATGTGTAAAACAGAAGAACCGGAGCTGTATGCAGATATACAGACCGGCCAGAAGCAGCAATATGGGAAAAACGGGTCCGAAAACAAAAGTATTGATCCATTCGAGAATTGCCATAAGTTGTAACCAGTCCCTTCTTGAGAATGTGAGACTTCAGCTGCCTTATTTTCAATGTCGTCGTTCTCATCCTTTCCTCGTTTTGTTTATGTATATTAAGATTTACAGAAAGGTATACCTGCATATTTTTCTGCTTTTCGCACTTGATGCTCCAGTATGCTAACGCAAGTGTACGCATTTCCGGGAAAAACAGATGAAAAAATGTTAATTAACTGTTAAATATCGGAAAAAGACTTGATTTTTTTCCAGCAACCTATTACAATAGTAATCAGAAATTAGCACTCAAACAAAAAGAGTGCTAACGACAAAAATTCAGATAAAATAAAATACTAAAGAGATGGAGGAAAATGAACATGACAATCAAACCCCTTGCAGACCGTGTCGTTGTAAAAATGGTCGAAGCTGAAGAAACGACAAAAAGCGGCATTATTTTAGCCGCTGCCGCAAAGGAAAAACCGCAGGTTGCGGAAGTTGTCGCTGTGGGACCGGGCGGAATGGTGGATGGAAAGGAAATCGTCATGACTGTAAAGGTTGGCGATAAGGTGATCACCAGTAAATATTCCGGAACCGAAGTGAAATGCGACGGCGTGGAATATACCATTGTAAAACAGGGAGACATTCTGGCGGTCGTTGAATAATCTCCGCTCCTCTGTACAGACCGCGTCGGCTGCGGCTGTCCTTACCTAAAATGAAAACAAAATCACAAAAAATCATAAAGGAGAGATTGACATGGCAAAGGAACTTGTATATGGCATTGAAGCCAGAAATGCGCTGATTCGCGGCGTTGACAAATTGGCTGACACTGTTAAGATCACACTTGGACCGAAGGGAAGAAACGTTGTTCTCGATAAGAAATACGGTGCACCGCTGATTACAAACGACGGCGTCACCATTGCAAAGGAAATTGAACTGGAGTGCCCGCTGGAAAATATGGGCGCACAACTCGTTAAAGAAGTGGCCACCAAAACAAACGACGCAGCCGGTGACGGTACAACAACGGCTACGCTCCTGGCGCAGGCTTTTGTCCGGGAAGGCATGAAGAATGTGGCTGCTGGTGCGAATCCTATGGTTATCCGCAAAGGTATTCAGAAAGCGGTCGACAAGGCAGTATCCTCCCTTGTCGCGAATTCGAAAAAAATTAACGGCACTGCGGATATCGCCCGCGTAGGAACGGTCTCTGCAGGCGACGAGGTAATCGGCACACTGATTGCAGACGCTATGGAAAAGGTCACATCGGATGGCGTCATTACCGTTGAGGAGTCCAAGTCGGCGGATACCTACTGCGAGGTTGTAGAGGGCATGCAGTTTGACCGCGGCTATGTTTCTCCGTATATGGCTACAGATACCGACAAAATGGAAGCGATTATTGACGATGCATATCTTCTAATCACGGATAAGAAAATCTCCAATATTCAGGAAATCCTGCCGATTCTCGAAAAGATTGTCCAAGCTGGCAAGAAGCTTGTGATTATCGCAGAGGATGTTGAGGGTGAAGCGCTTACAACACTTGTGCTTAACAAGCTGCGCGGCACTTTCGTGTGTGCGGCAGTGAAAGCTCCGGGCTTTGGCGACAGAAGAAAAGAGATGCTCCGCGACATCGCAATCCTGACCGGCGGCGAGGTTATTACGGAGGAACTCGGCCTTGACCTGAAGGAGACCACCATGGATCAGCTTGGTCGTGCAAGACAGGTTAAAATCAATAAGGAAAACACCATTATTGTTGACGGCGCTGGTTCTTCTGATGAAATCAAGAGCAGAATCAATCAGATTAAGGCGGCCATTGAGACGACAACCTCTGACTTTGATCGTGAAAAGCTCCAAGAGAGATTGGCTAAGCTTTCGGGCGGCGTAGCGGTTATCAAAGTCGGTGCGGCAACTGAAACGGAGATGAAAGAGAAGAAGCTGCGTATCGAGGACGCGCTCAATGCGACAAAGGCAGCCGTAGAAGAAGGTATTGTAGCAGGCGGCGGAACAGCTTATCTGAACATCATCAAGGATGTGGAATCAGTTCTGGATGCTGTGGACGGCGATGAAAAGACCGGTGTTAAAATCGTTCTGAAGGCTCTGGAAGAACCGGTTCGTCAGATTGCCGAGAATGCCGGATATGAGGGCTCTGTTATTGTCGATAAGATCATGTCGAGCGGCAAAAAGGGATATGGATTCGATGCATACAATGAGACTTTTGTAGACATGATGGAAAAGGGCATTGTGGATCCGACAAAGGTGACGCGCAGCGCTATTCAGAATGCGGCTTCCGTTGCTGCTACCATTCTGACGACAGAGGCTCTGGTAGCGGATAAGAAGGAAGAGGAACCTGCTGCACCGGCTGGCGCAGGCGGCATGGGCGGTATGGGCGGAGGCATGTATTAATGCCCCAAAATCAAGTAAGTTAAGAGTATAACAAAGCGGCGGATACTTCCCTTTTAAGGAAGTATCCGCCGCTTTACGATCTGGTGACTTTACACATATTCAAGAAACGGTGCAATTCTTCTTTGATAAGGCCTCTCTGTTATGAGCCGTAAGCTGACGGGTATTTGAGAGACAAATTATATTTTGCGTGGATAAAGGATTTTACAGCAATGGTGAATAGGCTTTATCGGTCGGAGAGGAAGATGAAAACTTTACGTAAAGATACGGGTTTGGTTCAAATATGCTTACCTGTGTTTGTATTGATACGACGAAAGCTTTTCGTCAGAGTTCCGTGTCCGATTTTCTGATATTCGAGAACGGTTAGGGCTCATATTTTCTCGAAGCGTTCGATGTTTAAAATAAATACCGTAGCGCCGCCGACCGTAACTTCACCTTCCAGACTATTGTTGCGGAGTCCCCGGCCTAAAGATGCGGTACTGGGATTTGTCTGTGTTCTTGTGGCACAACAATCAGACAATATTTTTAACACCTGGTCTTCTTCGCCGTCTTGAGTACCGATCAAAAAAGTAGTATTGCCCACCATTAAAAAGCCTCCTGTCGTGGATAACTTTGTCACGAAAAAGCCCTCTTTAGTGAGTGCGGCTGCGGCAATCGCACTGTCATCATTATTTACGATAGCAAAAATGAGTTTCATGGGACAATAATACTCCTTTCAATCAGTAATATTTAGTAAATCCAACGGTATTTACACGCTTTCAAGCTTTAATGGCAGAAAACGAAATTAAATAAAAATGCCGAATATGCATACAAAAAAACAAAAAACGAATATATCAATAAAAAAACCAGCCTTGTTGGTATATCCCAAAAGGCAATACACGCCCCGCCGCTATACGGTGATGCGGATGTATACCGTGTCACGATAGTATAACTTTCAAATGAACTACATGAGAAAACTGATGTTTGAACTCACTGCACTTATTCTAACCCATTTTTGGAATCGATTACATAAGGAAAATTTTGAATTTGTTGCCCTTATTATAACATATAAGATATCGATTTGACAACCGAAAAATCATCTGCAAATGGGGTTTATGATCATAGATAACTGTTCAGAAGATGTATGCTCCTGTGGTCCAATTGCGTATAATCCGGTATTTCATATCGGTTATCGCTGGAATCCTTCATTAAAACCCTCTTGCCGTAAATCAGCTTTATATCACTGTGTCTGTTTCGAATGGTAAAATCGCAATCACCCTTATCAGTCGTCACCGACCATTTGAGCAGCCCGAATTTGTCGATGCATTCTTTAATTGACGTAATTTTGGGAATCAAATAGTACTCGTTCAGACATGCCAAGATGGCCTCTCTGGATTCGGGCATCAGCGTATCCAAATCGCGGATGATGGCGCGTTCCGTACCTTCCGAATCCAACAGTGCAATATATCTACTCAGACCGCTCATGGGAAAGAGTCTGCGCGGCTCCAAATTTTCAAGACATTCACCGTTATAGTACTCTGCGTCCACAAGACACAAATCTTTGCGGCGAAATTTGACCATGTCGCCGCCTATATAGTTTCTTGCCATAACCTTATCCCTTTCTGTAATTCTGTTCGGGGCTGGTGAAATCACCTGTATCTGCACACGGCATTCGCACTGCCGCGCGATAAACGTTATCTGAGAAGGGCTGAAAAAATGTTTTACAGTCCTCTTCACTCACTCATTGCCTATCTTCCTAAAGTTATGCGAAACGGCTGGCTGTATATGTACGTTGCCGGCATAGACCTTGGAGCAGCGGGCTTATGAAACCGCTAACCACTTATAAGCTTTATATTTCAGTTTAACAGATCCGCATTGCCCTCCATGCTGTGAGAAGCCATGGACTGCATCGAAATCAGTCTGTAGTATTTGCCCTTTAAAGCAAGCAATTCCTCCGGCGTGCCGCATTCGATGATCTCTCCCTGATCTACAACAACAATTTTGTTAGCCTTACTTAGTGTAGAAAGCCGATGTGCGATCATGAGCGTGGTACGTCCCCGAATCAGACGTTCAATTGCCTGCTGAATCAGATGCTCGGTTTCTGAGTCTACAGCGGCAGTTGCTTCATCAAAGATTAGTATGGCTGGGTTTTTCAGAACAGCCCTCGCTATAGAAATTCTCTGCTTTTCACCGCCCGAAAGGCCGATTCCGCGTTCACCGAGTACCGAATCGTATGCGTCCGGCTGGCGGACGATGAATTCGTGTGCGTTGGCGATTTCAGCAGCATTGAGGATTTGCTCAACGTGTGCGTCAGGTGTGCCGTAGGCAATATTGTTGTATATAGTATCGTGAAACATCATCGGCTCCTGCTGGACATAGCCGATTTGTGATCTAAAGTATTGCAGGTCGATGTCCCGCAGATTTTTTCCGTCGATCAGAATCTCGCCGTCATAACCGTCATAGAATCGGAGAATCAAATTGATCAGCGTCGATTTTCCGGAGCCGGTTGTGCCGACGATGCCGACTATATCCCCCTTTTCAATGGTCAAATTAATATTGCGCAGAACCTTCTTGGATTTGTCAAATGCAAAGTTCACATTTTTAAACTCTATACGGCCGTCGATATGATCGGGTATATTGCCCGCACCAAAGTTTGGTTCCGGCTCCGCGTCCAATATGTCCATTATTCTTTCGGCGGCGGCCAGAGCCCCATTGTAAGAGTCGCTGAGACATGCAAAAAAATTGACAGGGCCGTAAAAAATGCCGACGTAGGAAAGAAAGGCGACAAGAAGTCC
>DXYE01000115.1:0-7912 GCA_019415985.1 Clostridiales bacterium
AGGTAATGTCACCTCTAACACACCGTCCCGTACCTTGATTTGGATCCCCTGTACTACCCCGGCGGAAGCAAGATAGGTTTCTTTTCGGGTGGGAGTTGAGCCGTATAACAAATGCCGCATACGGCAGGCGATCAATTCGCTGCGCAATGCGGCATCGGTTGCCATCATAGCATAGTTGTCGGGATAGTTTTCCATATCCGTGTTTTCGATAGCGCATAATGTGTTTGACAGCTTCGTAATATCCGTTTTAATACTGCCGATTCGTTTTGAAATATTTATCCTGTCCAATACGGTCCTCCTATTCTTGTTTGTAATACTGGATTGCGCCGGAATCTATATCAACGGTACAGTATGCCGTTACATCCGGGATGTTGAGCCGTGAAAATTGTTCTGTGCCATCTACAATGACAATACGCTTTTCAGCATCTTGTTCCCGCTGAGCCAAAGCGTGCTCCACCAGCGTTTCATTGCCGGAAGCCACATAGATAACCTCATAGAGCTCACCATCCGCTATAAATATCAGTTTGACCGGAAAATCCGTAGAAGAATGGTAATCCGATTTATCAATGAAATCCGCAAGCACCCAAATTGCCGCAATCATCTCATAATCCGGTGAACTTTCCGTCCCGTCATGATACATTTCCAAAGTTTTATCGAGAAAAATGCGTCCTTGCCGTACAAAGAAGGTAAGCAGATTTTCTATCTTTTCTTCCTTGCCGGGATACAGCTTCAAAAACTGATCGTGCCGTATGTAATGGTAGGTTGCAATATCCCGCAGTAATTCAGCGGCTTCCTTGCCGTAGATTTCCTTTCGGGTTTTCATATTATCTCCTTTCTGCGCATAAGAAAAGCGTCCGGTAAAATGCCGAACGCTCATATCAAAGCATATTCAGTTAATCATACTCTCTGTTGTCAGTATCCACGCTGCATGGCTTTCATTGAAACAATTCATTGCTTTCCGAATTTGCATACATCGACACCGTTCACGAGTTGCTTCGAGCAGCTTTTCCCGGTAAATACATCACAGAAGATCCCTCGTTTTTCTCGCAAGATATAGAGGGATATTCGTAATATATCCGTCCGTCCGGTAGCCGCGTTTAGAAAAGCGCAGGGCGTGCTCCGGCTTGTGTTCTGCAATATACCTCTTGAAAGACGGCGCTGATTTGTCTTCTCCGCCTTTTGCTTCAACGGGGATGATCTCCATACCGTTTTGAATGACAAAGTCGATCTCACTGTTTTTGTCTGAATAATACCGGGGTGCAAGCTCAAATTGTCCGCAAAGCTGCTGTAAAACATAGTTTTCTGTCAGCGGGCCTTTGAACTGATAATTCGCTTTCAGGAGAATGGCGCTGTTGTCGATACCCGCCATGTGCTTAAGCAGCCCGGTATCAAAAACAAACAATTTGAATTGCTCCAGTTTATCAAATGCAGACAGCGGATGTTCCATCTTTGAAACATTGTAAACACGATTCAGCATCCCAGCAGATACCAGCCATTCGATCGCCTCTTCAAAATCACGGGCTCTTCCTCCTTCACGGACAGCACCGTACATAAATTTTTCGTTTGGCTTGGCAAGCTGGGAGACAATGCTGCGAAATACCAACAAAATACGTCCGCTGTTGACCTTTCCGTTGTGCTTGGAAAAATCGTTTTCGTAAACTTCTATAAGCTCTCGTTGGATCTGAGATATTTTTGCTGGATCCTTATACTTGACCCACGATGCAACACATTCCGGCATTCCCCCGATAATGAGATAGTTGTTATACGCTTCCGTCAATCGGTTATGGAAAATGTCTTCAATTTTCTGCCCTTTTTTAATTTCCGTGTAATAGATATAGAGCGTAGGCTCGGTCGCATTAAGAAATTCATCAAAGGTCAGGGGATGGATATCCAACAGATTTACCATGCCGACAGGGTAAGATTTCGGTTTTGCAAGGAGCGTTCCGAGAAGACTTCCGGCAGAAATAATATGATACTCATTAGCTTTCTCTTTGAAGTATTTAAGCGTGTTCAGCGCCTCGGCACACTCCTGTATTTCATCAAAAATAATCAGTGTTTTTCCCGGCTCTATCTTATCTCCGCAAATCAGGGAGAGCAGTTCAATAATGCGCCGGGGATTCTTATTTGTTTCAAAAATAGATTTCAGTTCATCCTCTTCATCAAAATTGAAATAGACATAATTGTCATAATAACTCTGTCCGAACTCTTTCATCAGCCATGTTTTTCCCACCTGTCTTGCACCTTTCAGCACCATCGGTTTGCGGTCTTCGCTCGATTTCCATTGTATCAGATTCTGAATGGCATTTCGTTTCATACAAATCACCGACCTTTCCTATACGTCGGTAATAGTATAACACGTTTTTCTAATATTATCAATCTCGGTTTTGCACATTTTTCTGAAATATAATATGGGTTGCAAGCACATTTTTCCTCGAGGACAGCATGCGCTTATGCTTGGTACGAACAGTGAATCGAATTTAATACGCAATAAATGCGTATTAAATATGTAATAGCACGGTAATACGCAATATCACCGCATTAAGACGGTATTACTGCTTTTTTCTGTTCCACCAGCTCCTGCAGTTCCCGACGGTCTGTTGTAATCAGGCTTTTTTCCAAATCACTGCACTTAAATTCAACCGTGATATTATTGTTATTCGAGCTTATCAATCCGTTACCACGCTCAAAATGTATGATCTCCATTACCTCAGCTTCGGATAGATGCAAGACACTTTGAACACGCTGTGCTTCTTCGTCCTCCAAATTGAGAACGACCTTGGTTTTGCAGTTGTTAATGATACCCTTACCGTATTTGCCATCTTCCAATGCAAAGAAATCATTGAGATCCTGCGTGGCGCAGATTGCCGAGCCGCCATATCCTCGAATGATTTTAAAGATTTCCAGAACATATTCAGCGGCCAGACGGTTTCCGCCGCCACCGATAAGCTGCCAGCATTCATCAATAAAGATGGCTTTTTCCTCTGTCCGGTTTTCTTTTGCTTTATCCCACACGAAATCGAGCGCCACAAACATACCTGCGGTAAGCAAATCACCGCTCAATTCGGATATATCCAGCACCGTGTATTTATTTGTTAAGTCGCAGTTTGTCTGCTGATTAAACGAACTGGCGGATCCATGCACCAGACGGTTCAGGATGTTTGCCATTCGCTTGGTTTCAGGAGAGGCTGCCAATACCTCGTACAAATCACCCAGTATCGGCATTTTACGGTAATGCCCAGGATTTTGCGGATCGTCCAGCGAAGCATTGTTGTGAGTAATACCCTTTTGGTTGTAGGTCTTAACCAATGCCTCATCTAAAAGCTGCCTTTCCTCATGATTCATATCGGGTATGAGCAGACTGAAAAAAATATGCAGCTGTTGGATTTTAGCGGCAAGTTCGGATTTCTCAATGGGAGCTCCGTCCAGCAGTGCATCAACTGATTTATCGGTTTTGCGTATCTCCATTACATTGATACAGTTTTTCGAAGCCGGAGAGATAGAAATGAATTCTCCGCCCGTATTCCGGCAGGCACGCAAAAACTCATGCCCCTTTAAGGGCGCAATGATGAACACCTGAATTCCTTTACGCCGCATCCTTAGTGCCATAAGTTGCATTGTGAAGGTCTTGCCCGCACCGGATGTTCCCAAAATCGCCATGTTTGCATTTTTGTAAACTCGCGAATTGAAAATGTCCACGATAACCAGAGAATTGTTGATTTTGTTTGTTCCGAGCAAAATGCCATTGTCGTCACACAATTCAAAAGCCGTGAATGGGTAGCTACTTGCGACACCAGACGTCAGCACATTTCGTTTGGAACGGCTGTATAGATGTTTCTCAAGATTTGTCAGCGGCAAAGCGGATAAAAAAGCCTGCTCTTCACGAAAAGAACAGGTTGTCATATTCAAATCCTGAGAGACAAGGAGCTTTCGCATTTCCCGTTCCCGCCATTCCAGATCCTCCGGCGTATCGGCGGTAATCGTGATGAGGATATTCATATAGTAAAAGTCTTCGTTGTTGGCAAGCCCGTCTTTGAGAAAGTACCCGCTGCGTATTGCACCGTCCAAATCGTCAAAGTCACTATTGGTATCGCTGGCTTCCTTGATTTTGGATCGGTTTATACGAAGCTGCTGGCCAAGCTTATGCACCATACGCTCTTTTGGCTGTTTGGAAAAGAACAGGTCAATATCAATTCCGTCTCCGGCATTAACCAGCAGGCTGATCCAGCCCGCCGGTACGCGGGACTTATATCCATAAGACGGAATCAGCAGATAGGAATGATACAAACCATCTATGCAGATGTATTTGCCGTGGGTAAAATCCAGCCTTGCCGGGGCGAAAAACTCCGTGCAGGGAATATCATCAGTGGATTTGCCGGCGGCTATGTATCCCGAAACAATATCCTGTACTCTTTGTGAAAGCGGAATATCTGAACTGGTCTGGCGGCACAGAATGTTATATAGCAACTCCACCGTAAACTCATCCTCGTTTTCCGGTATCAACACCTCATTTCCGCATTGTTTTAAGTAATTTGCTGCGGTTCTTGCGGCTATTTGAAGAGAAGAAATCGCATCCGCTTCCTCGTTGGCTCCTCGTCGCCCAATTTGTTCGTATTCAAAGGCGATAAAGAAGCGGCGGGTGGTAGCTTCTCGCGAGCCAATGCGGTTAATTAGCTGCAAGTAGTCCTCCTGAAGCATTCGGCAGTGCGGATCCTCTTCGGCTTCCATTTCACGGCGTACAATATCTGTATGCTTGTTTAGGTCAGCTCTCTTTGTCAACACCTTAAACTGTATCTTAACAGGGCTGATTTTCAAATAGCTGATAAAGGAATAGATAATACTGCGCTGTTCTCTGGCGCTCCGCAAAAGGAAATTGATCGGAACAACCTCAATCACCTTGACGTATCGGTGGTCTTTGGTATAGATAATACCGTTTTCAATCCTATCAATCGGAAGATATTCCGCTGCAGGATTGAGAAAAGGTGATTCCGCGGCACGGCGGCCGTGCTTTTTTTCTTTCTTTGGCTTAGCCGTCTCAGCTTTATCGGCTTTTTCTTTGTTTGCGCTTGCCGACCGTTTGCGGATGACTCCTATAATTTCCGATATCATGGATTCGTTTTCAGTATCCTTTGTGTCCTTTCGGGGCTTCGCTTCTTTTTTCTTTGGCTGTTTTGTTTTTTCCGTTTCAACCTTTCCTATAATGCGTCGGTTTTTCAGCCATTTGAAAAAAGCACAGATATACGAGGACAGCGGTTCGCCCGATATGCCGAGCAACGCAAAAAGCGCCAGCGGCAAGGCTGTGAAGCAAAGTATGATGATACGGGCGGTCAACGAAATATTGATTGAGAAAACCGGTACTCCCACAGAAACTGCAAGAATACCGGCTTCAATAACATTCCGTATTTTGAACATTCCACCGAACAGGGTACCGCCCTCTATGAAATTCGGAGGAATGATATATGTATCATGTTGTTCGCTGTTTTTGTTCATCAAAGCCTCCTTGCTTGTTTCGTTCGCCCTTTCCGGCAGTATGACCATAAGAACGCCGGCAGCGAAACTGTTATAATAAGATTTCTGTTATCCTATGATCCAGAATGGTCCGCCTGCTGCGGCACGGGTGCTCGCTTCATCCAGAATGATATTCAGATCCCATTCCATTCCGCTTCGGTCGTAGCTTGCCGGATCCGCCACAAGTATTTTTCCGTCTTTTACGCCGCGAAGCACAATAAAATGACCGGAACTGGTAAAATGGCCTTTCAGCATAAGTGCAACAACCAGCTTGCCGTTTGACAGAGCGTCAACGATTTTTTGCCCGTTTGATGCAGAACAGCCTTCCACCGGCAATCCCCACTCTTTTGCGGCAGCAGGGATCAGTGCATGATAAGAGCCGCTTTTTGAGCACCAGTATCCGTTTTCATACGACCATCTTGCCATTTCGATCGGATCAACGATTTCATCGGTGAGCGAGGAAACCACGATTGACATAGCGGTAGGTCCGCATCCGTAGCCACCGATATTATCAGTGCCATACGGTTGATTTGCATACCGTTCATCCAGCTGATTGAAATACACCACCTCAGTCAGTCCGTCATGAAACCGAACATTTCCGAGAGAGGTGATGGTTGTATAGCCTTCCGGAAGGCCCTGGAACATACTGTCGCCGAGGAATAAGCTGAGATTATATGCGTAATCATCGGCAAGTTCTTTTTGTGCATCATTCAGGTGAAACACTTCATTAGCGAAATAGGCTTCACCGTTGTAGGTTATGGTATAAACGACCCAATGTTCAACGGTTGTAGTAACTGTTTCCGTTTTAATTTCCTTGCCCGTATCAGCATCTACTGTTACAGTGACGGTAACGGTTTCTATCGTGCGGTCTTCTTCCTTTTTGGTATAGGAATAAAGTTTATCCTTGTTATTGCGCAGAATACTTTCCATGTCTGTAACAGAAACGGAAGAATAGTCTGTGTTTTTGGCGGCACAGTATTGACCGATAAATGAATTTGCGTTAAAGTTCGGTGAACTCTCATGCGGATTTATAATTTCTTTACCGTCTGCGGTACATTTTGCGTAGTCACTTTCGATAGCCGCAAGCGTATCCGCTAAACTCTCTGATAGTACAGTGCTGACAGAGGTGGAAATTTCCGTTAGATTTTCATTGATTACCTTACTGCTGTTTAATATCGGTGTATCCGGATCGTCCGGCGAAAAAGCATCTGCAAGACCGCCGAAAATAATAGACGGGAGCATACAGATTATCATGATCGGAATCATTAAGACGGCAATGACCGCAATGATGATTTTACCGATCAGTTTCCGATTGCCCCAAACTAAGCCGATAGCCGCGCCATACGGACCGCCTGCCGCTGCACCTTTGGCAGCTCCTGCAATGGCTTTACCTGTTTTAATAGCGCCTCTTACCATTTGAGCTGTTTGGGCTGTTTTTTGTAAAGGTTCTGCTACAGGACGGTTGTTTTCAGCCATTACATTCTGTCCTTTCTGGCAGGTGCTTTGGGGAGTTTTTTAACAATGCTTTCCTGATATGCTACCGAACCGTCATCAGCTTTGTATGGCTTGCGCTCAACGGTATCAGTGGCATACTGCTTATACCAGGTTGTACCGTCAGCTGCAGTCACGGTCGTGTAGTCGCCTTCCGGCGCCATATATTGATCGGTGTGATACATCCCCATAGCAATGCCTTCCGGGTGTTCTGCGGAAGTTTCGGTTGCAAAGATATGACCGCCGCCGATTTCAACATCAGAAAATGACGGGACATCTTCTGCATCTTTGCCGAGAGCTGTATATCCCATATACGACATAAGGGAGTTTGCAGCGTTTTCTCCTGAAATAGAACCAGTGGAGGACATATTGCCGGTTGCAATCTTCCCGATGACCGAGTTGGCAAATCCGCCACCTTTGTTCAAAGAGGAATTAAAGGCCATTCCTCCGAGCCCGCCGCTTTTAGAACCGTTGGCGTTATTTATGGCATTGTTTGTGACTTTACGGCTGACTACACCGGAAAGACCGCCTTTCAAAAATGTATTTCCGCCGCCACTGCTTCCGGAGGATCCGCCTCCACCGCCTCTGCCGCCTGAAAAAGATTTTGCTGCGCCGACTCCACGCATTGCAATCATTGCTTCTGCCAGCATAGAACCGCCTGTATGTCCGACATTGATGCCTAAACTGCTCATAAAGCTGTCAATTTTTTGCGATACCTTCAAAAAGGCAATGGCACATAAAAACCACACAAATATGTTGCCGGTTACAGCTTCCTTGCCAATGGCATTAACCTGGTTCTGCACTTCGCTTTCAGTCAGCGCAAAAGCAGGAATAGCCGTAAAAGAGATGGTTAGAAGCAAAACCGACAGTAAAATCAGAATTTTGTATCTTCTTTTCATTGTACCTCCTCCTATAG
>DXYE01000115.1:7922-8235 GCA_019415985.1 Clostridiales bacterium
CTCCTATAGCGATAACGGGTTGGAGAGAAAGTTTCCGACCATACTGGTAAAGAGCCGTAAACACCATGCATTCATCAGAAGCAGAAAAACTTGGCCGCCAAACATTCTGCACCAGCTTTTGAATATTCCTGAAGTTGTCTGGGATGCACCCATGGCAAATGCAACAGGTGCGGTATATACCAAAACACCGAGAAGGACATATCTTTCAGCCGCTTCAAATAATAGTTTTATATAGTTCCACGCCAAAATCAGTATGAGTATAAGCGCAATCAGGGCTACCGCGCCGTTTGCGCATATTCCTAAGATCGTCAAC
>DXYE01000116.1 GCA_019415985.1 Clostridiales bacterium
ACATTAAGTATCGTATCATATATTTATGAATAATGTGTTGACAAAAGACAATTAGATCAACTTTTTTATTATATATCATACTTTTCAATAAAAAAACGGGTTAAGCTGACCCGGATGCTCCATAAATGATAAAAACTCATTTGTCCGCAAAATATCTTTATTTATACAAATACCATTTTTCTTTTTCGCATACTTTTCATCATGCAGATCCAGCTTATTTGTTAAAATCTCATGCAAATTAGCGATAAACAATTACAGCCGCACAATTGAAATCAGCCCGTGCAGGTTTAAATCCGCACGGGCCGACAAGATAACAAACGCTTTTTATGATGAATAGGGAACAACGGTAATTTCTCGATTTACATAATCGTCCAACTCTTGAATTTGCTTCTCCAGTTGACTGCCCTTAGGACTATAGATTGTCAGCGGCGTCCCCCATGAACTGTAGAAAGTATAATTCATACAGCGTGCATCGATATTCGGTATGGTAATGCTTTCAAGAGAATAACAGTTTGCAATGCTTGTGCAGATAGCAATTCTACGCTTTCAGGCACAGTATAGACTTTACTCTGAAGGGCAAGCGGATAATTATAAAGCGTTGTCTGCTGTTTATCGAACAGCACGCCGCCTGCCGAGCTGTATTGCGAATTCTTTTCTGATACAACAAATCCTGTACAGCCATATAAATAGGAGAACGCATAAGTTCCGATGTTTTCCGCCGTAGAAGGGATAAACACCTTACCGTTGCAACGGAGAGACTGGAAAGCCTCAGCGCCGATCTGTTTGATTCCTTCCGAAACTACGATACTCGAAAAATTGATCACACAGCCGGAAAATGCTTTATCTGCTATCGCCGTTACCGGGAAGGCCGTACCGCCGGATTCCACCCGCGCCGGGATACGCAGAACCTTATCGTTTCCGGAATACCCTGTTATAACCGCCTCTCCGTTTTCTATATCAAACTGAAACCTGTTTTTATTTTCCAATACCCGAACTGTACACGTTGCCGTCAGTCCCCCCTCCGCTGTTACCGTAAGCTCCGCTTCGCCCGTTTTTTTCGCTGTAACCGTGCCTCTGGAGTCGACCGTTATAATACTGGTGTCAGAAGAAGCAAAGGAAAGCTCCAGCGTCTTTGCATTGCTCGGCAATACGCTGACCGGAAGCGTTACGGCTTCTCCCTGATAAATTTCCGCTATATTTTCGGAAAATGACAGCAATACGGCGTCAAAGGTTTTTGAAGCATCCGCCGTCTGATTTCTCAGCACAAACGCATCATAATAATTCCACAAAAGGGTAGCAGCTTCCGCGCGGGAAGATTCCGCCTTAGGATCCGCAAGATTGCCCGGCTTGCCATTAAGAATGGCCGCCATCTGACAAACGGTGACGGAGGCTCTGGCCCAACTGCTGATTTCATCATCATCCTCAAACAGGTTCTTTTCACGTGTGGCTGCAATATCGACGTTCTGCGCCGCAGCATACCGAATCAGCAATGTGCACATTTGTTCTCTTGTGACAATCTGTTCAGGGCTGAAGGTGGTATCGGTGGTTCCGTATACCAACCCGTTTTCAACCGCCCAAGCTACCGCGTCCGAATACCATGAATCCTTCGGCACATCGCTGAATTTATCTGTCGTCATACCGGAAAAGTCCTCCCCGGACATTCTGGCCAGCACAGTCGTAAACATGGCTCGTGTCATTGTGACATCCGGTTCAAAGGTAGTATCCGACGTGCCTAGGATCAGCTTATATTGATAAGCAGACTGGACATAGGGGGCGTACCAGTGGTTGGCATATACGTCACGGAATGGATTGCGCAGCCCTTCCTCCAGATAAGCAACCGTTATCTCGCAGCTCGCCTGTTTGCCTCCATCCTGTGCTGTCGCCGTAATGACGGCTCTGCCTTCGCCAACTGCAAAGACCTGTCCCTTTTCGTTTACAATGGCTGTTTGGGGATTGTCGGAGGACCAGACAACGGTCTTATCCGCGGCTGAGGACGGTGCAATCTCGGCTTCCAGTTCGATGACGTCTCCAATGTTTGCACTGAACTGTGTTAAATTGAGCGCAATCTCTGACACGGTATTTTCTGTCGCCGATGGATCATTCGCGTCAAAAAAATTGACCGTATAGGAGAGATAAGCCTCGCTTCCATCCTTTTTTTCCAGACCTGTCACAGTAACCGTATACAAGCCCTTATATGTATCTGCGCCAACCTGATTGCTACCTATATTGAAAATGATACAATTATTGACACCATAATTGCTGTTTTCCACTTGAAAATACGCTTCTGCTGCATCCGGTTTTTCCGTATTGTCTGCAGCCGTTCTCTTCCAGGTCTTTCCATCAGACTGTCTGACAATCGTCACCTCCACCCTGTCCGCCGATGGCTTTGCGAAAATTTCCGGATTCAGGGACACCGACCAGGAGACATCCGTATCCAAAATATTGCTCGGAAAGTTGCCGGAGGCCGGCCATGAAAGAAAATCGTATTCCGGCGCGCTGCCGCTCCGGTCAAATACCTGTGTAACGGCATATGAGGTACCGCTTGTACTGTTGGCCTTTCCAAAGCCCACATTGAGCAGCACCGGGTTCATCAGCCAACGGCGATGTCCAAGCGTTTTCATATTTTCCGCGCTGGTGTCGTCCATACAGCCGCTGATTGCGTTAATAAGGGACATCGTATCGCTGTAGCCTCGCGCCATAGATATGTTGCTGGAGGTTGTGGAGGCATATCCCTTATCATAAAACGCCTTATCCATATCGGAAGGCTGGGTGGGATAATGTGTCAGCGTATCGTTTGCTGCTAAAAGGGTTGCACCGTACTGTGCCTGTACATTCAGCTCCTCATCCATTTCCACAAGGGGAAGACCAGCGACATATCTGTAAAAATTAAGATAAGACTCTGCGCTTTCCAGATAGGATTCGGCCAGCTTGCCTGTGTTGTACGGATTTTTGACAGATGGTTCGCTGTCAAAAACCTTTTCTGAGGTCTTCAGGGCCTTATACATTTCCGCAATTTCCGCTTGGCTTCTGAACGCGGCATCCTTCCCTCCGCTGACCGAATAGACAGACGCGGCCGGTGCGTTCACAGCGGATGCTCTCAGGGAAAGCTGAGGCGCTGCGCCGAAAATCATACACACAGCCAGTAAAAAACACACAGTTTTTTTCATGTTGTTTCTTCACAATCCTTTCCTTGTACCGACGTATGGACAAGAAACAGAGATGGACTCATCTCAAAAGGCAGTCGCCAATTTTCGGCCCTATTTCCGTGTTGCATACGTCTGATTTTACTTCTTACAAAAACATGGTTGCGGCAAAGAGTCCGCAACCTGAAAATACTCCGATGCTTCATTTATTCTGCTCAGTCCGAAAAACAGTCACCACTAAACAGAGCGGAAATACTCACCGAGGTCGACCAACATGGCATCTAATTCCGATAAACTTCAGGACAGGACGCTCTTCTGCTCACATGCCAAAAGTTCATTTCACTCTATTTTAAATGTGAAGTGTTTTCCATCTAATTGTATTATAACAACATTTATCCTGCTTTGTCAAGCATTCTGCCAAATATTTCACATTGAGACAAAATCAGCGGCGCAAGGAGTGACGTTGTTGTATAATCTCATAAAAATGCCGACAGATTCTTGCAGTATCCGCGGATTTATGCTATAATGAGCATAGCGAATTCAAGCATATGTTTCCGTAAACAATTGATCCGAAACATATGCTATAATATCTTTTGTCTAAATCATTGTTGACTTACATTACACAAAGCTTCCTGTACGTCCTCCATGGTTGTCGTTTTTCTGGCTTTCGCATGCGAAGCCGCTGAATCTGTACCCATCCCTTGCCGAAACCGTGATAGACTGGCCGCCGCGCGGTTTTGTATTTAAGCCTATACACAGATGTCTTTGTTTTGCGCCAAACCAGAAGCCGTGTGTTCACGCTCTTGGCCTATATTCTCCTGTATGCAGAAGGTTTAAATGTATCTGATTTCAGTCGTTTTTAAATCCGGGACTGGATAAACAAACGGTTTTGAGCATAGGATGGAGTAATAAAGTCGGTCAACGGCTGTTTGGAGGTACAGATGTCGGAAGCTCAGGGATCACTCCTCATACAAAATGCTAGACTGCAGAGTTCCGGTCACCGTCTCTGGCTGGAATGCCTCATCTTTTTGTTTCTGTTTCTTTTAAGCAGTCTCCTGCAAAATCTTTTGATTGCAACCAGTCGTCACATGCTGCCTTTTGTGCTGTCCCTTGCAGGCAGTGGCTCAGCGGATATTCCGCATGCACGTTCCAACGCTTATTTTTTTATTCTGCTGTTTTCCTCCGCGGTTTTCATTGCCATACCCCTGCTGTATTGCCGCGTAGCTGAGCGAAGAACTTTCGCAAGCATGGGCTTTCACCGACACCATATCGCGCGTGAATACGCCCTCGGCTTTTTGACCGGCGCCTTGATGTTTGCGGCTGCTGTTTTTCTGAATTTCCTGTTCGGCGCGGCTCGCTGGGCGGAAAATACCATTCCCTGCTCTTTTCCTATACTCGGAATCTATTTGACCGGCTATATCGTTCAGGGCATGAGCGAAGAGGTGCTTTGCCGCGGCTATTTTATGATATCGGCGGCGCGGCGCTCTTCTGCCGCGGCAGCCGTTCTGGCCAATTCACTGGTCTTTGCCCTTCTCCACATCCAAAACAACGGAATCGCTCTGCTGCCCCTCATGAACCTGACGTTGTTTGGTCTATTCATTTCTTTATGGGTTTTGTGGCGCGGCAGCATATGGAGTGCCGCGGCTCTTCATACTGCCTGGAACTTTGTGCAGGGAAATATCTTCGGAATTCGAGTGAGCGGTCTTCCGGTGACAGACTCTGTCCGGCAGGTTTCGCTTGAGGAAACCAAAGGATTCATCAACGGCGGTGACTTCGGTTTGGAAGGCGGTGTCTGTGTAACAGCGGTTCTCCTATACGCCCTTCTTTCAATGCTCATACTGCTTCGGGTGCAAAAGAAACACGGAAGAAAAATTTGATCTGAGAAGGTCTTTTCATATCAGTCGTGTGCAGACATTGGAATATAGAGATGCCGCTTTTACGCTTAAATTTTGTAAGTAAACATCAAGGTACCTGTTTGATCATAACCTTACCGAAAAGGAAACCGAGAAAAAGGTTTACCTACAACTACACGCTGCAAAGGCTTTCTGCCGTTAAAACGAACAGAAAATTTTTCGTCTCTGCTGAATTTGCTGAAAAACTGCTACAATATATATTTTATATAAATTACTTTTAAGTCCAGGGACGGAGACCTGAATCAGCCGCAGCAGGAGTCACCGTCGGTGTGGAAAAAGGAGGATTTATGTTTGAAAACGAAACGATAACCATGACCATCGGCAAGCAAAAAAACATCGCCCTGATAGCCCACGATAATATGAAGAGAGATATGATTGAGTGGTGCAGAGACAATAAACATATTTTGGAAAAGCATTTTCTCTGCGGTACGGGCACTACAGCGAAAATGATTGCAGACAACACGGGGCTTCCAATTCGCGGATTCAACAGCGGTCCGCTGGGCGGAGACCAGCAGATCGGCGCACGTATTGTAGATGGCAAAATTGACCTCGTCATATTCTTTTCCGATCCCTTGTCCGCTCAGCCGCATGATCCCGACGTCAAAGCCCTGCTCAGAATTGCCCAAGTCTATGACATTCCCATAGCGAATAATAAGGCAACCGCCGATTTCATCATTACCTCCGAATACATGAATACAGAGTATCAGCACAATATCATCAATTTCAAGAAAAGTGTAGACGATCGTGTTAAATCCTATCACACTGATTGATTTTATTCTTTAGCCGGGATGTAATGACATTTTTCTCCTTATTACAGGAAGCGGCAGCGCGGGAAATACAAGCTCCCCGCGCTGCCGCTTCTCACTGTTTGGGCAATTCCTTTGGTTAGAACGTACAGATGCTTCTTGAGATCAATCCCCTAATATAAAAGGGTCCGGAACATTCAGCATATGCGGTGTCAGCTATCCTGAAGGGACGCCATTTGTTGTCATCGTTTAAGGGAAGTGATTTACAATCATTGCTTTGAACTGTCCCCACAGCCAGCAAACCTTAAAAGTATCTTATCAAAACACGGCAGGCTGAATCTGATTTATCTTGATTTTGAAAGTTCATCTACATTTCATAGCATACTATATCTGCTTCCGGATTCTTTCCAGCGCACACTTTTCCAATCTGGATACCTGAGCCTGCGAAATGCCGATCTCAGAGGCGATCTCCATCTGCGTTTTCCCATGATAAAATCGCATGTCAATAATTTTTCTTTCCCTTTCATTCAGCTTTTTCAGCGCCTCCTTCAGGGCAATATCCTCAAGCCATGTTTCGTCCGTATTGTTTACATCATGTATCTGATCCATTATATATATATTATCCCCACCATCGTTGAAAACCGGTTCATATAGAGAAACCGGCTCCACAATCGCCTCCATGGCGCTTGTTACATGCTCCGGTTTTTCACCGAGAGACGCGGCGATTTCTTCGACCGTCGGTTCTCTGGAAAGACTTCTCTGCAGCTGTTCCTTCGTCTGCAAAGCGCGATATGCCAAATCGCGTACGCCGCGGCTGACATGAATGGCGTTATTGTCCCGAAGATATCTTCGCAGTTCTCCAATGATCATTGGCACAGCATACGTGGAAAGCTGGACCCCGGCATCCAGATCAAAATTATCTATGGCTTTGATCAGACCGATACATCCGACCTGAAACAAATCATCCAGATTCTCGCCGCGGTTGGTAAACCGTTGGATAATGCTGAGAACCAGACGAAGATTTCCATCGATCAGTTCCTGTCTCGCCTTTGTATCGCCCTCCTTTGTTCGTTTCAAAAGTTCGTTTTTCTCCTCACTGCTCAGTGTCTTTAATTTCGACGTGTTGACACCGCAGATCTCGACTTTATTATAGTATCCATGAGACATGAATTTCATGTTCACCGCCTTTTCATCTTTGTACTATGAGTATTGCCTGGCGCTTCCCAGGTTTATACAAAAGATGAAACGGGTAAATTTGGAATTTTCAACGCGTCTGTGGATTACGGTCATTCAGGGGGAAACCATTCACAGATCGTCTTGTCTAAAATCAGTCTCGCTTCGTTTGTTCCTATTCGCTCAAGCAAAGCCATAAACAGCACATCAGTTTCCAAGAGAAGGCAGGGTAAGTCTGAGTTTCCTTTGTAAACGGAAAAAAGACTGTAGCGGCATTTCCTGTCGCCGCAGGTGCTTTACATTTTCTTTTATTCTCACTGCGTCGTTTACAGCTGCCGGACTTTCATTTTTCGCTATCCTCTGAGCAGATCGACAAATGAACAGAAAATCCGCCTTTTTCAGTGCGTTTTATCGTCATAACGTTAAAATTCATGCTTTATCGTTCCCTCGTAAGGCACAGATTGACATTTTTATTGTTTTAGGCTATAATAAATACGTCTCATTGTAAAAGAAGCAACGACTGCGGCTTATGTGGCTACAACAGTGATACAGCCCATAAAGGAGGAATATTGGCAGAAGATGCAGATTCTTTTAACGGTCGACAGAATAGAGGAAGGGCAGGCGGTATTATCCGACACAAATGAAAAGATGTATTGTTTTCCCTGCTCCTGCTTTCCATTCCCTCTCACTGATGGTCTAACGCTTCTCGTCACGCTGACGGACGACGCTCAGAATATTCTTACAGCGGAAATTTCAGAAAATTCCGAGACACAAAAAAACATCAGAAGACTGATGAAAAAGCTGTTTCATTGAATGGCTTTTTTAAGTACCGGCGACAAAAGGGATATGAAATACCTCAGGACAGCCTTTCTCATAGATGCAGCGGTGCTGTCTGCCCGTTGTATATTTACTTGGGATCAGGTGCTGCAAAAACAGGTTTCTTTTCGATACATACAGTATACAGCAGTTTGCCGGAATTTGATAAATACCATTTCGTCAACATCAAAAAGCATACGGCATCCTCTGCCCGCGGATATTGAAACCACAGGATGAATTTCACCGACAGCAAAACGCTCCGGTTATTTTTCGTATAACAAAGAGTATTGAGATAGAAAATATAAATT
>DXYE01000117.1 GCA_019415985.1 Clostridiales bacterium
ATATTGTATATTTTGACTAATTATTGTGTTGAAATTTCGTTTTATCAAAAACTATTAATTTGCACCATATTCATAAATTCAATCGTATAAATATATCTTGTTGAATATATTTCACTAGAAATGCCGTGAAGCTTCCAATATCCACGAGCCTCGCCTTGGTAATCTGCTGGGACTTCTAAAGAAAGGCTGCCGCTATGTAGGTCCTAAGGAAGCATTCGGCTTCATTGATGATAAGGATAGGATACAATCTACATGTCCCTTCCATTCTGAAATCCATTTATCTTACCGGCAAGGACGGTCTCCATTTGTTAGAACATTTTCCCTGCTGCGGAATGAGAGTGGCATCCATGCTATAGGGTGATGATTTTGAAAATACAATAAAAAAACGGATTGCCTGTCTCGCCGTACCGCTTGCCGTTGACAGGCTTTCCGCCCTGCTAACCCGCAGCAATATAAATCCGTTCGAGACGCTCAACAACCCCTTTATCCCACCGAGATGGCTGTTTGCGGTCGTTTGGACGATCCCGTTTGTCCTGATGGGGATTGCCTCCTATCTAGTGGCCCCGGGATAGCCCAGCCGGACGGCTTTGACCGTTTACGGCATCCAGCTCCTTTTTAATTTTGTATGGTCGCTCCTTTTTTCAACCTGACACAATATCTGTTTGCCTTTATCTGGTGCGTGATTTTGTGGGCTGCTCGTTTTAATTACGACCGTCCTGTTTTATCGGGTATCCAAGACGGCGGGGCATCTCATGCTGCTATATCTCGTATGAGGGAACGTTGCGGGCTATCTGAATTTTCCCACTTATCTGTTAAATCGACAGTCGGATCTCTCAGGGGATAAAATAGGCAGAGCACCGGCATGACATTGGCACGGTTTTGCGATTGTGGCGTAAATACTCCCATGTTAAAATGAGTATGTTGAAAGTTGTATCAAGGAGCCGGGAAAGGCGGGAAAGTACCATTTTCTGAATGATGTTTTTGGTTTCTTGACCGGCAGGCCACCTGTTTTTCCGGGCGGCCTTACTGATTTTAAGGAGGATTGAGCATTAAAAACAAACGAGTTTCAGCACCGCTTAACCCCCACAGGCGCATCACCTATGGCCGAATTATACATGATGTTCCTCACGATATAGTTGCCTGTTTCACAAAAACGCTTTTGCAGCAACAACCGTCTGAAAAACGGAAGAAAGCATGAATGACGTCGACAACCATATCCTGCTGATCTCCACGGTTACGGCTTTCGTCAAGGTGTCTACTGTGCTGCTGATAATGAACTTTTCCAATGTTTTTGGCAATAAACTCTTGTCCCCAAGCGAATATCTCTCGTTTTGTAGAAAATTCTGTTTCATTTTTTGTTTCTCCCGCCCAATTCTTGTATCGAGCGGAAACAAACCATGTTCCGTTTTTGTCTCTGTATGCTCCCCTTAATAGCCTCCTGAATCTAATAATTTGAATTCCATCATTATACCAAAAAAGCAAATACCTCTCAGCACCTTAAAAGTAATGCTGAGAGGTATCTTGTTAACCACGGGGGACTATTTACTTTTGGTTTCAGGACGGTATCACCTCAAAAAAGAGAATAATACAGAGAATATGAATAAACATGATGAAATCAGTGCTTTTGGGATAAAAATAGATACTCTGTGGAATGATGACCTTTATTCCCACTCGGCAAAGCCTAATCAATTTTGTTTAGAGATTATTCTCTGTCGTATTTGTGGTGCTTTTGATTATTTGATGTGTCCCTATTATACAGCCTATATGAACTAATGTTATCAGTTTGTTATCGCCGTTGATAACACATCTAAGTGATGGTGATAATAAAAGTATATCTAATACAAATTCTAAGTAATTTTGCTTATAATCTCAAGAGGCTTGACACAATTCGGCGCATTCTATATTTTATCATTGGACAAAATCAGAAGCTCCTCTCAAAAATCATCCTCAGCTCTGTATTCGGAGTACCAAGCAGAACTTGTTTTTCGGTTCCGTCAAAGCGGAAACCATATCTTTTATAAAAACGAATTGCCCTATCATTGCCTTTCAGTACCCATAGAACAATTCGTTGATACTCTGCAAGCATCTCCAAGGCAGCGTTCATTAGCTCGTAGCCAACCTTTGTGCCGTGGTACTCAGCGAGGACATAAATCCCATAAATCTCACCACATTCAGCAAGTGTGTGGTCACGATCAGCGCCATAACCCACAAAGCCAATCACTTTTTCTCCATCTTTCGCCACAAGAATATTGTCCGAATTTTTTTTGGTGATTGCAGTAAATTTTTGGAGAGTCATCCCGGCCAGATATTGTGCGTCGATTAAGCCCGCATAAGTTTCCTGCCAAGACTTGTAGTGAACATATGCCTTACCGTTGATTTCATCTTCGCTTTCCATCTTTTTTATCGTATAATTAACCATTATTAAGCACCTTCAAATAGGCTTGTCATTTTAATAAGCACTTATTCCCACTCTGTTTTTACGAGTGTATTATTCCGGTTTTGAGATATTTTCTATGCCTTTCAGCTCAACATTCCGGCTATTATTAACGAGCGAAAAGCTTTTTTCAACTGTTTTGTGTACTTTTCCTGTACCTCGAAATCAGGTATATCACTATTCCTACATAGGAGGGATCAGAAAATGGCTATGCAAGAATCAATGCCATACTCGGCAAAAAAAATATTAACTGCTTCAGACGTTGCCGAGATACTTAATATTTCCCGAAGCAGTGCTTACCGGCTTATCAGACGGCTTAATACTGAATTGGAGAAATCGGGAAAGATAACGGTTGCCGGAAGGGTATGATGAACACGAATCTTTATACTGCTGTCGGCAAGTTCCATGTGAGAGGCTCCGTCGGCAGTATGCGTTGTCCGCTGGTAACCATTGGCGGCCGTGAGTTTATTTTAGACATGCAGGAAATGATGCTGTGGACGGTATTGAACTGGCGGATCTTAACCGAGGATGAAATTTACCTGCTGTACGAGAAGAAAGTCCAGGAAACCGGATTTATGTCAGCCCGAAGCGCCGAGGAATGTGTACGCCGCCTGGTCCAGCGCGGCCTGATTGCCAGAGGAAGCGGCGATACCGGCGAGGACGCCCTGTATGATCTTCTGTCTGAGCTGTATGTGATTCCGATTTCGGAAAATCTGTTTTTACGGATGATCTCGTTCATCCGGCTGACCCTTTTTTCCAGGCTGCCGTATTCTGTAACCAAGAAAATCTTCAGCAAAGATAAGCGCAATGACAGCGAAAAGAAGGTCATGCGACTGGCGAACCGGGCAATCCTCTCAACTGCGGAAATCATCAAATGCATCGATCAAAATGTGTTGTCCTTCACAACGGATGAAGACCTGCTGGATGTCTTATACCACGATGAATACACCACCAGCGACAACATTGCGTATGCGGTACGCTCCCTCCCGCAGTGCCGCCCGGTCATTACCTCGATTGCAAACCTGTACCTGCGCAAACAGATTATTTTTGAAAGGAGTTAACCAATGGAAAACATCCATAACAGCCCGCCTCCCTTAAAGCGGAAACTGTTTTTAACGGCATTGGCCGGTTTATTGTGTCTGCTGATCGGCATTTCCATGTGTATTTTCGCAAAGGACAGGATTATGCTGTTTTTGAGCTGCGCCGTATGCCTGTTCAGCTTTATCAAGGCAATCTCCCTGTACCGGGTTTTATCGGAGAAAAAGTACGAAGTAGTCGAAGGCACCTGCGTCGGCATTGTCCCAAAGCCCCTGCGGAAGTTCCGGAAGATCCGGATTATGGACGATGAGGGCAACGAATCCGCGCTGCTCCTCCCCAAACAGTCCAAAGTAACAATCGGGGACCGCTACCGCTTTTACTTCAAACAAACGCAGCGCATTTCCCTTGGCAGTGAATATTTTGACGCAGCCATGTCTTCTGACTGTTTTCTTGGATACGAACAAATTGGTGAAATTGCTGCGGAGTCCTAATTTGGGCTCCGCGCTCTCATATCAATATTTATATCCTATATTTGCATATTTTCTGCAAAATCAGCTATTAAATATTGACACTTGGCATTTTTAATGCTATAATATGGGCGTAATCTGTTCATACTATAAGCAGAAGGAGGTATTTGCCCATGCTTATTCAATTTACCGTAGAAAACCATCGTTCTATCCGGGATAATGCAGTTATCAGCTTTGCAGCTTCCAAAGACACCTCTTTAGCATCGTGCTTGATCCATCCGGACGACAAGAGGACTCTGCTCCCTGTTCTGGCCATTTACGGAGCCAACGCCGCCGGCAAGAGCAATGTCCTGCATGCGCTCATGACCATGCAAGATATGATTGTCGGTGCGTCCTCCAAACTGTCCAAGGGGCAGAAGCTGCCCTGGGAACCTTTCGCCGGGAACGACAAACCAACCTCTTTTGAGGCCGTATATATCTACGACGGAATCCGTTATGCTTACGGATTCTCTTTTGACGCAAAGAAAATTTACAATGAATATCTGTACCATTGGCCCAATGGGCGCGAGGCCCTAATCTTTTCCCGTGAAAACGGCAAATATGAATTCCGAGACAATGTGGCGGAGCAGACCACCCTGAGCAATCGTACTTTGGACAACAAGCTCTATCTTGTTTCTTCCAATGACTGGAACCTACCGCAAACCGAAAGCGCATACAAATGGTTCCTGGAAAAATTAACTGCAATGATGGAACAGCCCGCTACCTCTTCTGAAACAGTCTCCGAAATTGTCCGAAGCGATACGCAGAAGGCGCGGATTCTAAGAGAAATGCTGCTTGCCGATCTGGGCATCTCCGATGTGACCATTAAATCTGTTTCCGGCAAGAAAGGGGAATCCGTGATTACCACCACCCACCGAATGATTGATGATGATGGCAACACGGAACATTTCCAGCTGCTTATGGAACAAGAATCCGCCGGAACGCAGAGGTTCTTTGCCCGGATCGGCGGCTGGCTGCAGGCTCTCGACAACGGTTCCCTGCTCATTGTGGATGAAATTGAGCGCAGCATGCATCCGCTGCTTACCAGGCGTCTGATTGAAATGATTCAGGACAGTGCCATCAATACAAATGGTACACAGCTCCTGTTTACCACTCATGACGCTCTTTTACTGGATCTGAATTTTTTAAGAAGGGATCAGATTTGGTTTGCTGAAAAGAATGAAAACAGCTGCGCCACCGAATTGTATCCGCTGTCTTCTTTCTCCCCCCGTAAAGGAGAAAATATCCGCAAGGGATATTTGCAGGGCCGTTTTGGTGCAATCCCATTTATCGGAGGTGAGGAAACATGGCAGGGATGAAACAGGAGTACAATCCGAACAAGGTAAAGCGGCGCAAAAGGCGGCCGATCATCTACATTATCTGTGAGGGTGAGGAAACCGAAATCAAATATTTCAAGCATTTCCGTTCCCGAAATTGTCTGGTGGAAGTTACACCTATGACCTCCAAGCATAAGGCGGCTGAGCATCTTGTCAAACATGCCCGCCAGCTGATTGGCCAGTCCGAATACCGCCCCAAAGACGGCGATGAAATCTGGTGTGTCTTTGACTGTGACGACAACAGCAATGAAGCGCTGAGAGCGGCTACCGATGCCGCTGAAAAAAATGGCTACGGTATTGCCTTCTCCAATCCCTGCTTTGAATATTGGTATTTGCTTCATTTTGTGCAGCATAATGCCCATCTCAAAGACTCCGGTGAAGTCATCCGTCTGCTTCAGGCCAGGGGACGGCTTGAAAAATATGAAAAGAACCAGGATGTCTTTCCCTTGCTTTTGCCCCATCAATCGGAGGCTGCCCGAAGAGCCGGCAACCGATTAGAGCAGCTCTCCCGGGATGGAGTTATCATTATGAGCCGTGACAGTAATCCATCAACCACGGTACATAAGCTTGTGGAACATCTGAATGCACAAAACAGGAAATAAATTTACAGCGAATATCTATATATAGTGTTCATAGACTTGAAAACCACAATATACAGTGCTATAATACTCTTGTAATTGATTTTTTGTGCTTATCCAAAAGGATATTTGGTGGAAGACTCATAAAGGAGTTCCACATTGCACATGTTGTTAAGTTTGTATTCAAAGTGCCGACAGTACGGTTTTGCCCTTTTCGGGGTTTATCCGTGTGCCGGCGCTTTTTTATATAGATATTCCAGCCTCAATCAGGCAGAAAGGAGCGAAAGTGGCACAAACTATTGTCATTGGCCGCATCACCGCTGATCTGGAGATGAAGACCAGTGCAAACGGAAATCCCTATGTTCGTTTTGACCTTGTTGAAAATATTGGAAGTAAGGAAAACAGCAGACCGCAATACTTTCAAATTTGCGCTTGGAGCGATGACGCCAAAAGGATTGTCAAGGCCCGCGCAAAAAAAGGAAGCCTCATTTGGGTATCCGGTTCGTTGGAGCTTGAGACATTTACAAAACGAGACGGCATTACCACAGATAAAAGGCTGAAGCTTCTGCTGGACAACTGGGGATTTATCCCTGTCGGAGCCTCCAAAGAGCACCCGCGCTCTGTGGAACAAACCTCTCCCGAAACGCCAGCGCCCATGAAAGCGCCGGAAATTGACGGAGACAGAGAACCCTTGCCGGTATAAAGCCCGGCGCAAAAGAGGAACCGTATCGTGTTTTTCAAAGGAAGAAAAGCATGGACGGTTCCTCTTTTTTTGTTTTAACGAAAATCAAAACAGAAAGGATGAACAGAATGAAAAACAAACCAAATCTTTGGAACAGTGTGTCCGTGCTTGTGGTCGCAGTGTTGATCGTAACTGCCTTTATCCGTGGTATGGCACAAATATGGCTTTATGCGGCTGTCTTTGCTGCATGGGCAGTATGGGTAACCTATGCCGGAAGCATCGAATCCAACCTGATGCAGATGGTTCTGGCAAAGGAAAAAATCAATCTGTTTATGAAGGGACAGGACACGGATCTGAACGCCATTTATGAAAAGTTCGGCGTGGATTACGACCTGTTCTCGCTGCTCATGCACCGGGAAGAAGACGCAGAAGGGCGTTTTCATATCCGGTGGGGCGAGCAACAGATCGCTTAATAGATATAGAAAGAAGGGTGATTTTGCAATGGCAGCCATAAAACAAATCACGGGTATCAATAAACCGACCGGGACGGTGAAACGGCCATGATGAATTTAAGCAAGATTGGGTGGTGCGACTTCTCATGGAATCCGGTAACCGGATGCAGAGACAACTGCTATTTTTGCTATGGGAGGCATCAGGCCGCACGGCTATGCGGTACTGTCCGGCTCAATCTGGGAGACCCGCAGATACAAAAAGACCCCAAAAGAGGGCTTTATATTCTGCCGGCGCCTTTTCACAATGACTCCGACAAAGTAATCGCATATCCGGCCGGGTTCGCTCCTACTCTTCATCCCTACCGGCTCGACATGATAGCCGCCAAGAAAAAACCGGCAAACATCTATGTTTGCAGCACCGGGGAGCTGTTCGGAGAATGGATTCCGGAAAAATGGATTGACCTGGTGTTTGATGCTTGCAAAGCAGCGCCGTGGCACAATTACCAAGGTTTTTTCGTATGCTTTCCAGTGCTGTTTCTATGTTGACCTTTTCAGGTTTCACGGAAAGCATTTCCGCAATCTTACGGGCAGTTTCATCCTCCTGCACAAAGCAGGATATCTGATAGATCCGCCCCTTGTTGCTTACGACTTCACCTTTTAGCACCATATTCTCCAGCACTTGTGCAATTTCCTCCGGTTTTACCCGCAGCTGCGGCTGAGGAATCCGGTCATTCAACAACCGGAAAGCCGCCTTTAAAGGTGTTGTTCGGCAGGCGAATAGCGCCGAGCAGGTCGGCTCGCTGTGCGATATACTTCCGCACGGCTGGATTTTCCTTATCCATTGTGCCTTTGCTTGTGATAAGCGCCATCACGCCGCCCGGTCTAAGCTTGTCTAAGGACTTCGCAAAAAAGTAGTCGTGGATTAAAAAATTATGCTTGTTATACCTCCTGTCATTCACTCGAATATCGCCGAAAGGCACATTTCCGATCACAGCGTCAAAAAAGCTGTCGGGGATATTTGCTTCCTCAAAGGCTAAAGCCGCTATCGAGGTTTTCT